>CAZRGU010000341.1:0-3426 GCA_964599705.1 uncultured Ectothiorhodospiraceae bacterium | reverse complement strand
CCGGGGCCGTAGCCGCCCGGTCCCATCATCCCGGGGCCGTAGCCGCCCGGTCCCATCATGCCGCCGCCCATCATGCCCGGGCCCATCATCCCGCCGCGGTAGCCGCCCCAGCCACCGCCCCAGCCGCCGTCCCCGCCGCCGTGGGCGAACGCCGCGGTGGCCAGGCCGGCCCCGAGGGCCCCGCTGAGGATCAGTGCGAGCTTGGTGTTGCGCTTCATGGCTTGCTCTCCTGTGTGGTGTGTGCCGCTTGCGTGGCTGGGATTGAAGCAGCGGCCGGTAACGGCAGCATGTCAGCGGCGCGCCTTCGGTAACGAAGTGTTGCGCCGCAGGCGAGCGGTAACGCTTCGTTACAATCGGCTCGCCACCGGTCGCACCCGCCGGGTTACAAAGGGGCCGGCGCGTGGTGCCCGGCGGCGCGCCGGCGGACCGTCTCCGCGTGTCTCGGCCGGGCGATGCGGGGCGGAGACGGAGGGGTGGTGGATGAGGTGCCCATTCCTCGCCGGGGCGGGCGGCGGGGCAGGCCCCGGAGCGACACGCCGTGAATGGGTCCCTATGGGCTCGCGCTCGGCATCCCTGCCTGGCGACGGTCGCTCCGGGGCCAGCCCCACCGCCCACCCCGGCTTGCGGCGTCGCCGGGAGCGGCGGCCCGGCGTCCCGTGGGTCGGTGAGATGGACGATGAGCAGCCCTGATCACATCCTGGTCGTCGATGACGATCCCGGCATCCGCTCGCTGCTCGGCGAGTACCTGGAGCGCAACGGCTTCCGGGTCACGGCGGTCGGCGACGGGCGGGCGATGCGCGCGGCGCTGGGCCGCGCCCACGTCGATCTGATCGTCCTCGACCTGATGCTGCCCGGCGAGGACGGGCTGGAGCTGTGCCGCGAGCTTCGTGCCAGCTCGAGCATCCCGGTGATCATGCTCACCGCCCGCGGCGAGGAGACCGATCGCATCGTCGGCCTCGAGATGGGCGCCGACGACTACCTTCCGAAGCCCTTCAATCCGCGCGAGCTGATCGCCCGCATCAAGGGGGTGCTGCGCCGCGCGCGGATGGTCCCCGGCGAGAGCCCGGCACTGCGCGAGGTCCACCGGGTCGAGTTCGCCGGCTGGGTGCTCGATCTGGACGCCCGCCACCTGCGCTCGCCGGAGGGCGTGGTGGTGGCCCTGAGCGGGGCCGAGTTCCGGCTCCTGCAGGTGCTCGTCGAGCGCCCGCGCCGGGTGCTGACCCGCGACCAGCTCATGGATCTGACCCAGGGGCGCGAGCACTACCCGCTCGATCGCAGCATCGACGTCCAGATCAGCCGGCTGCGGCGCAAGCTCGGCGACGCCGGGCGCGAGCCGCGCCTGATCAAGACGGTGCGCGGCGCAGGCTACGTGCTCGCCGCCGACGTGCGCCCGCTCGACTGATGCGCCTGCTGCCCCAGTCGCTGTTCGGCCGCCTGGTGGTGGTGCTGGTCGCCGGGTTGCTGCTCGCCCAGGTCGCCAGCCTCGCCCTGCACCTCCAGGATCGCGGCCGGGTGCTGCGCGACGCGGTCGGCTGGCAGAGCGCGCAGCGCATCGCCACCCTGGTCGAGCTGCTCGAGGCGTTGCCGCCGCGCCAGCGCGAGCGGGTCGCGGCGGCCTTCCGCAACCCGCTGCTGCGGGTACGGCTCAGCCCGCGCCCGCTCAGCCCGCCGCGCCCCGAGGGAGGGCGGCCGCCGGCGGCCGTGGCGCTGCTGCGCACGCTGCTCGCGCGCCGGCTCGGCGCCGGGCGCCCGCTGCGCGTCGAGGTCCTCGAGGGGCCAGGCGAGGCGCTGGCGGCGATGCCGATGCCGATGCCGCCGGGGATGGCCATGCCGCCGGCGATGCAGCGACGGATGGGGAGGATGATGGGCTTCGGCTGGCCGCGCCCGGTCGCGCTGCGCATCGAGACGCAGCTCCGCGATGGCACCTGGGTGCGCTTCGAGCACCGGGTGCCGCGCGAGTTCTTCGGCCGCCCGCTGCGGCTGCTGGCCAGCATCGCCGTGCTGCTGGTCTCGGTGGTGGCGATCGCGCTGCTGGTGGTGCGCCGGGTGACCCGCCCGCTGGCCACCCTGGCCGCCGCGGCCGAGGCCCTGGGGCGCGACATCGGCGCGCCGCCCCTGCCCGAGAGCGGACCGCTCGAGGTGCGCCGCGCGGCCCGTGCCTTCAACACCATGCAGCGGCGCATCGCCCGCCTCGTCGAGGAGCGCTCGCGGGTGCTGGCCGCGGTCTCCCACGACCTCAAGACACCGCTGACCCGGATGCGCCTGCGCGCCGAGCTGATCGAGGAGCCGGCCACCCGCGAGCGGCTGGTGGCCGACATCGGCGAGATGGAGCAGATGGTCAACGCCGCGCTCGCCTTCGCCCGCGGGACCGACAGCCGCGAGGCGCCGGCGACCGTGGACCTCGGGGCGCTGCTCGAGAGCATCGCCGAGGATGCCGGCGCGGCGGGCAACCGGTTGCGG
Organism: uncultured Ectothiorhodospiraceae bacterium; assembly: GCA_964599705.1. Lineage (GTDB taxonomy): Bacteria > Pseudomonadota > Gammaproteobacteria > HK1 > HK1 > CAZRGU01. Next base: position 966 of record CAZRGU010000341.1, on the reverse strand, counting down.
GTGAGCGGCGCCGAGGGGGTGACCTGCGAGGCCCGCCCGCTGGCCCTCAAGCGCTGCCTGAGCAACCTGGTGGACAACGCCCTGCGCTACGCCGGCGGCGAGGCCGAGGTCGAGGTCGAGGTCGAGCCGGAGCGGGTCCGGATCGCGGTGCTCGATCGCGGCCCCGGGATCCCGGCCGCCGAGATCGAGCGGGTCTTCGAGCCCTTCTACCGCCTCGAGCCGTCGCGCAGCCGCGACTCGGGCGGCACCGGCCTGGGGCTGAGCATCGCCCGCAACGTGGCCCGCGCCCACGGCGGTGACCTGGTGCTGCGCCCGCGCCCCGGTGGGGGGCTGATCGCGGAGCTGACCCTGGCGAGGTGACCGGACCCGGGGCCCGGGTATAATCCGAAATTCACCACCGGGGATCAGGGGAGGCAAGGGAGATGTCGAACGGCAGCACCAGCGCCCAGTACGCGATCACGATGCGCCTCGAGTACCCGCACGAGTCGGGCTGGATCGCGCGGGTCAGCTCGGCCATCGGCCGGGCCCGCGGCGTGATCACGGCCATCGACCTGGTCCAGATCCGCAGCGGGATCAGCATTCGCGACTACAGCATCGAGTGCGCCTCGACCGAGCACGCCGAGCGGATCGTCAAGGCGGTCCAGCGGCTCAAGGGCGTGACCGTGCAGTCGGTCTCCGACAAGACCTTCCTGATCCACCTGGGCGGCAAGATCGAGATCACCCCCAAGGTGACGGTCAAGACCCGCGCCGACCTGTCGATGGCCTACACCCCGGGGGTGGCCCGGGTCTGCATGGCCGTCCACGAGGACTACGAGTCCTCGTTCAACCTCACCGTGCGCCACAACTGCATCGCGGTGGTCTCGGACGGCAGCGCGGTGCTCGGGCTCGGCAACATCGGGCCGGCCGCGGCGATGCCGGTGATGGAGGGCAAGGCGGTCCTGTTCAAGGAGTTCGCCGGCGTCGACG
>CAZRGU010000340.1:0-3448 GCA_964599705.1 uncultured Ectothiorhodospiraceae bacterium | reverse complement strand
GAGCGTGGCATGGCCCCGGGCAGGGCCTTCCTCGTAGCCCGGGCTCTGCCCGGGATGGAGCGTGGCATGGCCCCGGGCAGGGCCTTCCTCGTAGCCCGGGCTCTGCCCGGGAGGAGCGTGGCATGGTCCCGGGCAGGGCCTTCCTCGTAGCCCGGGCTCTGCCCGGGATGGAGCGTGGCATGGCCCCGGGCAGGGCCTTCCTCGTAGCCCGGGCTCTGCCCGGGAGGAGCGTGGCATGGTCCCGGGCAGGGTCTTCCTCGTAGCCCGGGCTCTGCCCGGGATGGAGCGTGGCATGGCCCCGGGCAGGGCCTTCCTCGTAGCCCGGGCTCTGCCCGGGAGGAGAGTGGCATGGTCCCGGGCAGGGTCTTCCTCGTAGCCCGGGCTCTGCCCGGGATCGGGCGCGGGATGGCACCCGACCTTCGCTGCGCCACTGTTCGCTCGCCGAGCGCGCGACCCGCGCTCGTCGGGGCTCTGAGCGCCAGGGGCCCGGGGGTCAGCCGCCCCGGACCTTGATCACCACGGTGCCGGCCAGCTTGTCGTGCCAGCCCTGCTTGCGCCGGTCGAAGGCCACCCAGAGCAGGCCGAGCCCGAACGGGATGGTGGAGACGTAGTAGCCGAGGTAGCGCCCGACGAGCTGCCCGGTGGTGGGCTTGTCCAGGGTCCTCGCGTCGACGATCCGCGCCCCGACCACCATCTTGCCAGGGGTCGCCGAGCGGTAGACCCAGAAGGCGACGATCGCCACCGCGGGGAGCACGAAGTTGAGCAGCAGCCCGGTGAGCCCGCCGACCTGGCCGGCGGCGAGCCGCTCGGCGCCGACCAGCAGGTAGAGCAGCGGGTAGATCAGGAACGAGATCAGCAGCGAGTCGATCAGCGCGGCCACCACCCGCAGCCAGAAGCCGACGTAGGCCGGCTCGCGGCCGCCGCTCGCGGCCCGCTCCTCAGCCATCGCCGCGGCCCCCGGCGAGCGGGTCGTCGCTGCCCTCGTAGCGGTAGGGGTCGAAGAGCCGGGTCTGGATGTAGCGCTCGCCGAAGCTCGGCAGCACCACCACGATCAGGCCGAGCGCCGCGCCCTCGCCGCGGGCGTACTCGATCGCGGCGTGGACCGCCGCCCCCGAGGAGATGCCGACCAGCAGCCCCTCCTCGCGGGCCAGGCGGCGGGCCATCTCGAGGGCCTCCTCGTTGCCGACCCGGATCACCGCGTCGAGCAGCGCGGTGTCGAGCACCGCCGGGACGAAGCCGGCGCCGATGCCCTGGATGAGGTGCTTGCCCGGCTCGCCGCCGGAGAGCACCGGGCTGTCGGCGGGCTCGACTGCGACGGCGCGAAAGGAGGGCTTGCGCGCCTTGATGACCTCGGCCACACCGGTGATGGTGCCGCCGGTGCCGACCCCGGCGACCAGCGCGTCGATCCGCCCGTCGGTGTCGGCCCACAGCTCCTCGGCGGTGGTGCGCCGGTGGACCTCGGGGTTGGCCGGGTTCTCGAACTGCTGGGGCATGAACGCGCCGGGGATCTGCTCGAGCAGCTCGGCGGCCCGCTCGATGGCGCCCTTCATGCCCTTCTCGGGGTCGGTCAGGACCAGCTCGGCGCCGAGGGCGCGCAGCACCGCGCGCCGCTCGGGGCTCATCGACTCGGGCATCGTGAGCACGCAGCGGTAGCCCTTGACCGCGGCGACGAAGGCCAGCGCGATGCCGGTGTTGCCGCTGGTCGGCTCAACGATCACGCTCTTGCCGGGTACCAGTCGGCCGTCGCGCTCGGCCGCCTCGATCATCGCCAGCCCGATGCGGTCCTTGACGCTGCCGAGCGGGTTGTGGCCCTCGAGCTTGGCGACCAGGCGCGGGCCGAGCCCGGCGCCCAGGCGCGGCAGTGCGACCAGCGGGGTGCGCCCGATCAGGGCGGTGACGTCGGGGGCGATGGGCATCGGTGGGCTCTCCTCGCGTTGCGCGGCGCCGCCCGGCTGGGCGCGGTCGCCGGGCCGCTAGTATTCGGAGCGCGGCGCGGAAAGGCAAGGCGGGGGCCGGCAGGCCGGGCTGCGGTTATCATGCCCCCGGCCCCGGCGGCGGAGGAGCGCGGATGCAGGTCGTGATCACCGGAGGGGCGGGCTTCCTGGGCCGGCTGCTGGCCGGCGAGGTGCTGGCCCGCGGGACCCTCACCGGTCCCTCGGGGCGGCCCGAGGCGGTCGACGAGGTGCTGCTCTTCGACACCGAGCCACCGGCCGACGAGCGCCTGCTCGCCGATCCACGGGTCCGCTGCGTGGCCGGCGACATCGGCGAGCGCGACGCGGTCGCGGCGCTCCTCGGGCGCGAGGACTGCGCGGTCTTTCACCTCGCCTCGGTGGTCAGCGCCGGGGCCGAGCGCGACTTCGACGGCGCCCTGCGGGTCAACCTCGACGGCGGGCGCCACCTGCTCGAGGCCTGCCGGGCGCTCGCCCGGGCGCCGCGGCTGGTCTTTGCCAGCTCGGTGGCCGTCTACGGCGGCGAGCTCGCCGCCGCCGGGGCCGGCGACGAGACCCGCCACACCCCGCGCTCGACCTACGGGACCACCAAGGCGATCCTCGAGCTGCTGGTCAACGACTACACCCGCAAGGGCTTCATCGACGGGCGCAGCGCCCGGCTGCCGACCGTGATCATCCGCCCCGGGCCGCCCAACGCGGCCGCCTCGGGGTTCGCCAGCGCGCTGTTCCGCGAGCCGCTCGCCGGGCGCCGCTACACGGTCCCGGTGGCCGCCGGGCGGCGGGTGGTGGTCGCCGGCTACCGCTCGGTGGTCGCCGGGCTGGTGGCCCTGCACGAGCTGCCCGGCGAGGTCCTCGGGCCCGACCGCGCGGTGAGCTTCCCGGGCCACTCGGTGACCGTGGCGGGGATGATCGCGGCGCTCGCCCGGGTGGCCGGCGAGCAGGCCGCGGCGGCGCTCGCCGTCGCGCCCGACCCGGCCGTCGAGGCGATCGTGGCGAGCTGGCCGAGCCAGTGGCGCGCGGCGCGCGCCGCCGCCCTCGGGCTACCGGTCGAGGAGGGCCTCGAGGCGATCGTGCGCGCCTACCTCGAGGACTTCGGCGAGGCGTGCTGAGAGGCTGTGAAGAAAATCGCCCGCAGCAGGCGGGCGGTCTTTTCACGAGCGCTCATCGAACATCGACTCAGCCATTGAGTCCCCAGGCTGCGCAACGACGTTGTATCCGCGGCGACGCGCCCGTTTGCGCACGGCCCAGCGCCATCCCACGCTTCATCCCGGGCGTAGGTCGGGCGCCAGCCCGACGGCGGGCCCCGCTTGGGCAGCGAAGGTCTGCTGCGATCCCTGGCTCGGTCCCGGGCAGAGCCCGGGCTACGAGGGTTCCGCCGAGCCGCCACCGTCCCCGTCGGGCGCCAGCGTGCCGCTCGGGTCGCGCTTGGGCAGCGAAGGTCTGGTGCGAACCCTGGGTCGGTCCCGGGCAGAGCCCGGGCTACGGTCCCGGGCAGAGCC
>CAZRGU010000339.1:0-3474 GCA_964599705.1 uncultured Ectothiorhodospiraceae bacterium | reverse complement strand
CCGGAGCGTGGTGGTCTTCCGAGCGACGCTCAGGCCGCCGCCGGGCGCCCCGTGCCACCGGCGCGCCAGCGCGCCAGCAGCTCGGCCTGGCGGGCCTCGGCGGCCTCGGCGGCGCGCGCCTTGACCGGGCCGAAGCCGCGCACGGCGAGCGGGACGGCGGCGAGCTCGACGGCCAGCGCGTGGCTGGCCGGATCGAGCCCGGCGCAGAGCTCCTCGACGAGCGCCTCGTAGTCGCGGCGCAGGCGCCGCTCGAGGCGCCGCTCGGCGCTGTAGCCGAACGGGTCGAGCGGCGTGCCGCGCAGCCAGCGCAGGCGCGCGAGCAGGCGCAACGCGCCGAGCACCCAGGGCCCGTAAGCGCGCTTGCGAGGCCGCCCGGTCAGCGGGTCGCGGCGCGCAATGAGCGGCGGGGCGAGATGCAGCTCGAGGCGCGGCACCGCGCCGAAGGTCTCGGCGAGGCGCCGCTCGAAGCGCCCGTCGGTGTAGAGGCGCGCGACCTCGTACTCGTCCTTGCAGGCGAGCAGTCGGTAGTAGGCGCGGGCCACCGTCTCGGCGAGCCCCTCGAGCCCGCAGGCCCGCTCGCGCTCGGCGCGCGCGGCGCGCTCGACGAGCGCCCGATAGCGGCGCGCCAGGGCCTCGCCCTGGTAGGCGACCAGCGAGTCGGCGCGCTGCGCGACCAGGGCCTCGAGCCCGGCCGGCTCGCCGGACTCGGGCGGCCGCCCCTCGAGGCCGGCGGCCGCGGCCACCGCCTCGGGCTCGACGGCCAGCCTGCGCCCCCAGCGGAAGGCGGCGACGTTCATCTCGACGGCCACCCCGTTGAGCTCGATGGCCCGCTCGATGGCCGCCGCCGAGAGCGGCACCGCGCCGCGCTGCCAGGCGTAGCCGAGCAGCAGCAGGTTGGCGGCGATGGCGTCCCCGAGCAGGGCCACGGCCAGCCGGGTGGCGGCCAGCGGCTCGACCCGCTCGCGCCCGGCGCCCCGCTCGAGCGCGGCACGGAGCTCGGCGGCCGGGAAACGCAGGTCGCCGTCGAGGGCGAACTCGCCGGTCATCTGGCGGTGCTCGTTGACCACCACCCGGGTGCGCCCCGACGCGACGGTGCGCAGCGCCTCGGGCCCGGCGCTGACCACCAGGTCGCAGCCGAGCAGCAGGTCGGCGCCGCCGGCCGCGATCCGGGTCGCGGTGATCTGGTCCTGGCGCGCGGCGATGCGCAGGTGGGTGGTGACCGCGCCGCCCTTCTGCGCCAGGCCGGTCATGTCGAGCACCGAGCAGCCCTTGCCCTCGAGGTGGGCGGCCATCCCGAGCAGCGCGCCGACGGTCAGCACCCCGGTGCCGCCGACCCCGGTGACCACGATCCCCCAGGGCCGCTCGAGGGCCGGCAGCGCCGGCTCGGGCAGCCCCTCGACGGCGAGCGCCTCGGGGCCGGCGGTGCGCCGGCGCGGCTCGGCGCCGTGCACCGTGACGAAGCTCGGGCAGAGCCCCTCGAGGCACGAGAAGTCCTTGTTGCAGGCCGACTGGTCGATCGCGCGGCGCCGCCCGAAGGGGGTCTCGAGGGGCACGATCGCCACGCAGTTCGAGACCTGCCCGCAGTCCCCGCAGCCCTCGCACACCAGCTCGTTGATGAACACCCGCCGCGGCGGGTCGGGGTAGCGGCCGCGCTTGCGCCGGCGCCGTTTCTCGGCCGCGCAGGTCTGCTCGTAGACCAGCACCGTGACCCCCTCGACCTCGCGCAGCTCGCGCTGCACGGCATCGAGCCGCTCGCGCCCGTGGACCCGGGTGCCGGGGGCGAGATCGCGTGCGTCGCGGTACTTGCCGGGCTGGTCGCTGACCACCACCACCCGGCGCACCCCCTCGGCGTCGACCTGGCGGGTGATCATCCCCACGGTCAGCGGCCCGTCCATCGGCTGCCCGCCGGTCATCGCCACCGCGTCGTTGTAGAGGATCTTGAAGGTGATGTTGACCCCGGCGGCGACCGCGGCGCGGATCGCCAGCAGCCCGGAGTGGTAGTAGGTGCCGTCGCCGATGTTCTGGAAGACGTGGCCGCGGCGCGAGAACGGCGCCTCGCCGATCCAGCTCGCCCCCTCGCCGCCCATGTGGGTGAAGCGCGCGGTGGCCCGATCCATCCACTGGGCCATGTAGTGGCAGCCGATCCCGGCCCGCGCCCGGCTGCCCTCGGGGACCCGGGTCGAGGTGTTGTGCGGGCAGCCGGCGCAGAAGTAGGGCAGGCGCAGCATCGCCGGCGGCTCGGGGACCCGCGCGGCGAGCTGCTCGATGCGCTCGACCCGGCGGCGCAGCGCCTCGTCGTCGCCGGCCACCGCGAGCAGCCGCCGCCCGATCGCGGCGGCGATGGCGTTGCTGTCGAGCCGCCCGGCCGAGGGGAGCAGCGCGCGACCGGCCTCGTCGCGCTTGCCGGCCACCGCCGGGGCGCGCGCTCGCCCGTAGAGCAGCTCCTTGAGCTGCGGCTCGATGATGCCGCGCTTCTCCTCGACCACCAGCACCCGCTCGACCCCGGCGCAGGCGGCCAGCGCCCCCTCGGGCTCGAGCGGGTAGGGCATCGCCACCTTGTAGAGGCGCAGGCCGAGCTCGGCGGCGCGCACCTCGTCGATGCCCAGGTCGTCGAGCGCCTGGCGCACGTCGAGGTAGCTCTTGCCGGTGGTGACCACCGCCAGGCGGGCGCCCTCGCCGCCGAGCACCACCCGGTCGAGGCGGTTGGCGCGGGCAAAGGCGCGCACCGCCTCGTGCTTGTCCTCGTGCAGGCGCCGCTCCTGCTCCTGGGGGGTGTCGGGCCAGCGGATGTTGAGCCCGCCGGGCGGTGCCCGGTAGTCGGCCGGCAGCACCACCGGCGCGCGCTCGGGGCCGACCTCGACGGTGGCCGCCGCCTCGACCGTGTCGTGGACGCACTTGAGCGCCACCCAGCAGCCGCTGAAGCGCGACAGCGCCCAGCCGTAGAGCCCGTAGTCGAGGATCTCCTGGACCCCGGCCGGGTTGAGCACCGGGATCATCGCGTCGATCATCGCCGGCTCGCTCTGGTGGCAGGTGGTCGAGGACTCGCAGGTGTGATCGTCGCCGAGCAGCGCCAGCACCCCGCCGAGCGGCGCCGTGCCGGCCAGGTTGGCGTGGCGCAGCGCATCGCCCGAGCGGTCCACGCCGGGGCCCTTGCCGTACCACATCCCGAACACCCCCTCGCAGGTGCCCTCGCCGTCGAGCTGGGCCTGCTGGGTGCCCCACAGGGCGGTGGCGGCCAGATCCTCGTTGACCGCCGGCTGGAAGCGCACGTCGTGGGCGGCGAGCTGCTCGGCGGCGGCCCACATCTGCTGGTCGAGCCCGCCGAGCGGCGAGCCGCGGTAGCCGGTGCAGTACCCGGCGGTGGCGTGCCCGGCGGCCCGGTCGCGGCGCCGCTGCTCGAGGAGCAGCCGCACCAGGGCCTGGATGCCGGTCAGGTAGACCCGCCCGCCCTCGAGCGTGTAGCGGTCCTCGAGC
>CAZRGU010000338.1:0-3476 GCA_964599705.1 uncultured Ectothiorhodospiraceae bacterium | reverse complement strand
GGCGAGGAGCTGCTCGACAACCCCGACGTCGGCCGCCTGTTCCTCGGCGGCTGAGCCCTCCGGCCCCGGCGACCACCGCTCCGCGCCGGGCGGAAGGCCGAGGGGACCGCCAGCCCGCATCGCTCGCCGAGCCACGGCTGTGGCCACCGTTCCATCAGAGTTCGTGAAAAAACCGTGGGCGATGCGCTCTCGTCCCACTTGTCCCGATAATAGGGCTTTCCCAGGGCGATAATTTCCGTTGAAATGTCTGATTGTACGGTTTTCGTCCCGGAGTTATCCTCCATTTCCATGGATATCCGACTCGATTCGAGCTGGGTTGACGGGGCGCACGGCACGGGCCCGCTCTATCGGCGCATCGCCGGGCAGATCCGCGCCGCGGTGCGCAGCGGAGAGCTTGCCGGCGGCGATCGCCTGCCGCCGATCCGCGCCCTGGCCGCGCAGCTCGGGGTCAACCGGGACACCGTGGCCGACGCCTACGGCGTGCTCGCCCGCGAGGGGCTGATCGAGTCGGCGGCCGGGCGCGGGACCTTCGTGCGCGGCCCGGTGCAGGCCCCGGCGCCGCCGCCACCGGCCATTCCTTTCTCGCCGACCGTCGAGCGCCTGCTCGACTTCGAGCATGCCCGCCCGCCACTCGAGGCCCCGCCCGGGGTCGCACCGCTGCACTCGCTGACCCCCGACCCGAGCCTCTACCCGATGCGCGCCTTCCGGCGCGCCCTCGACCGGGTGCTCGGCGAGAGCGGCACCGAGCTGCTGGTCTACGGGCCGAGCCGCGGCAACGACCCGCTGCGCGCCGCGATCGCCGGGCATCTGGCCGGGCACGGGATCGGCGCCGACCCCGACGAGGTGGTGCTCTGCCAGGGGGCGAGCCAGGGGATCTCGCTGGCCCTGCGTCTCTACGCCGAGCCCGGCGACTCGGTCGCCGTCGAGGAGCCCACCTACCACAACGTGCTCGCCGCGATCACCGGTCTCGGGCTGCGCCCGGTCCCGGTGCCGATGCGCGCCGACGGGCCGGATCTCGAGGTCCTCGAGGGCGTCCTGAGCCGCCCCGAGGTCAAGCTCCTCTACACCATGCCGAGCTTCCACAACCCGATGGGCACCACCACCTCGCTGGCCCATCGCCACGCCCTGCTCGGGATCGCGCGGCGGCTCGGCAAGCCGGTCATCGAGGACGGCTTCGAGCTCGACCTGCGCTACCGCGGGCGGCCGGTCGCACCGCTCGCGGCGCTCGATCACGGCGGCACGGTGGTGCACCTGTTCTCGTTCTCCAAGTCGCTGTTTCCGGGGCTGCGGGTCGGCGCGATCACCGCCCGCGGGCGGGCCATCGGCGGCCTGCTCGCCCTCAAGCAGGCGAGCGACCTCAGCGGCGCGCTGCTGCTCCAGGCGGCGGTCGCGGAGTTCGTGCGCTGCGGAGCCTACCGGCGCCACCTGGCGAGCCTGCGCCGCACCCTGCGGGCGCGCTGCCGCACCCTGCTCGCGGCGCTCGCCCGGCACCTGCCCGAGGGCTCGCGCTGGACCGAGCCCGAGGGCGGCTACCAGGTCTGGGTCGAGCTTCCCGAGGGGCTCGACAGCCGCGCCCTGCTGCCGGTGGCCCACCAGGCCGGCGTCGCCTACGCCCCCGGCTACCAGTTTCACCACGACGGGCGCCCCTCGCGGGCGCTGCGTCTGACCACCGCGCTGGCCGACTGCGCCGCCATCGAGCGGGGCGTGGCGGCCCTCGGCGAGGCGCTGCGCCGCGAGCTGGCCCGGCGTCGCTCCGAGGCCTCGCGCGGGGCGAGCATCAACGTCTAGACGAACCGAGAGGAGAGCACCGAGATGAGCGAGAACCAGGCAGGCGAGGGGGGCAACGGCGAGGGGCGCAGCGACGCGCGCTCCTTCGAGATCAAGGTCGGACTGGCCGAGATGCTCAAGGGTGGGGTGATCATGGACGTGACCACCCCGGAGCAGGCCCGCATCGCCGAGGACGCCGGCGCGGCCGCGGTGATGGCCCTGGAACGGGTGCCGGCCGACATCCGCAAGGAGGGCGGGGTGGCCCGGATGTGCTCGATCGCCGTGATCGAGGGGATCCAGAAGGCGGTCTCGATCCCGGTGATGGCCAAGGTGCGCATCGGCCACTTCATGGAGGCCCGGGTGCTCGAGAGCCTCGGGGTCGACTTCATCGACGAGAGCGAGGTCCTGACCCCCGCCGACGAGGCCCACCACGTCGACAAGCACGAGTTCCGCTCGCCGTTCGTGTGCGGGGCGCGCAACCTCGGCGAGGCGCTGCGCCGGATCGGCGAGGGGGCGGCCATGATCCGCACCAAGGGCGAGGCCGGCAGCGGCAACATCGTCGAGGCGGTGCGCCACCTGCGCCAGGTGATGGGCGAGATCCGCGCGCTGACCGTGCTCGCCAGCGAGGAGCTGGCGACCCGCGCCAAGGAGCTCGGAGCCCCGGTCGATCTGGTCCGCCAGGTCCACGAGCTCGGCCGCCTGCCGGTGCCCAACTTCGCCGCCGGCGGCATCGCCACTCCCGCCGACGCCGCGCTGTGCATGGCCCTCGGGGCCGAGGCGGTGTTCGTCGGCTCCGGGGTCTTCAAGAGCGAGGACCCGGAGCGGCGCGCCCGGGCCATCGTCCAGGCGACCACCCACTGGCGCGACCCGGGCGAGGTGCTGGCCGCCTCGCGGGGGCTCGGCGAGGCGATGCCCGGGCTCGAGATGGCGACCATCCCCGAGCACGAGCGGCTCGCCGAGCGCGGCTGGTAGCGCGGCGGTCCCGGGGGGCTGGCGCCATGGACAGGCGCGTCGGCGTGCTCGCCATCCAGGGCGACTTCGAGGCCCACGAGCGCGCCCTGGCCGGCTGCGGCGCGCGCAGCACCCGGGTGCTGCGCGCGCGCGACCTCGACGGGCTCGACGCGCTGGTCATCCCCGGCGGCGAGAGCACCACGATCGCCAAGGGCATCGACCGGCTCGGCCTGCGCCGCCCGCTCGCCGAGCGGATCCGCGCCGGGCTGCCGGTGCTCGGTACCTGCGCCGGGGCGATCCTGCTCGCCCGTGCCGCCCGCAACCACCCGGTACCGGTCCTCGGGGTGCTCGACGCCACCGCGCTGCGCAACGGCTACGGCACCCAGGTCGACTCGTTCGCCGCGCCGGTCGACGCCGGTGCGGCCGACGGGCTCGAGGGCATGCGCTGCGTGTTCATCCGCGCCCCGCTGCTCGAGGACCTCGGCCCCGCCGTCGAGGTCCTCGCCCGGGTCGACGGACGGCCGGTGCTGGTGCGCGAGGGCCGGGTGCTCGCCGCGACCTTCCACCCCGAGCTGACCGCCGACCCGCGGGTCCACGCGCTGCTGCTCGCCGCCACCGGCTAGCCGATATCTCACCGATGCCCGCCCCCCCTGAGCGATGAGAGCCCCGTCGCTCGGGCGAGGGGCGCGACGGGCGGGGTGGGGCTCGGAGCGACACGCTGCGAGCACTTCCCTGTGGCGCTCGACGCTCGGCATCCC
>CAZRGU010000337.1:0-3478 GCA_964599705.1 uncultured Ectothiorhodospiraceae bacterium | reverse complement strand
CGCCGATGAGCGCCGCACCGACCATCGCCCGCCGCTGGTGGCGCCGGACCTGATCCGGCGGCCGGCGCAGCGCTTCATCCGCATCCCCCGGGCCGCAGCGGCAGCAGGCGGCCCGCACCTCCCGAATCCCGTTCCGCCTCGAGCCGCCAGCGGCGCCGGGTCTCGTCGGGCCCGCGAGGAGTCACGGACATGGGAACGGAGACCACCTGCCAGAAGTACCGCACCGCGGGCGGCATCGAGGTGCGCCGCGAGAGCGAGGCGCTGCCCTACGCGGGGGCCATCGAGCCGCTGATCGACGCCCTCGACGCGCGCCGCGGGGTGCTGCTCGCCTCCTCGTTCGAGTACCCGGGGCGCTACACGCGCTGGGACATCGGCTTCTGCGATCCGCCGCTCGAGGTCAGCGCCTGGGGGCGGCGGATGCGCCTCGCGGCGCTCAACGCCCGCGGCGTGGTGCTGCTCCCGGCGCTGGCCGCGGCGCTCGAGGGCGACCCCGCGCTGGCCGCCCTCGAGGCCAGCGCGGAGGCGATCGACCTCGAGGTGCGCGAGCCCGAGGGGCGCTTCCCCGAGGAGCTGCGCAGCAAGCAGCCGAGCGTGTTCTCGGTGCTGCGCGCCATCGGGGCGCTCTTCGCCGCCCGCGACGACCCCTACCTCGGCCTCTACGGGGCCTTCGGCTACGAGCTCGCCTTCCAGTTCGACCCGGTCCGGCTGCGCCTCGAGCGCGACGGCGCCGCGCGCGACCTGCAGCTCTACCTGCCCGACGCGATCCGGATCGTCGACCACCGCCGCGAGACGGCCACCGAGCACCGCTACGAGTTCACCTGGCAGGCGGCCTCGACCCGCGGGCTCGCCCGCGAGGGCGCAGGCGAGCCCTACCGCCCGGGCGAGGTGCCGGAGCGCGACTGTGACCATGCCCCCGGCGAGTACGCCGCCACCGTGCGCGCGGCGCGCGAGGCCTTCCGGCGCGGGGATCTCTTCGAGGTGGTGCCGAGCCAGACCTTCTTCGCGCCCTGCCCGGCCCCGCCCTCGAGCGTCTTCCGGCGCCTGCGCGAGCGCAACCCCGCCCCCTACGGGGCGCTCATCCACCTCGGCGCGGGCGAGTACCTGGTGGCGGCCTCGCCGGAGATGTACGTGCGCGTCGAGGGCCGGCGCATCGAGACCTGCCCGATCTCGGGGACCATCGCCCGCGGGACCACCCCGATCGAGGACGCCGAGCGGATCCGCGCCCTGCTCAACTCGGCCAAGGACGAATCCGAGCTGACCATGTGCACCGACGTCGACCGCAACGACAAGTCGCGGGTCTGCGAGGCCGCGAGCGTGCGGGTCATCGGCCGGCGCCAGATCGAGATCTACTCGCGCCTGATCCACACGGTGGACCACGTCGAGGGGCGGCTCGCCGAGGGCTACGACGCGCTCGATGGCTTCCTCGCCCACGCCTGGGCGGTGACCGTCACCGGCGCCCCGAAGCACCGCGCGATGCAGTTCATCGAGGACCACGAGCGCTCGCCGCGGGCCTGGTACGGGGGGGCGATCGGGATGATCGGCTTCGACGGCGACATGAACACCGGGCTGACCCTGCGCACGGTGCGGATCCGCGCCGGGGTCGCCGAGGTGCGCGCCGGGGCGACCCTGCTCTTCGAGTCCGACCCCGAGGCCGAGGAGGCCGAGACCCGGCTCAAGGCCTCGGCGCTGATCGACGCGGTGGTGCGCCCGCAGGCGCCGCGCGCGCCGGCCGCCGCGGCGGCCGAGGGCGAGCGCGCCGGGGCCGGGCGCCGGGTGCTGGTGGTCGACCACGAGGACTCCTTCGTGCACACCCTGGCCGGCTACCTGCGCCGCACCGGCGCCGAGGTCGTCACCTACCGCTGGGGGCTGGCGGCGGCCGGGATCGAGGCCGAGCGCCCCGACCTGGTGCTGCTCTCGCCGGGGCCGGGGCGCCCGGGCGACTTCCACCTCGACGAGACCCTGCGCCTGGCGCTCGCGCGCGGCCTGCCGGTGTTCGGCGTGTGCCTCGGCCTGCAGGGGATCGTCGAGCACTTCGGCGGCGCCCTCGAGGTCCTGCCGGCCCCGGTCCACGGCAAGCCCGCCGAGGTGCGGGTGCTCGGCGGGCGGCTGCTCGCCGGGCTCCCGGCGCGCTTCCGCGCCGGGCGCTACCACTCGCTGCACGCCCCGCGCGAGCGCGTCCCGGCCTGCCTCGAGGTCAGCGCGGTGAGCGAGGACGGGGTGGTGATGGCCGTCGAGCACCGCGAGCTTCCGGTCGCCGCGGTGCAGTTCCACCCCGAGTCGATCCTGAGCCTCGGCGAGGAGGCCGGGATGCGCCTGATCGGCAACGTGATGCGGGTGCTGGTCGAGGCCTGAGCGCGGCGCCGCCCGTCGCTCGCCCGGATATCTCACCGATGCGCGAAGCGAGGGTGCCGAGACGCTGTCCTGGCGGAGCGCACGCACCGCAAGGCGGCGAAGGCGTAGCCGACACTCCATCGAGGCGCCCGCAGGGAGTACGTCCTGCCAGAACAGATGGATCGGCGACCGCAGCCGGGGATCGGTGAGATATGCGGGCCAGCTGGAAATGCGGGTACAGTGATCCGGTCGCGGCATGCAGCGGGAGGCCTTGCGATGCGCTACGAGGAGCCGGGGTGCGCGTACTGCCCGAGCGCGGTGCGCGCCTGCAGGGACGGGGAATCGGCGGCGCGCGGCCCGGGCTACTGCCCGTCGCGGGTCGACCCGGAGACGGTCGCCGCCGCCGGGGCCCGCTACCACGACGACCCCTTCGTGCTGCGCGTCGCCCAGGAGTCGGCGCGGGTCGAGTCCGAGGGCTACTGCCGCTGGACCCGGGTCGAGGAGATCTGCGCCTTCGCGCGCAGGATGGACTTTCGCCGCATCGGCATCGCCACCTGCGTGAGCTTCCTCGATCTCGCCCACACCCTGAGCGGGATCCTCGAGAGCCACGGCTTCGAGGTCGCCTCGGTGTGCTGCAAGCACGGCGACATCCCCAAGGAGGCGGTGGGCCTGGCCGACGCCGAGAAGGTCCGTCCGGGCGGCCACGAGTCGCTCTGCAACCCGGTCTCGCAGGCCGCCGTGCTCAACCACGCCGGCTGCCAGCTCAACGTGGTGCTCGGCCTGTGCGTCGGCCACGACAGCCTGTTCTTCCGCCACTCCGAGGGGCTGGTCACGGTGCTGGTCGCCAAGGACCGGGTGCTCGCCCACAACCCGATCGGCGCGCTGCAGCTCGCCGAGAGCTACTACCGCCGGGTCTGGGGCCCGCAGCGCGAGGAGCGCCCGCGCAAGCTCCCGGCCAAGGGGCGGCGCCAGGCCGGGTAGCCGGGAGCTCGAATCGGCCTGCTCAGCGCCCCGACAACCGCCGGTCGCGCGCTCGGCGAGCGAACACAGGGGTACAGAAGACGTTCGCTGCCGGGGCGGGGCCGAACGTCAGGCTGGCGCCCGACCAGGGTGATGGGGACTCGGCGGCTTTCCTCGTAGCCCGGGC
>CAZRGU010000336.1:0-3478 GCA_964599705.1 uncultured Ectothiorhodospiraceae bacterium | reverse complement strand
AACGGCCCGGAACGCTCTCGCGACGGCGCGCGGTTTTTTCACAAACTCTGAGCGCGAGTGGAAACGGTTCCCAAATCCAATGGCTGGAGGTGGGAGAGGCCGGCGAAGAAGGGAAGCGATGACGCGGGGAAACACGGGTGGGGCGCGGTAGCGTAGCGTCGCGGGCGGTGCCCGGGCTGCGCCTCCTCGCCGCCGCGGCGGCCGTCGCGCTCGGCGCCTGGCTGGCGCCGGCCGGCTTCGACGCGACGCCGTTCGCGGTGATGCCTCCCTCGATGCTGGCGATGCGGATCTTCTCGTTCACCGCCTACGTCCTCGCCTACGTGCTGCTCGCGAGGTCGATGGAGAAGGATCGGCTCGCCATCTGGCACGGACTCGATGCGGCCCGGCGCGCGCTCGCGCTGCGGGTGCTCGCGGCGGCGCTGGCGCTCGCCCTGGTGCTGCGCCTGGCCGCGCACCGCGACCTCGGCGGCCTGGGCTGGGGCTGATCGACTACCGGCGGGGGCTCGCCGTCGATGCGGTGATCGACCGCATCCACGCCTTCGGCGGAGACAACCGTCCGGGCGGGGCGGTGACCGGACCGCTGTAGCGCGCGGGTCGAGCCGAGGGCCGGCGGTCTGGCTTGTGCCGTGCGGTCACTCGATCGCGGAGGATGGAGCGAATTGGACGCGGTCGACGGTCTCCGCGGAGACGTGGCGGCGTCGTGAGCAGGGAGAGACGCCGACCGCGGGGGAGCGAGACGGGCGGGCGTGCTCCTCGCCGGGGCACGGTCAGCCCCGCCAGACGCTGAGGGGCACGATCTGGGCGGCGTGCACGAAGTCTCGATCGGTGCTCAGCAGGGTGAGCTCGTGGCGGATGCAGAGCTGGGCGAGCAGCGCGTCGATGGTGCCGAGCTGCACGCCTCGACGCCGGCAGGTATTGCGGACCTCTGCGGCCTGGACGTGGTCGGCGAAATCCGGGCGGATGAGGGGAAGCGCCGAGAAACGCTCGACGATCCGGTCACGCGCTGGCGGACCGGAGAAGCCTTGCAGGAGCTCCTGCAGGATCAGCCCGGTGATCAGGACCGGCTCGCCGGAGTCGAGCAGCCCGCGGAGGCAGGCGACCTCAGGTACCTCGGGCGGGGCATCGCGGCGCAGCGCAAGCGACCAGACGCTGGTGTCGACGAGCACCCTCAATCGCGCGAGCGCTCCGCCTTGTAGTCGAAGTCCGACGCCCACTCGAGGCTGGCGAACAGCTCGAGGATGCGGCGCTGCTCGCGCCGGGCGATGAACTCCTGCAGGGCGCGGGTGACCGCGGCCTTCTTGGTCCTCTCGCCGCTGACCACGCGGGCACGCTCGATCAGCTCCGGGTCGATGGACAGGTTGGTTGCCATGTGTGCTCCTCCACACAGCAATCTACACACATCAGCGGAGGCCGGCAATCGTCTCCAGCGGGTGCGTGACACATCAGGGGGTGAGCAACGCCGAGTCCTCCCGGCGGCTGGGGGTGAGCGAGGCGGCGGTGCGGCGCCTGGTCGAGCGCCAGGCCGAGGGCCTCGATCGGGTCTTCCGCGAGGCCGACGGAGAAGGATCGGCTCGCCGTCGACGCGGTGATCGGGCGCATCCCGGTCAGCTCGTGGCGGATGGAGAGCCGGGCGAGCAGGGCGTCGATCTGCACGCCGCGTCGCGCGCACGTCAAGCCTCGCCGGTGCCGGGGCGTCGGCTACGGCGGCGAGCCGCTGCCAGCGGCGCGATGTCGCTGGTCAGCCGCGCGGCGGCCACCGCCCGCACGTTGCCGGCCAGGGGGAAGGTCTCCTTGCCGGCGTGGAGGACATCGAGGCGGGTCAGGCCGAGGTCGGCGATGGCGGTGCGCATCGAGCGGGTGACGGCCGGCGAGGAGGTGCGCTTGAACTCGAAGCCGAGCCGGCGCCGCCCGTCGACGACGAGCAGGTCGAGCTCGGCACCGGTGTGGGTTGCCCAGAAGTAGCACTGCTCGGGCTCGACGCCGAGCTGGCGGATGACCTCCTCGAGCAGGAACCCCTCCCAGGAGGCGCCGAGCTTCGGATGACCCTCGAGGTCGTGGCGAGTCCCGAGCTCGAGCAGCGCGTGGAGCAGGCCGGGATCGCGCAGATACACCTTGGGGGTCCGGACCTGGCGCTTCTTGACGTTGGCCGCCCAGGGGGGCAGCCGCCGGACCATGAAGGTCGCGACCAGCACGTCCAGGTAGCGAGCGACGGTGGTGTCGGCGACGCCGAACGCGCGGCCGAGCTCCGAGGCGTTCCAGAGCTGCCCGTGGTAGTGGGCGATCATGGTCCAGAAGCGGCGCAGGGTGGCGGCCGCGATCGTGATGCCGAGCTGGGGCACGTCGCGCTCGAGGAAGGTGCGCACGAAGTTGCGCCGCCACTCGAGGCTCGCGCGATCCGAGCGCGCCAGGTAGGAGCGAGGGAAGCCGCCGCGGACCCACAGCCGGTCGAGGTTGCGCGGCGAGACCTCGCTCAGGGCGAGCCCGGGCAGCTCGTGGAAGGCGATCCGCCCGGCCAGGGTCTCGGAGGTCTGGCGCAGCAGCGCCGGCGAGGCGCTCCCGAGCACCAGGAAGCGGGCCGGGCGGCGGGGCCGATCGGCGAGCACGCGCAGCACCGGGAACAGCCCGGGCGCGTGCTGGACCTCGTCGATGACGACCAGCCCGCGGAGGTCCTCGAGGGCGAGCATCGGGTCGGCGAGCCGGGCGGCGTCGCGCGGGTCCTCCAGGTCGAACACCGTGCAGCGGCCGCGAGAGGCCCTCGCCAGGGCGCGGGCCAGCGTCGACTTGCCGACCTGCCGGGCGCCGAGCAGCGCCACCACCGGGCTCGCCCGGAGCAGCCGCCGGAGGCGCTCGAGATGGTCCGTGCGCGGGATCACGGCTCGACATTACATGGAAATCTCTGCATAGACAACAGAGATTTCCATGTTGAAGATCCGCCCCCGCCTCGGCGCGCGCGGCGGCCGCAGCCGTGGATCCATCTGCCCTGGCAGGACGTACTCCCTCTAGGCGGCTCGACGTAGTGTCGGCTACGCCTTCGCCGCCTTCCGGTCCGTGCGCCCTGCCAGGACAGCGTCTCGACGCCCTCGCTTCGCGCATCGGTGAGACATGCGGGCTAGGGCTTACAGGAGGCCGAGGCGCTCGCGGAGAAAGTTCGCCGATGCGTCGAGCTCCGCCATCTTCGCCGCTTACGCGGCTTCAATGCTCAACCTCCCGGCTCGCCGCCCCTTGGGCTTGCGGATCACGATCTCCACGTCACGACCGAGGGCCATCAGCAGGCGCAGAAGTCGCTCGACGGAGTAGTCGCGGAAGTTTCCCCGGAGCAGACGCGACACGTCGGGCTGGGAGAGACCGAGGAGCTTCGCGGCCTGGGCCTGGGTCAGCCGCCGCCGGCGGATGATCTCGTCGAGCTGGGAGACCAGCTCGGCCTTGAGGAGCTGGGCATCTGCATCGGGGCACCCGAGATCGGCGAACACGTTGCCGC
>CAZRGU010000335.1:0-3481 GCA_964599705.1 uncultured Ectothiorhodospiraceae bacterium | reverse complement strand
CTCAGGGAGCGACTCGCCCGGCTGCTCGACGGCGCGATCAACGCCGCCTTCAGCATCACCGGGATCCTCGCCCTGCTGGTCACCGCGCAGATCGCGCTGTCGCTGATCGGGCTGACCGGGGTCGGGATCAAGGTCTCCGAGGGGATCATCAGCGTCGGCGGCGGCAATCTGCTCGCCGGGGTCGTGCTGTCGATGGTGGTGGCCCTGGTGCTCGGCATGGGGATGCCGACCACGGCCGCCTACCTGCTGGCCGCGGCGGTCGCCGCGCCGGCCCTGATCAGCCTCGGCGTCGACCCCCTGGTGGCGCACTTCGTGGTCTTCTACTCGGCGCTGCTCTCGGCGCTGACCCCGCCGGTGTGCACCGCGGTGTTCACCGCCGCGGTCATCGCCGAGACCCACTGGTGGCCGATCTGCCTGACCTCGATGCGCCTGGCGCTGATGAAGTACGTCCTGCCGCTGTTCTTCGTGTTCCGGCCCGGCGTGCTCCTCGAGGCCGACCCCGGCGAGATCGCCTGGTCGTTCCTCATGGGCGTGGTCGCCTCGATGCTGATGGCGGTCGGCGGTGGGCGCTTCTACTACCGCCCGGTGTCGTTGCCCCTGGCGCTGGTCCTGCTCGCCACCGGCGCGCTGATCGCGGCCAACCGGTGGTGGATCGATGCCACCGCGATCGCCCTGCTCGCCGCGCTCATCGCCTGGCAGCGCGGCGGCGCGCGCCGGCCGGACCGGGCGCGGCGCGCCGGACCCGCGAGCCGGGCCGCCCCGGGCCCCGGAAGCGGCGATCGGGCCCGGACCGGGAGCTTCAGGGACTGACATGCGACCGATCGAGCGGCTCCTGATCGCCAACCGCGGCGAGATCGCCTGCCGGATCATCCGCACCTGCCGGGCGATGGGGATCGCCACCATCGCCGTGTACTCGGAGCCCGACCGCGAGGCGCTGCACGTCACCCGCGCCGATGCGAGCTACCCGATCGGACCGCCACCGGTCGCCCGGAGCTATCTCGACGGCGCGGCGATCCTGCGGGCGGCCGCGAGCGGCGGCGCCGATGCCGTGCACCCCGGCTACGGGCTGCTCGCCGAGAACGCCGGCTTCGCGCACGCCGTCGAGGACGCCGGGCTGGTCTGGATCGGCCCCGAGCCGGCGACCATCGAGGCGATGGGCGACAAGCACGAGGCGCGCCGGCTGGCCACCGCCGCAGGGATCCCGGTGCTCCCGGGAAGCGGGCGGCTGGAGCCCGGAGAGGCGCTCGACCACGACGCCCTCGGCGCGGCGATCGGCTTCCCGCTGCTGGTCAAGGCGGCCGCCGGGGGCGGCGGGATCGGCATGCGGGTGGTCGCGGAGCCGGCCGAGCTCGGCGCCCAGATCGAGACGGCGCAGCGGCTGGCGGCAAGGACCTTCGGCGACCCGTCCGTCTACCTCGAGCGCTACGTGGCCAACGCCCGCCACGTCGAGGTCCAGGTCTTCGGCTTCGGCGACGGGCGCGGCTTTCACCTCTTCGATCGCGACTGCACCGTCCAGCGCCGCTTCCAGAAGGTCATCGAGGAGGCCCCGGCCCCGGCGCTGGCCGAGCGGGTGCGGCGGACGATGCACGAGGCGGCCCTCGAGCTGCTGCGCGGCCAGCGCTACCGCGGGGCCGGCACGGTCGAGTTCATCTACGACCGCGACCGGGAGGTGTTCTACTTCCTGGAGATGAACACCCGCATCCAGGTCGAGCACGCGGTGACCGAGATGATCACCGGGGTCGACATCGTGCGCTGCCAGATCGAGGCGGCCGGCGGCGTATTCCGCTCGGCCGCCCAGGGCGACTACCGCGCCAGCGGACACGCGATCGAGTGCCGCATCTACGCCGAGCGCCCGGAGAAGCACTTCCTGCCCTCGCCAGGAAGGCTCGCGCGGCTGCGCTTCCCGCCCCGCTCGCCCGATCTCCGCATCGATACCGGGGTGCGCGAGGGCGACCGGATCACCCCCTACTACGACCCCATGATCGCCAAGCTGATCTGCCGCGGCCGCGACCGCGAGGCGGCCATCGCGCGCATGCGCAGGGCCCTCGCCGGCACCGAGATCGAGGGCGTCGGCACCAACCTCGAGTTCCTCGGGAGCACCCTCGATGACCCGGAGTTCCGGCGCGCCGAGATGACCACCCGCTTCGTCGAGACCCGCGGCCCGCGGCCCGGCTGAGCGTCGGTGAAAGGACCGCGCACCTGCCGGGCACGCCCCTGGGCGCCCTCCTCGTGGCGGCGCACCAATCTTTCACCGGCCCGGCGCGGTGAGCCGCGCGCGGCGCTCGGCGGCCGGGAGCGCGGCGAGCGCCGCGGCGGCGCGGTAGAAGGCGGCGAGATCGCCGCCCTGCTCGGCGAGCAGGCGCTCGAGGCCGGGGAGCAGCGCATCGTAGGTGGCGAGCAGCGCGAAGCGGGCGTTGTTGAGCCCCTCGTCGAACCAGCGCCGGTAGCGCGCCAGGGCCGGCTGGCGCCGGCGGGCGCGCTCGAACTCGGCGCGCAGCGCGGCCAGCACCCGGGCCTTGCCGGCACGCTTGGCCGCCTCGCTCGCCGGCGAGCGGTAGAGCGCGGCGAGCCGTTCGCGGGCCGGGCGCACCAGGGCCAGGAAGGCGTCGCGCGCGGCGCGCTCCTCGGCCGCGCGGCGGCGCTCCTCGGCGCCGGCCCGGGCGGCCAGCCAGCGGCGCACCCCCTCGCGCTCGACGGCGACCGCGAAGGCCTCGTTGAAGGCCGAGTCGTCGGCCACGTAGAGGCGCTGGTGGGCGAGCTCGTGGAAGATCACCGCCGCGAGGCGGTGCTCGGGCTGGGCGAGCATGGTGTCGAGCAGCGGGTCGTCGAACCAGCCGAGTGTCGAGTAGGCGCTGACCCCGGAGACGGCGACGTCGAGCCCGTCGGCGGCCAGGCGCGCCGCGAAGCGCCGGGCATCGACCTCGGCGAAGTAGCCGCGGTAGCTCACGCAGCCGGCCACCGGGAAGCACCAGCGGCGCGGCTCGAGCGAGAGCTCGGGGGTGGCGACCACCGTCCAGGACACGTAGCGCCGCCCGAGGGCGACGTAGCTGCGATAGCTGGCGTTGTCGGGCAGGGCCAGCTCGCGGCTGGCGAACTCGCGCAGCGCCGCGGCACGGCGCAGCCGCCGGCGCAGCTCCGGGTCGGTGTCGGCGGCCTCGATGAGGGCCGCGACCGGCTCGCGGGCGGCCATCAGCCGCAGGTGACCGCCGGCGGCCTGCCCGTAGTAGGCGATGGTCTCGCAGCCGCCGAGCCCGAGCGTGGCGAGACCGAGCAGGATCAAGGCTCGCGAAACCTTCGCGCGTCCTCGTGAGGCCGCCCCCGGCCCGCATCGCTCACCGAGGCGCGAAGCGAGGGCGCCGAGACGCCGCTGTGACGGGGCGCACGGGCTGGAAGGCGGCGAAGGCGGAGCCGACACCCCGTCGAGCCAGAGGCGCGAAGCGAGGGCGCCGAGACGCCGCTGTGGCGGGGCGCACGGGCTGGA
>CAZRGU010000334.1:0-3483 GCA_964599705.1 uncultured Ectothiorhodospiraceae bacterium | reverse complement strand
GGGCGCTACTCGTCGTCCTCGCGGCGGAACTCGCCCTCGATGATGCGCGGCCCGCTGCCCGCACCCGGCCCGGCGGGCCTGCCCCCGGGGGCGAGGCGGGCGGCGAGGAGGCGCGCGATCAGGGCGCGGCGAAGCCCCGGGAGCAGGCAGGCGAAGCCGATCGCGTCGGTGACGAAGCCGGGGGTGAGCAGCAGCGCGCCGGCGACCAGCAGCACCGCGCCCTCGATCAGGGTCAGCGCCGGCAGCTCGCCGCTTTCCAGCTCGCGCTGCAGGCGGGCCAGGGTCGAGAGACCCTGGGCGCGGATCAGCGCGGCGCCGACCACCGCGGTGAGCACCACCATCGCCACGGTGGGCAGCGCCCCGATCACCGAGCCGACCTGGACCAGGACGTAGATCTCGACGATCGGGACGAGCAGGAAGAGGAGCAGCAGCCACTGGAACAGTCCCATCCGGCGACGTTAACACCCTGGAGCGCATTTCTCACCGGTGGGCGCGGCGCCGCTGGCGCAGCGCCGCGCCGGCGGGGAAGGGGGCAGCGCGGGCGCGGGCCCCTTCGCGCACTGCCGGCCAGGGCGCCCGTGGGGCCCGGCGGGAGCCTTCGCGGACTCGCCTCTTCGTGTTAACATGATCGAACGTTCGTGGATTTGCCATAAACGCGTCACTATCTGACGGAAACTGACGGAAATGGCGAAGATCCTGGTCCTCCACGGGCCGAACCTCAATCTCCTCGGCCGGCGCGAGCCCGAGCACTACGGGCGGGAGACCCTCGAGGCGATCGACGCGCGCCTCGGCGAGCTGGCCCGCGCCGACGGCCATGAGCTCGAGAGCCTGCAGAGCAACGCCGAGCACGTGCTCGTCGAGCGGGTCCAGGCCGCGGCCGGCGACGGCACCGGGTTCATCGTGATCAACCCGGCCGCCCTCACCCACACCAGCGTGGCGCTGCGCGACGCGCTGCTCGCCGCCGCGGTTCCGTTCATCGAGGTGCACCTCTCGAACGTCCATGCCCGCGAGCCGTTCCGCCGCCACTCCTACCTGTCCGACATCGCCGAGGGGGTGATCAGCGGGCTCGGCGCGCTCGGCTACGAGCTCGCCTACCGGGCCGCCCGCGCCCGCCTCGAGCGCGAGGCGAGCCGCTGATGGACATCCGCAAGGTCAAGAAGCTGATCGAGCTGCTCGAGCACTCCGGTATCGACGAGCTCGAGATCCGCGAGGGCGAGGAGTCGGTGCGCCTCGCGCGCCACCCGCGCCCGGCGCCGGCGCCGCCGCCGGCCGCCGCGCCAGCGGGCGCCCCGGCCGAGGCCCCGCCCGCCGAGCCCGCCGCACGCGCCAACGTCCACGAGATCACCGCGCCGATGGTCGGCACCTTCTACGCCGCGCCCTCGCCGGGGGCGCGTCCCTTCGTCGAGCCCGGCGCGCGCATCGAGCACGGCGACACCGTGTGCATCATCGAGGCGATGAAGATCCTCAACCAGATCGAGGCCGACTGCACCGGGACCGTGCTCGAGGTCCTGGTCGAGAACGGCCAGCCGGTCGAGTTCGGGCAGCCGCTGTTCCTGGTCGACACCGCCGACTAGCCCCAGCCGTGCTCCAGAAGGTGGTCATCGCCAACCGCGGGGAGATCGCGCTGCGCATCCTGCGCGCCTGCCGCGAGCTCGACATCCGCACCGTCGCGGTCCACTCCTCGGCCGATCGCGACCTGATCCACGTGCGCCTGGCCGACGAGTCGGTGTGCATCGGTCCGCCGCCGGCCGCCGAGAGCTACCTCAACATCCCGGCCGTGGTCAGCGCCGCCGAGGTCACCGACGCGGTCGCCATCCACCCCGGCTACGGCTTCCTGGCCGAGAACGCCGACTTCGCCGAGCGGGTCGAGCGCAGCGGCTTCGTGTTCGTCGGCCCGCGCCCCGAGACCATCCGCCTGATGGGCGACAAGGTCTCGGCGATCGCGCGGATGAAGGCCGCCGGGGTGCCCTGCGTGCCCGGCTCCGACGGGGTGATCGGCGAGGACCTCGGCGAGGCGCGGCGCATCGCCCGCGAGATCGGCTACCCGGTGATCGTCAAGGCCGCGGCCGGGGGCGGCGGGCGCGGGATGCGGGTGGTGCACTCCGAGGCCGCCCTGCCCAACGCCGTCTCGATCACCCGGGCCGAGGCCGCCGCGGCCTTCGGCAACGGCGCGCTCTACCTCGAGAAGTACCTCGAGCGCCCCCGCCACATCGAGTTCCAGGTGCTCGCCGACGGGGCCGGCGAGGCGATCCACCTCGGCGAGCGCGACTGCTCGGTGCAGCGCCGCCACCAGAAGCTCATCGAGGAGGCCCCGGCCCCGGGGATCGAGCCGGCGGTGCGCTCGCGGATGGGCGAGCGCTGCGCCGAGGCCTGCGCCGCGATCGGCTACCGCGGCCTCGGCACCTTCGAGTTCCTCTACCAGGACGGCGCCTTCTACTTCATCGAGATGAACACCCGCCTGCAGGTCGAGCACACCGTCACCGAAATGGTCACCGGCCTCGACCTGGTCAAGGCCCAGCTCCGGATCGCGGCCGGCGAGGGGCTGCCCTGGCGCCAGGGCGAGATCCAGATCCGCGGCCACGCCATCGAGTGCCGGATCAACGCCGAGGACCCGGAGCGGATGCTGCCCTCGCCGGGCACCGTGACCCTGTTCCACGCCCCGGGCGGTCCCGGGGTGCGCCTCGACAGCCACCTCTACAGCGGCTACCGGGTGCCGCCCTACTACGACTCGCTGGTCGGCAAGCTGATCACCCATGGCGAGGACCGCGCCGCGGCGGTGGCGCGGATGCGCATGGCGCTCAGCGAGATGGTGATCGAGGGCATCCAGACCAACGCCTCGCTGCACCAGTCGCTGCTCAACGACGGGGCCTTCGCCGAGGAGGGCGGGGTCGACATCCACTTCCTCGAGCGCAAGCTCGGGATCCGGCCTTGAGCGGGGGCTGGTGGCGAGTCACGGTCGAGGCCGACGGCGGGCATGCCGGGTGGCTCAGCGAGGCGCTCGAGTCCCGCGGCGCCTGCGCGGTGAGCCTCGCCGATGGCCGCGCCGAGCCCCTCTACGAGCCGGCCCCCGGCGAGACGCCGCTCTGGCACCAGGTCCGGATCAGCGCGCTGTTCGAGGACGAGCGTTCGGCCCGGGCCGCCGGCGAGTGGCTGCGCGAGCAGGGCCGTGACCGGCTCACCCTGGAGCGCGTGGTCGAGCGCGACTGGGTCGCCGAGGGGCGCCGCGCGGCCCGGCTGCTGCTCTTCGGCGAGCGCCTGGCGGTGGTCCCCGAGGGCCGCGAGGCCCCGCCCGGACGGGTCGCGCTGCACCTCGACGCGGGGCTCGCCTTCGGCAGCGGCTCCCACCCGAGCACCGCGCTGTGCCTCGAGTGGCTCGAGGCCACGGTCGGTGGCGGCGAGCGGGTCTGCGACTGGGGCTGCGGCTCCGGAGTGCTGGCGATCGCCGCGCTGCTGCTCGGGGCGAGCGAGGCGCTGGCCATCGAC
>CAZRGU010000333.1:0-3516 GCA_964599705.1 uncultured Ectothiorhodospiraceae bacterium | reverse complement strand
CCACGCGCAATCCCGGGCAGAGCCCGGGCTACGGGGAAGGCCCGCGTGTCAAAGTCCGCGCGTCCCGGCCACCCTCGTCGGGGCTCTGAGAGTCCGCCCGCGCCGGGGGGCCGCTCCGGCGCCCGCCCTTTGTTATAGTCGCGCCCGCCCCGCGGCACCTGAGGAGAGAGCGCATGAACGAGGACCACGTGATCGCGGCGATCCTCGCCGCCGGGCTGATCGCCCAGAACAAGAGCGTCGACATCAAGCCGAAGGACGCGGTCGCGCTCTACGGCCAGTGCCTGACCGAGCTGATCGACTTCAACCGGCCGCGCCGCGAGATCCCGCCCCCGGCAGCGGCCGAGGAATGAGACGGCTGCTCGCGGCGCGTCAGCGGCTGGCGGGTGCGCCGGTCGCGGCGCCTCGAGAGCGACGCCCCGCCTTCGCGCGCCGGTGACCGCGACCGGGGCTACGCGGCCAGGTTGGGGTTGCGGAACTCGATCTGCTGGCCGGCGAAGCCCTCCGAGCAGTCGATCCGCAGCCCCCGGGCGCGCGCCGCGGTGGCCACGTCCATCAGCACCGTGATGCCGTTGGAGGTGGCCTCGACCTCGTGACCCTCGGCCGGGCCAAGGCGCAGCGCGTGCTCGCCGCGGGCGTCGATGCTCAGGTGTACGGCCATCCCGGGATTGTCCTCGAGGGCGGCGCGCACCAGCTCGGCGGCCGCGTCGCTGAGCTCGATGTCGGGCGGCGTGCGATCGGGGGCCGGCAGCCCGAGCGTCTCGTGCAGCGCGCCGGTGTTGAACATCTCCTTGACGATGTCGCAGCCGCCGACGAACTCGCCGCCGATGTAGAGCTGGGGAATGGTCGGCCACTCCGAGTAGCGCTTGATGCCCTCGCGGATCTCCGGGTCCTCGAGGACGTTGACGGTGGTGTAGTGGTCGATCAGGGCGTCGAGGCAGTCGACGGTGGCCGCCGAGAAGCCGCACATCGGCTGCTCGCGGGTCCCCTTCATGAACAGCACCACCCGGTCGGAGGCAATCAGGGACTCGATCCGGGCGCGAGTCGTGTCGTCGAGCGTCATCGATTCTCCTCGCGGGCCGCGGCGCGGCCCTCACAGACTGGGCCAGGCACCTTAGCCGAGTAGATGCGAATCAATCAACTCCACGATCACCGACAGCGCTCGGAGCTTGTGAATCGGAGCTTGTGAAAAAGCTGCGCGCCGTCGCGAGGGCGTCGAGACGCCGCTCTGGCGGGACGCAGGGACCGGAGGACGGCGAAGGCGTGGTCGACACTACGTCGAGCCGGCCGGAGGGAGGACGTTCCGCCAGAACGGATGGATCGGCGCCCGCAGCCGGGGGTCGGTGAGAAGCGCGAGCCAGAGGCGCCCGCAGCAGGCGGGCGGTTCCTTCACAAACTCTCGGGGCTGACCACCACCCCGTCGCAATCCGCGTAGAGCCAGGCGCCGGGACTGAACAGGGTGTCGCCGAAGCGCACCGCGACCTCGCGGGTGCCGTTGCCGCGCTTGCCGCTGGCCCGCGGGTGGGCGGCCAGCGCCTTGACCCCGAAGGCCAGATCGGCCAGGGCCTCGGTATCGCGCACGCAGCCGTTGATCACCACCCCGCTCCAGCCGTTCTCGACCCCGAGGTGCGCGAGCCGATCACCGATCAGGGCGCAGCGCAGCGAGCCGCCGCCGTCGATCACCAGCACCCGGCCCTCGCCGGGCCCCTCGAGCGCCTGGCGCACCAGCGCGTTGTCCTCATGCACCTGGACCGTGCTGATCGGCCCGTGAAAGGTCAGCCGGCCGCCGAAGTCGCGCATCATCGGCTGGAGCACCTGGAGCTTGTCGCCCCAGCGATCGCAGAGCTCGGCGGTCGCGTAGCGCATCGGCTTTCCCAATCCCCGGCGGGTGTTGAGCTATTATACGGGCGCGCCCGGCAGCAGCAGGGCGGAAACGCCACCGGCCGAGGAGGAGGGAGATGCGCAGCGCGATTGCCGTGCTCGTCGCGCTGGCCGGGATCGCCGGGCTGGCGTGGCTCTTCTACGGCCGGCCGGGGGAGACGCCGGCCACTGCCCCGATCGCCGGATCACCGCCCGCCGAGACCCCCTCCGAGCGTCGCTGGGAGCCGCTGCCGGCCCCCACCGGCTCCGAGCCGACGACCACCCAGCAGCCCGCAGCGAGCACGGCGGAGACCGAGATCGCCGGCAAGGCGGCCGCTCCGCTGGTCATGCAGACCGAGCCCGCGGGCAGCGAGCCCAGGCCCTCGGCCGCCGGGCCCCAGCCTGCGACCGCGCCGCCGAGCCCGGCCGTCCGGCCCACCCCGGCGAGCAGCCAGCCCGGGCCGACGAGCGGCCCGTCCGGCGAGACCCGAGTGGCGACGGCGACCGCGCTCGCGGCCGGGGAAGGCGCGCCGGCCGGCTCGCCCCCGCCGGCCGCGGCGGCAGGCGCCGGGGGCGAGGTGGAGGTCCCGCGCCCGCCGCGCACCCCCGAGATCGAGCAGGCCGCCCGGCGCTTCATCGCCAACCTGACCGAGCCGGAGCCGGTGCCGATCAAGGTCGAGAGCGCCGACCTGTTCACCACCGCCGAGCAGATCATCCAGCTCGTTCCCGAGAATGCGATCAAGGTCACCACCCCGCAGGCGATCGCCGCCGACCCGAGCCTCGCCCCCGACACCCCGATCACGGTGGTCCGCGAGCTCGAGCAGGTCGAGACCCTCACCCCGGAGCGGGTGATCGCCGAGGTCGGCGGCGACCTCGAGCGCACCCTGCGGGTCTTCGAGGAGGGCGAGGAGCGGGTGATGAGCGCCCGCGAGCTGCTGCGCCGCGCCGCGGCCGAGCCGGAGAAGCCGATCGCGGTGGTGCGCACGGTCCGCTACTACGAGGTCACCACCCCCGCCGAGCTGGCCAGCGACCAGGAGCTCGCCGGTGATGCCCGCATCGGGCTGGTCCGCGGCCCCTACACGGTCGAGGCTGCGACGCTGGCCGAGCTGATGCGCAGCGAGCAGATCGAGGTCAAGCCGGAGTCGGTGTTCTACGTGCGCACTGTGCGCCCCACCGACCGGCAGGGGATCTGGGGGATCATCTTCGACGGCCTGATCGGCAACTTCGCCCGCGGCATGGCGCTGCGCCGCGGCGACCGCATCGAGACCTACCGGGTCAACATCCCCCGCGACGCCGACGAGCTGCTCGCCGACCGCTCGAGCTCGTTCCTCGGCAAGCTGATCTACCGCAAGACGCTGGAGTCCTACGTCTACAACTACAAGGAGCACCGCATGGGGCGCAACCCCGACCGCGTGCTCCCCGGCCAGGAGATCGTGATCGTCAACTTCGAGCCCGAGGAGTTGATCGACATCTACGCCCACTTCGTCGAGCGCGGAGAGGGCGCCGCGGGCTGAGGCGGTACCCGAGCCGAGAGCCCCGACGAGCGCGGGTCGCGCGCTTCCCTGGCCTCCCCGCCGGTGCCGCCCGGGGGAACGATCCCGGGCAGAGCCCGGGCTACGAGAGGGATCGAGCCCAGGGGCGGCGCCGGCGCTGCCGAAG
>CAZRGU010000332.1:0-3564 GCA_964599705.1 uncultured Ectothiorhodospiraceae bacterium | reverse complement strand
GCGATCCCGGGCGGAGCCCGGGCTACAGTTCCGCGGGCGCCGGCCGCTAATCGGGTGATCCGGTCGAGGAGGGGGCGCGCGGATGGCGGTGCGCGAGCTTGCGCTGTGCCGGGAGGCGCCGGCTGGCGGCGAGGAGAGTCGCTGCGAGGCGGCCCTGGTCCTGCTCGGCCACGCCCTGGGCTCCGAGACCCTGCTGGTCGCCCGGCTCGACGCCTGCGGGCGGGTCATCGAGTGCAGCCCGGCGCTCGCCCGGCTGCTCGACCTCGCCCCCCGCGGCGACCCTCGCCCGATCGGGGACCTCCTGCTCGCGCCGCTGCCCGGTGCGCGCCTGCCGCTGCGTCCCTCGGCGCGGCCGCTGCCGGTGCTGGCCCGCGCGCGGGCCAGCGGCGAGACGCTGGTCTGCCACCGCTACCCGCTGGCCGGCGGCTCGCTGCTGGTCGCCGAGCGCCAGCGCCAGCCCGAGCTCGACCTGGTCGAGACGCTGACCGAGCTCGCCACCGAGCTGGCCGGGGCGCTGCGCCGCTTCGAGCGGCGCACCCGGGAGCTCGCCGCGGCCAACCGGAGGATCACCGAGATCAGCCTCACCGACCCGCTCACCGGGCTCGCCAACCGCCGCCACGCCGGCACCCGGCTCGAGGCGGCGGTCTCGCACGCCGAGCGCCACGCCCGGCCGCTGGCGGTCGTGCTCGCCGACCTCGATCACTTCAAGCGGGTCAACGACCGCCACGGGCACCACGGCGGGGACCGTGCGCTGGTCGCCTTCGCCGCCGTGCTGCGCGAGTGCTCGCGGCGCGAGGACGTGATCGCCCGCCATGGCGGCGAGGAGTTCCTGGTGGTGATGCCCGAGACCACCGCGGCGGCCGCCCGCGACTACGCCGAGCGGGTGCGCCGCGCCTATCGCACGGCTCGCCCGCTCGGCCCCGAGGTCGCGCTCAGCGCCAGCTTCGGGGTCGCCGAGCGGCGCCCCGGCGAGGACGGCGAGTCGCTGCTGCGCCGCGCCGACCGGGCCCTGTACCGCGCCAAGCGGGCAGGGCGTGACCGGGTCGCCTGATCAGGCCGCCAGCCGGGTGCGCAGGTAGCCGCGCTGGCGCAGGTCGATGCCGAAGGCGCGCGGCCGATCGGGCTCCGAGACGCTGCGCTCGGCCGGGTCGGCGATCCCGAGATAGGCCTTCATCGCCCGGGCCGCCTTGCGCCCGGCGCCCATCGCCAGGATCACGGTCGCCGCCCCGGTGACGATGTCCCCGCCGGCGAACACGCCGGCCAGCGAGGTGCGCTGTTCGTCGTCGGCGACGATGTAGCCCCAGCGGTTGAGCTCGAGGTTCGAGGTCTGGCCGATGATCGGGTTGGCGTTGGTGCCGATCGCGTAGATCACCGTGTCGCACTCGAACTCGTACTCGCTGCCCTCGATCGGCAGCGGCCGGCGCCGCCCCGAGCTGTCCGGCTCGCCGAGCTCCATGCGCACGCAGCGCAGCCCGCGCACGTTGTGGTCGTTGTCGCCGAGGATCTCGACCGGGGCGGTGAGCCAGTTGAAGTGGATCCCCTCCTCCTCGGCGTGCTCGAGCTCCTCGATGCGGGCCGGGCTCTCGGCGCGCGAGCGCCGGTACAGGCAGTGCACCTCCTCGGCGCCGAGGCGCAGCGAGACGCGCATCGCGTCCATCGCCGTGTTGCCCGCCCCGATCACGGCGACCTTGCGCCCGAGCCCGAGCGGGGTGTCCTTGTCCGGGAACTCGCCGGCCTGCATCAGGTTGCAGCGGGTCAGGAACTCGTTGGCCGAGAGCACCCCGTTGAGCGACTCGCCCGGGATCCCCATGAAGCTCGGGTAGCCGGCGCCGGTGCCGATGAACACCGCGTCGTAGCCCATCTCGCCGCGCAGATCCTCGATCGTGAACAGTCGCCCGACCAGGGTGTTGCACTCGACCTTCACGCCGAGCTCGAGGACCTTCTGGAACTCTGCGTCGATCACCGAGTTGGGCAGCCGGAACTCGGGGATGCCGTAGGTGAGCACTCCGCCGGGGCGGTGCAGGGCCTCGTAGATGGTGACCTCGCAGCCGGCCTTGGCCATGTCCGCGGCGCAGGCGATCCCGGCCGGGCCGGCCCCGACGATCGCCACTCGGCGCCCGCACGGCTCGACCGGCTCGGCGCTGCCCCAGCCCTCGCCGATCGCCAGGTCGCCGACGAAGCGCTCGAGGCGCCCGATGGCCACCGGCTCGAGGTGATCGCCGACCACGCAGACCCCCTCGCACTGGTCCTCCTGGGGACAGACCCGCCCGCAGATGGCCGGCAGCAGGGTCGAGTCGGCGAGCACCTGGTAGGCGCCCTGGAAGTCCTTCTCGGTGATCCGGGCGATGAATCCGGGGATGTCGATGCCGACCGGGCAGCCGGCCACGCACGGCTCCTGCGGGCACATCAGGCAGCGCTCGGCCTCGACCAGGGCGTGCTCGACCCGGTAGCCGAGGGCCACCTCCTCGAAGTTGTGGGCGCGCTCGGCCGGGTCCTGGGCCGGCATCGGGGTGCGCTCCTGGGGGATGTTGCGGATCGTCTTCCTGGCCACGGTGGGACTCCTGTTGCGCTCGGCTCGCTACTGCGCGGCGGGCTGGGCCTCGTTGAGCAGGCACCCGGCGCTGCGTTCCCAGCGCTCGAGGGCGAGGCGCTCCTCCCTGCGGAAGCGGGCCAGACGGCTCATCAGCTCGTCGAAGTCGACCTGGTGGCCGTCGAAGTCCGGCCCGTCGACGCAGCAGAACTTCATCTCGCCGCCCACCGAGACCCGGCAGCCGCCGCACATCCCGGTCCCGTCGACCATGATCGGGTTGAGGCTGACCAGGGTGCGGATGCCGTGCGGGCGGGTCGCCTCGGCGCAGAACTTCATCATCACCGGCGGGCCGATGGCGATCACCTCGTCGATGTCGGCGTGGCGCTCGATGGCCTGGGCGATGCCGTCGGTGACCAGCCCCTTGATTCCGGCCGAGCCGTCGTCGGTGCAGATGATGAGCTCGTCGCAGACCGCTGCGAACTTCTCCTGCCAGAAGATCAGCTCCTTGCTGCGGAAGCCGATCACCCCGATCACGTAGGCGCCGTTCTCCTTGAAGGCGCGCGCCTGCGGGTAGACCGGCGCTACCCCGAGCCCACCGCCGACGCACACCACCTTGGCCGCGTCGCTGATCTGGCTGGGGATCCCCATCGGCCCGACCAGCGCGTAGAGCGAGGTGCCGGCCTGGCAGCGCTGCTGCATCTCGCGGGTGGTCTTGCCGACCGCCTGGATGACCAGGGTGATGGTGCCGGCCTCGCGCGAGAAGTCGGCGATGGTCAGCGGGATGCGCTCGCCGTCGGCATGCGCCATGACCATCACGAACTGCCCTGGGCGGGCCGCGGCGGCCAGCCGCGGGTGCTCGACCTCGAGCAGGTAGGTGGCCTCCGAGAAATCCTCGCGGCGCACGATCTCGTACATGGCGGCTCCTCCGCGCGCTCAACGCTTCCTTGGGTGGTGCGGGCCCGCAAGCTGCACGGACCCGACTCAAAACCTAGCAGAGCGCCGCGCCGGCGGGCTTGATCCAGATCAGCCGCCCG
>CAZRGU010000331.1:0-3611 GCA_964599705.1 uncultured Ectothiorhodospiraceae bacterium | reverse complement strand
TGAGCATGTTGAGGAAGTCGGTGTTGCCGCCGGTGTTGAGCTGGTAGGTGCGCTCGAGCTTGACCCCGCGCTTGTGGAACAGATCGGTGAGCACCCGGTGGGTGATGGTCGCCCCGACCTGGGACTTGATGTCGTCGCCGATCAGCGGCACGCCCTTCTCGGCGAAGCGCCGCGCCCAGGCCGGGTCGCTGGCGATGAACACCGGGATGTTGTTGACGAAGGCCACGCCGGCCTCGAGGGCGCACTCGGCGTAGAAGCGGGTCGCCTCCTCCGAGCCCACCGGCAGGTAGTTGAGCAGCACCTCGGCGCCCGACTCGTGCAGCACCCCGACCACCTCCTCCTTGGTCGGCTGCGGCCGGTCGGCGGCCGCGAAGGTCTGGCTCTCGGGGTAGTCACGCATGTGCTCGGAGAGCCCGTCGAGAACCCGCCCCATGCGCACCCGCACGCCGCTCGGCGGCACCTCGGGGAAGAAGACCGTGGTGCAGTTGGGCGGCGCGAAGATCGCCTCGGAGACGTCCTTGCCGACCTTGCGGGCATCGATGTCGAAGGCCGCCACCACCCGGATGTCGGCCGGGGTGCAGCCGGCGATGCGCCAGTGCATCAGGCCGATGGCATCCTCGGGCCGCTTGTCACGGTAGTAGTGGATCCCCTGGATGAGGGCGCTGGCGCAGTTGCCGAGCCCAGCGATCGCGATCCTTGTCTCGTTCGTCTTGTTCATTTTCTTTTCCCCCGTCGCTCGGGCTGGCGCGGGACCGCGCCAGCCAGTCCGTCCTGTCTTGACCGGGACGTGCGCCGAGGGGTGGACCATCCCGGGGCCGGATGTCGGGAGCGGCGATGCTTCGGCGCGCGCCGCGCACCTCGGCCCTCGACGCACGGTCACGCCCACGACCGCACGCGCAATCCCGGCTGGTTGAGGATCTCTGTATGTTGGGGCGCGCGTGCCGGTTTCAAGCCCGGGCGGGCCGCCGCCGGCACGCTTGCGCCCGGCCTGAGGATACGCTAAAGCTGGCCGCCACGTAGCAAGGGAGGACAGCAGATGGCGGCACAGCTCGAGGTGGTGCGCGAGGGGGCGATCGCCACCGTGGCCTTCAACCGGCCGCGCAAGCTCAATGCCCTGACCCGCTCGATGTGGAGCCGGCTGGGGCGTGAGCTGGGTGCGCTCTCGGACGATGACACCGTGCGCTGCATCGTGCTGCGCGGGCGCGGCGGGCGGGCCTTCTCGCCGGGCAACGACATCGGCGAGTTCCCAAAGTACCGCTCCAACGTCGAGCAGGCGCGCCGCTACGGGGCGATCATGGCCAGGACCCTCGAGGCGCTGAGCACCTGCCGCCACCCGCTGGTGGCCCTGATCGAGGGGGTGTGCGTCGGCGGCGGGCTCGAGATCGCGGCCCACTGCGATCTGCGCATCTGCGGCGAGTCGAGCCGCTTCGGGATCCCGGTCAACCGCCTCGGGCTGGTCATGTCGCACGCCGAGCTGCGCGGCCTGATCGAGCTGGTCGGCCGCCCCCGGGCCCTCGAGATCGTGCTCGAGGGGCGGGTCTTCGGCGCCGAGGAGGCGCTCGCCAAGGGGCTGGTCACCCGGGTGGTGGCCGACGCCGAGGTCGAGCGCGAGGCCTACGCCGCGGCGCGCCGGATCGCGGCCGGGGCGCCGCTGGTGGCCCGCTGGCACAAGCGCTTCGCGCGCCGCCTGGCCGATCCCACCCCGCTCAGCGAGGCCGAGCGCGACGAGGGCTACGCCTGCTTCGCGACCCGCGACTTCCAGATCGGCTACCGCGCCTTCCTGGCCAAGCGCCAGCCGCGCTTCCTCGGGAGGTAGGCCGATGGGACCGCTCGCCGGGGTGCGCGTGGTCGAGTTCGCGCACATCATGGCCGGACCGGTCTGCGGGCTGATGCTCGCCGACATGGGCGCCGAGGTGATCAAGGTCGAGAAGGTGCCGGGCGGGGACGACACCCGGCGCATGGTGCCGCCCCGGATCGGCGAGGAGTCGGCCGCCTTCCTGATGATGAACCGCAACAAGCGCGGCATCGCCCTCAACCTCAAGAGCGAGGCCGGGGTGGCGGTGGCCCGGCGGCTGCTCGCGCGCGCCGACATCGCCATCGAGAACTACCGCAAGGGCACCATGGAGCGGCTCGGGCTCGGCTACGAGCAGGTCCGGGCCGACAATCCCGGGATCATCTACTGCGAGCTGTCCGGCTTCGGGCGCACCGGCCCGTATGCCGAGCGGGCCGGCTTCGACCTGGTCGCCCAGGGCATGTCCGGGCTGATGAGCATCACCGGCGAGGGCCCCGGGCGCCCGCCGACCAAGTGCGGGCCGCCGCTGACCGACATCACCGCCGGGATCCTCGGCGCGATGGGCGCCCTCGGCGCCTACATCGAGCGCCAGCGCACCGGCCAGGGCCAGCGCGTCGACACCTCGCTGTTCGAGGCCGGGATCGTGCACACCTACTGGCAGAGCGCGATCACCTTCGCCACCGGCACCCCGCCCGGGGCGATGGGCTCGGCCCACCCCCTCAACGCCCCCTACCAGGCCTTCCAGACCGCCGACGGGTGGGTCAACGTCGGGGCGGCCAACCAGGCCACCTGGCTGCGCCTGCTCGAGGCCCTCGAGGCACCGGAGCTGGCCGACGACCCGCGCTTCGCGAGCAACGACGCGCGCATGGGCCACCTCGCCGAGCTGGTCGAGCGGCTCGCGCCGATGTTCGCGGCCCGCCCCACCGCCGAGTGGCTCGAGCGCCTCGAACGGGCCGGGGTCCCGGCCGGGCCGGTGCTCGACATCGCCGAGATGCACCGCGACCCGCAGGCCCTGGCCCGCGGGGTGGTGACCCGCGCCCCGCACTCGCGGCTCGGTGAGGTCGGCACGCTCGGCCACCCGGTGCGCTACTCGCGCACCCCGGCCTCGATCCGGCGCGGCGCGCCGCTCTACGGCGAGCACAGCCGCGAGGTACTCGCCGAGCTCGGCTACCCGGACGCGGAGATCGAGGCGCTGGTGGCCAGCGGCGCGGTGATCGCGGCGTGAGCCCGAGCGGACCGGCCGGCGCCCCGATCTCGCTGCTCGAGTGCGCCTTCGCCGAGCGCGAGGCCGACATCCGCGCGGTGCGCCTGGCGGTGTTCGTGGCCGAGCAGGGCATCGACGAGGCGATCGACTTCGACGGCACCGACCCGCCCTGCCACCACGTGCTCGCCTACGCCCCGGGCGGGGTGCCGGTCGGCACCGGGCGGCTCCAGCCCGACGGGCGGATCGGGCGCATCGCGGTGCTCCGCGCGTGGCGCGGGCGCGGCATCGGGCGGCGCATCACCCTGGCGCTGGTCGCGGCCGCGCGCACCGCCGGGCACCGCGAGGTCACCCTCCACGCCCAGGCCAGCGCCATCGACTTCTACGCCCGGCTCGGCTTCCGACCCCGCGGGGGGCGCTTCCTCGAGGCCGCCATCGAGCACCAGACGATGGTCCTGGCGCTCGCCGGGGCCGGGCCCGCACCGATCACCGATGCGGGCTTTCATCGAACATAGGCTAAGTCGTTGATTACACAGACCGCGCAACGACGTTGATCCCACGCCCCACCCCGGGCAGAGCCCGGGCCGCGGCGATCCCTGGCCGGCTCGATCCCGGGCA
>CAZRGU010000330.1:0-3629 GCA_964599705.1 uncultured Ectothiorhodospiraceae bacterium | reverse complement strand
GGGGCGACCAGGGGCGTCCGCAGTAGGTGCGCGATTTTTTCACAAACTCTCAGCGGAGCCGCTCGAGGATCGCCGGGGCGATCGCGGCGAGCGCCAGCACCTCGTCGGCCGCGCCGTGCTTGACCGCCGCCCCCGGCATCCCCCAGACGACGCTGCTCGCCTCGTCCTGGGCGATGGTCGGGGCGCCGGCCTCGCGCATCTCGAGCAGCCCGCGGGCGCCGTCGTCACCCATCCCGGTGAGGATCACCCCGATCGCGTTGCCGCCGGCGCTCTGGGCCACCGAGCGGAACAGCACGTCGACCGACGGCTTGTGGCGGTTGACCGGCGGCCCGTCGCTGAGCCGGCACACGTAGCGGGCCCCATCGCGGGCAAGCAGCAGGTGGCGGTCGCCGGGGGCCACGTAGGCGTGGCCGCGCATCACCTGCTGGCCGTCGCTGGCCTCGCAGACCCGCATCGCGCAGAGCGCATCGAGCCGGGTCGCGAACGAGGCGCTGAACACCGGCGGGATGTGCTGGGCGATCACCGTCCCCGGGGCGTCGGGCGGCAGCGCGGTGAGCAGCTCGCGGATCGCCTCGGTGCCGCCGGTCGAGGCGCCGATCGCCAGCACCCGGTCGGTGCCGCGGAACGGGCGCGGCGCGCCGCCGCGGGCGATCACCGCGTCGGCGCTGAGCTTGGCCTGCGGCTCGGCCCAGGCGAGCTCGCGCAGCCGCGCCCCGCGGGCCGCCTTGACCTTGGCGCAGATCTCGTCGCGGTACTGCTCGAGCCCGTGGACCAGGTCGACCTTGGGCTTGGTGACGAAGTCGACCGCGCCGAGGTCGAGCGCCTCGAGGGTCACGTCGGCGCCGCGCTCGGTCAGCGAGGAGACCATCACCACCGGCATCGGGCGCAGCCGCATCAGGTTGCGCAGGAAGCGCAGCCCGTCCATGCGCGGCATCTCGACGTCGAGGGTCAGCACGTCGGGGTTGAGCCGCTTGATGCGCTCGCGGGCCACGTAGGGGTCGGGGGCGGTGCCGACCACCTCGATCTCGGGGTCCGAGGAGAGCATCTCGGTGAGGACCTGGCGGACCAGCGCCGAGTCGTCGACGATCAGCACCCGGGTGCGTGTCGCGCCCCCGGGAAGGGTGGCTGCCCCGCCAGCGGTGCTCGTGGCCATGGCTCCCTCCTTCAGAAGAACTCGACCTCGCCGGCCACCGGCTTGCGCTCGATGGCGGACAGGTACTGGCGCTCGCGCTCGACGATGGTCTTGCTGTGCATGCGGGTGAGCTTCTTGACCAGCGCCCGGCCCGAGACCGGGAAGTAGTTGACCTTGCGCGGGTGCGGCCCGCCGAGGTCGCGGGCCACCAGGCGCAGCCCCTCGGCCTCGAGGTAGGCGATGGCGAAGGCGATGTTGCGGTCGGCGACGTCGATGTCGAGGCGCAGCACCCGCCCGCCGCCGAACAGCTTGACCTCGATGCGCTCGCGCGCCGCCCCGGCCTTGAGCATCTCGTTGATCAGGTGCTCCATGGCGTAGCTGCCGTAGCGGGTCGCGGCGTTGACCTCGCGCGGGTCCCAGCTCCCGGTCGAGCCCTCGGCATGCTCGGGGAGCATGAAGTGGTTCATCCCCCCGACCCGCGCCACCGGGTCGCGGGCACAGGCCGACACGCACGAGCCGAGCACCGTGGTGACCATCTCGTCGCGCCGGGTCACGTAGTACTCGCCGGGCAGCAGCTTGGCGACCAGGGTCTGGCGGTGCCCGTCCCAGAAGCGAGCGATGTGCTCGAAGCCGGGCAGCGGCGGGAAGTCGCGTGGCTCGAGGCGCTTGCCGTTGCGGGGCACCACGGCCATCAGCGGACCCGCCGGTAGACCGACTTGCCGATCAGCTCGAAGCGCTCGCTGACCCGGAACAGGGTCTCGGAGTGGCCGACGAGCAGGTAGCCGGCCGGGGCGAGGATCTCCGCGAAGCGGTCGAACAGCCGGCGCTGGGTCGGCTTGTCGAAGTAGATGACCACGTTGCGGCAGAAGATCACGTCGAACGGGCCGCGCATCGGCCACGGCTCGAGCAGGTTGAGGCGGCGGAAGCGGATCAGCTCCTGGAGCTGGGGGGTGACCCGCACCTCCGCGCCGCCGTCGAGCCGGGTGAACCAGCGCGCGGCACGGGCCGGGGACAGGGTGGCGATGCGCTCGGCCGGGTAGACGCCGCGCCGGGCCCGCTCGAGGACGTTCGAGTCGAGGTCGGTGGCCAGGATCCGCGCGTCCCAGCCGCGGATCGCCGGGCAGCTCTCGAGCAGCGTGATCGCGATCGAGTAGGGCTCCTCGCCGGTCGAGCAGCCTGCCGACCAGAGCCGCAGGCGCCGGGCCGCGCGATTGCGCTCGAGCAGCTCGGGCAGCGCGCTCTCGGCCAGGAACTCGAAGTGGTGGCCCTCGCGGAAGAACGAGGTCAGGTTGGTGGTGATGGCGTTGACGAACTGCTCGAGCTCGGCGCCGCCGTCGCGCTCGAGCAGCTCGCAGTACTCGTCGAAGCTGGCCAGGCCGAGCGCGCGCAGGCGTCGCACGATGCGCCCGTAGGTCATGTCGCGCTTGGCCGCGGTGAGGTGGATCCCGGTGTGCTCGGCGACCAGCGCGCGCAGGCGCGCGAACTCGCGCTCTCCAAAGCGGTACTCGCGCCGGTAGCCCTCCGCGGCGGCCATCAGAACAGATCGAGCCGACCGCTGCCGGCAGCCCCGCTCTCGAGCCCGCGCCCGTCGCCCATCAGGGCGTCGAACAGGCGCCGGTCGGCGCCGTTGGCGTAGAGCTCGCGGACCCGCTCGTGCAGCGCCTCCCAGGCCGCCGGGTCGGCGGCCTCGCGGGGACTGGAGAACAGCACGGCAAGCTCGCCGAGGACATCGCGCAGGTGCCCGAGGCGCTGGCTCAGGCGGTCGTAGAACTGGATGGCCTCGATGACCGTGCCCGCCTCGGCGCGCATCCGCCGCAGCCGGGCCGGCTCGAGCACCGCCACCGCACCACCGTCCCCCGCGTCGCTCGCGCCGCCGGGGATGGCGTCGAGGTCCTCGAGGAGCTGACCCAGCGCGGCGAGCAGCCCGTCCACCGCCTGGTCGGCCTCGCCCAGCGAGTCCTCGATCTGGGCGCGGGCGAGCCCCAGCACCCGGGCACTCTCGGCGAGCGCCAGGCCGTCACCGGGGGGCGCCGCACCGGGCATCGTCACTCCCCTGCCCGCCATCGAGCCCCAGCACCTCGCCGAGGCCGAGCAGCGCGGCGCCGTCGCGCAGCGCCGCCGAGGCCCCCTGCCAGGCAAGCGGTGTGTCCTGCTCGCGGAGCTGGCGGGCGAAGACGGCGAGGAGCTGCACCCCTGCGGTGTCGAGCTGCTCGACGGCGCTCCCGTCGAGGGCCACCGTGCCGACCCCGTCGAGGCAGCCGCGCAGCCGCTCGGCGAGCTCCTGGACCGCGCCGATGCGCAGGTCGGCAGCAAGCGTGACGAGCTGCCCGCGGTCACCGCCCCCGGCCTCGCCCGCCGCGGCGGGCGCCGCACCGCCCGCCGGCGCAGCAGCCGGCCCGTGAAGCTCGTCGAGCAGGCGCTCGAATTCCTCGTCGGTGATGGTCTCGTCGCTCACGCCGCTCACCTCCCGGCTCAGAACTCTTCCCACTCGTCCTCG
>CAZRGU010000329.1:0-3630 GCA_964599705.1 uncultured Ectothiorhodospiraceae bacterium | reverse complement strand
CACGATCAGCAAGCTCGACGAAGCCGGGCTGCTCTTCCTCGTGGTGCAGCGCTTCGGCGAGGTGGACCTGCACCCCGCTCGAGTCGACAACCCGACCATGGGGACGATCTTCGAGGAGCTCATCCGGAAGTTCAACGAGGCCCTGAACGAGAACCCCGGCGAGCACTTCACCCCTCGGGACGTCGTCCATCTCATGGTCGACCTGCTTCGGGCCGGGGACGAGGGCCGGCTCGGGAGGCGGGGCGTCGTGCTCTCCGTCTACGATCCCTGCTGCGGGTCGGGTGGCATGCTCACGATCGCCAAGGAGCACATCACCGTCGGCGAGCGGCGCGCCGGTGAGCTCTGCAAGGAGGCCGTGAATGCCGGCGCCGATGTCCACCTATTCGGGCAGGAGGTGAACCCGGAGACCTTCGCCATCTGCAAGTCCGATCTCTTCATGAAGTCCAAGGACGGGCGTGACGCCGAGAACGTCGTCTTCGGGAGCGCGCTCTCGAACGACCGCCACGCCGAC
This sequence comes from uncultured Ectothiorhodospiraceae bacterium, assembly GCA_964599705.1. Lineage (GTDB taxonomy): Bacteria > Pseudomonadota > Gammaproteobacteria > HK1 > HK1 > CAZRGU01. The sequence goes on along the minus strand of CAZRGU010000329.1, from coordinate 3,119 downwards.
AAGTCGTTCGATTACCTGATCGCCAATCCTCCGTACGGGAAGGACTGGAAGCGCGACGAGGATGCCGTGCGGGCCGAACACGATCGGGGCGCGGCGGGTCGTTTCGGGCCGGGGCTGCCGCGCATCAGCGACGGCCAGCTCCTGTTCCTCCTCCACATGCTGGCGCACATGAAGGGGACGGAAAAGGGCGGCTCCCGGGTGGCCATCATCATGAACGGCTCGCCGCTCTTCACCGGCGACGCCGGCAGCGGGGAGAGCGAGATCCGGCGCTGGGTCCTTGAGAACGACCTGCTGGAGGCGCTGATCGCGCTCCCCGAGCAGCTCTTCTACAACACGGGGATCGCCACCTACGTCTGGGTGCTCACCAACCGCAAGGCGCCCGGGCGGCGTGGCAAGGTGCAGCTCATCGACGCCACCGGGTTCTGGACGCTCCTGCGAAAGAGCCTGGGGGCGAAGCGGCGTGAGGTGCCGTTCGCCAAGAAGGAGGACATCCTCCAGCTCCTGCGGGACTTCCGGGACGGCGCGACCCGGCGCGTCGTCAGGAACGGCGAGGAGCGGGAGGCCGTCGTGAGCCGGGTCTACCCGACCACGCACTTCGGGTTCCGCAAGATCACGGTCGAGCGTCCCCTGCGGCTGGACTTCCAGGCGAGCCCCGAGCGCATCGCTCGGCTGGAGGGCGAGCGCGCCTTCAAGAACCTGGCCGTCTCGCGCAAGAAGGGCGCCGCGAAGACCAAGGACGAGGAAGCCGGCAGGGCACAGCAGGCCGCGATCCGCGCCCTGGTCGAGAGCCTTCCCGACAAGCTGTACCTCGACCGAAGCGAGTTCGAGGCCCAGCTCGACCGGGCCGCGCGCGAGGCCGGACTGAAGCTCGCCGCCCCCATCAGGAAGGCGATCCTCTCGGCCCTCTCCGAGCGCAATGAGAAGGCGCAGATCTGCCGCGACAAGGCCGGCCGGCCCGAGCCCGACCCCGAGCTACGCGACACGGAAAACGTCCCGCTCCCCGAAGGGGAGGACCCGGTCGACGCCGACGGCGTTCCCGCGAGCGTGCGGGACTTCTTCGAGCGGGAGGTGGCGCCCCACGTCCCCGACGCCTGGATCGACACCAGCAAGCGGGACCCTCACGACGGCCACGTCGGCATCGTCGGCTACGAGATCAACTTCAACCGCTACTTCTACGAGTACCGCCCGCCCAGGCCCCTCGAAGAGATCGAGGCCGACATCCGGGTCGTGGAGAGGGAGATCCTGGACCTGCTGCGGCAAGTGGCCGGATAGCGCCCCCCGGGTTCGATGCAAATGTCGGCAAATACTTTTATCCGCCGACATTTGATATCCATCGCGCCTCGGCGTATGTTCCCCTCATGCAGGGATCTGATCGTCGGCATCCAGAGATAGATGCCGACACATCAATCCGGTCCGGGTCCGGTTACGCGGAGATCCAGAAGACCCTCCACGAGGCCGGTCTCGGCTCATTCTTCCGGGCCAGCGACCTGGCCCCGCTCGGCGTCACCTCGCGCGACCTGGCCCTCCTCGTCAAGGAAGGCGCGGTCGAGCGGATCGCCCGGGGGCTCTACCACCTCGCCGACGCGGAGCCGACCGAGCACCACACCCTGGCGGCCGTCTGTGCCCGGGTCCCCGGCGCCATCGTCTGCCTGCTCTCCGCGCTGTCCGTCCACGAGATCGGCACCCAGCTTCCGGCCGACGTGTGGATCGCCATTCCCCACAAGGCCCGGGCGCCCAAGGTCCCCGAGCTGCCCATCCGGATCGTGCGCTTCTCCGGGGCTTCCCTGCGCTACGGCGTCGAGGAGACCGCGTTCGAGGGCGTGCCCGCGCGCGTCACCAGCCCGGCCCGGACGGTCGTCGACTGCTTCCGCTTCCGCCGTCTGGTCGGCCGCGACGTTGCCCTGGAGGCGCTGCGCGAGGTGCTGCGCGAGCGGAAGGCGACACCCGACGAGCTCCGCCGGGCTGCGGACGCCTGCCGGGCCCGCTCCCTGGTGATGCCCGCCCTCGAAACCCTCCTCACGTGAAGCGGAGCCACGTGGAGCCGACGCGATGATCGAAGCCTTCCAGTACATCCAGAACATCGGGCGCTTCGAGCAGATGGAGGGCCGCGACGGAACCCGCCTCGCTCCCCTCACCCTCGTCTACTCGGAAAACGGGCGGGGGAAGACGACGCTCTGTGCCATCCTCCGCTCGCTGGCGACCGGAAGTCCCGATTCCATCCTCGAGCGCCGGCGTCTGTCGGCGACGTCAGAGCCGAGGGCAGTCGTCGAGGTCGACGGATCCACGGTCTCGTTCGACGGCTCCAAGTGGAGCGCAGGAGGCCCACGGATCGTCATTCTCGATGACCACTTCGTGGACGCGAACGTCCATTCCGGCCTGAGCGTCGGTCCGGACCATCGCAAAGGCGTCCACGAGCTCGTCGTGGGCGAGGAGGGCGTGCGCTTCCAGAAGCGGGTCGAGGAGCTCACCGCGAAGATCACGGCCCTGCAGAGCGAGCTGCGCCAGAAGGAGCGCGCGATCCCGTCCACCGCCCTCGGGGACCTCTCCGTGGACGACTTCTGTGCCCTCACCCCGATCGAGAACCTGGATGGAGAGATCGAAGACGCCGAGCGGAGCCTGTCGGTCGTGCGGGACGCGGAGGCGATCCGCGGCACCGCGGAGTTCCGCCCCTTCGCGCTTCCTCCCCTCGACCTCGGTGCCTGCGAGGCGCTTCTCGATGCCACGCTCGCGGACCTGGAAGCCGCCGCCGTGGATGCCGTGCAGCGGCACCTGGCGGCTCTCGGCACGGGCGGCGAGCGCTGGGCCGCGGAAGGGCTCGGGTACCTGGGCGCCGGCGAGAGCTGCCCCTTCTGCGGGCAGGACATCACGGGCTCGACCCTCGAACCCTGGGATGCCGAGGCGGCGGCCGTCACCGAGCTCGACCGGCTCTACCGCATGGTCTCGAGCTACGTCGAGAACGCCGACGGAGACCCGCAGAAGGTCACGCCGGCACTGCGCGTCCTGCTTCGGGGGTTCGCCCGGCGGGTGCTGTGCTTCCTTTCCCATCGCGCGCGAACGGCCGGTGCCCCGGCCTCCCGACCGGACGCGTCCGGCCATGCGACGAGGAGCGCGCCTTGACT
>CAZRGU010000328.1:0-3676 GCA_964599705.1 uncultured Ectothiorhodospiraceae bacterium | reverse complement strand
GACCTTGCGGGGAGAGTATAGCGGCCCATGCGCGAGGAGCGAAGCGCGGCGGCGCTACCCTCTATTATGCGGTGGTGTTCGAGGCCGGGGCTGCGCTGCGCTGATGATGGCCGATCGGTACCGGCACCAGCGGCCTCCCTGGACGGCGAGGTGGAAGAATGTCAGCGAACAGTGAATCGTCACTGAGCGAGGCGCTCCGGGCGCGGATGCAGGCCGGGCGGCCGATCACCGTGGTCAACCCCGATCACCCGTCACCAAGCCTGGTCGAGTACCTCGGTCGGCTGGCGGTCGACGCGGTGTTCATCGACTGCGAGCAGGGCAGCCCCGAGGTCGAGACGGTCGAGAACATGGCCCGGGCGGCGCGCCTCGCCGGGGTGGCCTCGCTGGTGCGGGTGTTCGCGCCCGAGGACTGGGTGATCGAGCGCTACCTGGGGCGCGGCGTTGACGGGATCGTCGTCCCCCGCCTGACGAGCGCTGTCGAGGCCGAGCGGGTGGTGGCGGCGGTGCGCTACTGCTTCCCCGCGGGCTATCGCGACAAGCTGGTGGTCGTCCAGATCGAGACCCGCGAGGCGCTCGAGGGGCTCGCCGGGTTCCTCGGCGTGGCCGGCATCGACGTCTACTTCATCGGCCCGGTGGATCTCGCCAAGAGTCTCGGCTATGGCGGCGAGTACCGCCACCCCGAGGTCGGCCGGGCGATCGATCAGGCGATTGCCACGATTCGCGCCGCCGGTGCGAACCCCGGGATGCTGGTCGGTCGCGACGACGCGCCAGCCTACGTCGAGAAGGGGGTGCGTTTCCTCTACACCCACGCCAACGCCTTCCTCGCCCGCGGCGCCGATGACTTCGCCAGGCAGATCGGCGCTGAGGGCCGCGCTCAGCCGGTGAGCAGCGGACCGAGGTCGGGCCGTTGCCAGGGCTCGCCGACGGCCCGTTCGTAGGCGCGGCCGATGCGCAGCACCCGGGCCTCGTCGAGGCCGTGGCCGATGATCTGCAGCGACAGCGGCAGGCCGGCTGCCGACAGCCCGCAGGGGACGGCCAGCGCGCACATGTCGAGGTAGTTGACCGCACGGGTGAAGCGACTCAGCGGCAGCGCCGCCTCGTCGACCTCGGCCACGGGAATCGCGGCCTGCGGGGTGGTCGGGGTGAGCAGGGCGGCGAAATCACCGAGCACCGCGGCGATCCGGCGCCTGACCTCACGGCGCTGGTGCTGGGCGAGGAGGTAGTCGGCCGCCCCGATCGCCTTGCCGCCGAGCAGCCGGGCGCGCACGTGAGGGTCGAAGGGCCGGCTCTCGTCCTCGATCCAGTCGCGGTGCACCGCGTAGCCCTCGGCGGCGATGATCCGCCCGGTCTGCTCGAGGCAGGCGGGGAAGGAGTCGGGCAACTCGACGGCGGCGAGCGTGGCGCCGAGCCCGGCGAGCACCTCGCAGGCCGCGTCGTAGGCGGCCAGCACCTCCGGGTCGACGCCCTCGCGGTCGGCCTCGGCGAGTACCCCGAGGCGCAGCCCGGCGACCCCCGACTCGATCCCGGTCAGGGGATCGTCGAGCGGCAGCCCGTGGGTGGCTGGATCGGCCGGGTCGGGGCCAGCCAGGGCGGCGAGCAGCAGGGCCGCGTCGGTGACCGAGCGGGTCAGCGGGCCGATGGTGTCGAAGGTCTCGGCGAGCGGCAGGACGCCGTGGTTGCTGATCCGCCCGACCGTGGTCTTGAGCCCGACCAAGCCGCACATCGCCGCCGGGATGCGCACCGAGCCGCCGGTGTCGCTACCAATGGCGACCGGCGCAAGCCCCGCCGCCACCGCCACCGCCGAGCCGCTGCTCGAGCCCCCGGGCACCCGGTGCACGGCGAGGTCCCACGGGTTCCAGGGTGTTCCCATGTGCGCGTTGGTGCCCCAACCGCCGAAGGCGAACTCGACCATCTGGGTCTTGCCGAGGAGCACCATCCCGGCCGCCCGGAGGCGGTGGACCACGGTCGCGGTCAGCGGCGAGACCCGCTCGCACCAGGCCAGCGAGCCGCAGGTGGTGACCCGTCCCTCGATCTCGCAGAGATCCTTGAGCGCCACCGGGACTCCGTGCAGCGCTCCCCGGGCGGCGCCGGCAGCCCGCTCGCGGTCGCGTGCCTCGGCTTCGGCCAGGGCGTCGTCCGCGTAGACCGCGACAAAGGCGTGGAGCCTCCGGTCGCTGGCCGCGATCCGCTCGAGACAGGCGGCGGCGAGATCACGTGCGGTGATCTCGCCGCCGGCGATCGCCGCGGCCAGGCGGTGGGCCGGGGCGGCGGCGAGATCGAGGCCGCCGATCGCCCCGCTCACAGGCGCGCGCCTCAGCGCTCGCTGTATGGGGGCGCCGGGTAGATCGGCTCGGCGGTCCGGATCTCGGGCGGCCAGACGACCTGCGGTCCGTCATCCTGGTTCTGCATGATGACGAACTCCATCTGCACCTGCTTGCCGGTGTCGAGGATCTTGTACGGCCCGGTCATCACCGTGATCTTGCCGCTGAGATCGATCGCCGCCTGCTTGAGCTTGGCTGGATCGAGCGACTGCGCGGTGGTGATGATCTTCTCGAGCACGGCCGCAGCGCTGTAGGCGAGCGCGGTCTGGAAGTCGGCCGGGTAGGCCGCATCCGGGAACAGCTCGTTGTAGCGCTCAACCACCTGCTCGCGGTTAAGCCCGTCGGTGACCGGCCAGTTGACCTTGGGGTGCATCAGGGTCTGGCTGTAGATGTACTTGGCGTCGTCGCCGATGGCCAGGAACTGCGCCTGCGAGGCGTAGACCATGTAGACCAGTGGGAAGTAGATGTTCATCTCGCGCAGCTGGCGCGCCATGACCATCTGGTCGCCCTCGTAGCCGACCGGGTAGATCGCCTCGGCTCCGGTGGCCCGTGCCTTCTGAAACATGATGGAGAAGTCCTTGGTGCCCTTGGCGAACTTCTCCATCATGGTGACCTCCATGCCGAGGTCCTTGGCGAGCTTGGCGGCCCCTTTCGCCATTCCGGCCGGGAACGGCTCGTCGAGGTACATGAAGGCAATCTTCTTGACGCCCAGCGAATTGATCAGCTTGACCGCTGGGGCGCCGAGCAGCGAGGCGGCGATCTGGCTGCCCGAGACGACGTACTTGTAGCCCTGCTCGTAGATCGCGTCCGAGGAGGCCGACCAGATGATCAGGAACTTGCCATAGCGCTCGGTGACGTGGGCCGCGGCGCTGGTCAGGGTCGAGCCGAACGGCCCCATCAGGATGTCGACCTTCTTGTCCTTGATCAGGGTCTCGTAGACCCGGGCAACCATCTGCTTGTCGCTGCGGTCGTCGAGCTCGACCAGCTCGACCAGGTACTTCTCTCCGCCGATCTCGATGCCGCCCCGGCGAGCGACATCGTCGACCCAGATCTTGGCGCCGCGCGCGCCGGCCTGCGAGGCGAGCGCGAAACGCCCGGTCGAGGAGACCGTCATCCCGACGCGGATGGTGCGCGCGGCCTCGGCGGCCTCGCCAACCAGCAGCGCGCTGGCCGCGACGAGGATGGCTCCGATGCTGAGAATCCTGGCTCGCGTGATCGACATGGCTTCCTCCCCCGGCTACGCCGTTCGTTGTTCGGCCACGCTCCGCGCCCGCCCCGGTGTCGCCCGACCCGGGAGATCGGCACACGGACCCGCGTACGATACTATACGGCGCCGATCGAGGTGCGCAACGGCC
>CAZRGU010000327.1:0-3681 GCA_964599705.1 uncultured Ectothiorhodospiraceae bacterium | reverse complement strand
GGCGCTTGATCCTCCCGCGCTTCATCCGCCATCCGAGCATGAATGCCGGGTCGGGCGCGTGCCCGGGGTAGGGCGGGCCGGTGAAGGCTCGCAACGGCGCAGCTCGGGGCGCGACCGTTCCTGCATCAACGGCCCTCAGCCGACGCTGGTTCCGCCCACGGTCAGCCCGTCGACGCGCAGGGTCGGCTGGCCGACCCCGACCGGGACGCTCTGCCCGTCCTTGCCGCAGGTGCCGACCCCCCAGTCGAGCTCGAGGTCGTTGCCGACCATCGAGACCCGGGTCAGCACGTCGGGGCCGTTGCCGATCAGCGTCGCCCCCTTGACCGGGCGGGTGACCTTGCCGCCCTCGATCAGGTAGGCCTCGCTGGCCGAGAAGACGAACTTGCCCGAGGTGATGTCGACCTGGCCGCCGCCGAAGTTGACCGCGTAGAGGCCGCGCTCGACCGAGGCGATGATCTCGGCCGGATCGTGGGGGCCGGCGAGCATGAAGGTGTTGGTCATCCGTGGCATCGGCAGGTGGGCGTAGGACTCGCGCCGCCCGTTGCCGGTCGAGGCGGTGCCCATCAGCCGGGCGTTGAGCCGGTCGTGCAGGTAGCCCTTGAGGATCCCGCGCTCGATGAGCACGTTGCGCCGCGTCGGGGTGCCCTCGTCGTCGAAGTTCAGCGAGCCGCGCCGCTCGGGCAGCGTGCCGTCGTCGACCACCGTGCAGTGCTCGGTGGCGACCCGCTCGCCGATCCGGCCGCTGAACGCCGAGCTGCCCTTGCGGTTGAAGTCGCCCTCGAGCCCGTGGCCGATCGCCTCGTGGAGCAGGATCCCCGGCCAGCCGGGCCCGAGCACCACGGTCATGGTCCCGGCCGGGGCCTCGCCGGCCTCGAGCAGCACCAGGGCCTGGCGGACCGCCTCGCGGGCGTAGCCGAGGGCGCGCTCGTCCTCGAGGAAGTAGCCGTAGCCGAAGCGCCCGCCGCCCCCGGCGCTGGCCTGCTCGCGCCGCCCGCCCTGCTCGACGATCACGCTGACGTTGAGCCGCACCAGGGGACGGACGTCGCCGGCCAGGGTGCCGTCGCTGGCCGCCACCAGCACCCGGCTGTGCTCGCCGGCGAGGCTGACGATGACCTGGGTCACCCGCGGGTCCTGGCGCCTCGCCTCGGCGTCGACCGCCTCGAGCAGCGCGATGCGGGCCCGCTCGTCGAGCGAGGCGAGCGGGTCGGCGGGGCGGTAGAGCGCCCCCTCGCGCGGCCCGCTCCAGCTCGCCACCCGCCCCTCGCCGCCGGAGCGGGCGATGGCGCGGGCGGCGGCCGCGGCGCGGGTCAGGGCCGGCAGCACCAGCTCCTCGGTGTAGGCGAAGCCGCTCTTCTCGCCGGCCACCGCGCGCACCCCGACGCCCTGCTCGATGTTGTGGCTCGCCTCCTTGACGATGCCGTCCTCGAGCAGCCAGGACTCGTAGCGGGTCGACTGGAAGTAGAGATCGGCGTGGTCGATCGAGTGCTCCATGATCCGCCCGAGGGTGGCCTCGAGCTGGCGCTCGTCGAGCCCGGCGGGCTCGAGGAGGTCGCGGCAGGCGGTCGCGGTGAGGTCGGACATCGGCGGCTCCGGGACGCTCGCGGCGGTGGTCCGCGGGGCGCGCAGGATACCACCGCGGGGCGACTCCCGCAGGGGGCCGGCGGGGGCGTTTGACACCCTCGCGGGGCACCGTATACCGTGACTCGCCACCCCGCGGTACGAAGGAACGTCACCGTCTTGGAGACCCATTTCCGGCGCATCGAACGCCTTCCGCCCTACGTGTTCGCCGAGGTCGACCGCCTCAAGGCCGAGGCCCGCGCGCGCGGCGAGGACATCATCGACTTCGGAATGGGAAACCCCGAGCGGCCGACCCCCGGGCACATCGTCGAGAAGCTCGTCGAGGTCGCCCGGCGCGACAACACCCACCGCTACTCGGCCTCGCGCGGCATCCCGCGGCTGCGCCGCGCGATCTGCCGCTGGTACGCCGAGCGCTACGCGGTCGAGCTCGACCCCGAGGGCGAGGCGATCGTGACCATCGGCTCCAAGGAGGGGCTCGCCCACCTGGCGCTCGCGGTGCTCGGGCCCGGCGACGCGGTGCTGGTCCCCAACCCCTCCTACCCGATCCACCCCTACGGGGCGGTGATCGCCGGGGCCGATGTGCGCCACGTCAAGCTGGTCCCCGGGGGCGACTTCTTCGCCGAGCTCGAGCAGGCGATCCGCGACATCTGGCCGCGCCCCAGGCTGCTGGTGATCTCCTTTCCCGCCAACCCGACCACCCAGTGCGTCGAGCGCGACTTCTTCGAGCGGGTGGTGGCGATCGCGCGCGAGCACGGGATCTGGGTGGTCCACGACTTCGCCTACGCCGATCTTTGCTACGACGGCTACCGGGCGCCCTCGATCCTCGAGGTGCCCGGCGCGCGGGAGTGCGCGGTGGAGTCCTTCTCGCTGTCGAAGAGCTACAACATGCCGGGCTGGCGGGTCGGCTTCGTGGTCGGCAACCCGACCCTGATCGCGGCGCTCGCCCGCATCAAGTCCTACCTCGACTACGGGCTGTTCACCCCCATCCAGGTCGCCGCCATCGAGGCCCTCGAGGGCCCGCAGGAGTGCGTCGCCGAGATCCGCGAGACCTACCGGGGACGGCGCGACGTGCTCTGCGAGGGGCTCGAGCGGGCCGGCTGGGCGGTGGCGCGGCCGCGCGCCACGATGTTCGTGTGGGCGCCGATCCCGGAGCCGTTCCGCGCCCTCGGCTCGCTCGAGTTCGCCAAGCGGCTGCTCGCCGAGGCCCGGGTCGCGGTCTCGCCGGGGATCGGCTTCGGTCACTATGGAGATGGATACGTGCGCTTCGCCCTGATCGAGAACCGCCACCGCATCCGCCAGGCCCTGCGCGGCATCCGCCGGATGCTGGCCGGCGCGGGAGCGGTGGCGTGAAGCCGGTCGCGGTCGGGCTGCTCGGCCTGGGCACGGTCGGCGCCGGCACGGTCGGCGTGCTGCAGCGCAACGCCGGCGAGATCGAACGGCGCGCCGGGCGGGAGATCCGCATCACCCGGGCCTGCGACCGCGACCCCGCGCGGGCGCAGGTCTGCGCCGGCACCGGCATCGCCCTGACCGGCGAGGCCCACGATGTGATCGGGGATCCCGAGATCGCGGTGGTGATCGAGCTGTTCGGCGGCATCGAGCCGGCCCGCACCCTGGTCCTCGAGGCGATCGCGGCCGGCAAGCACGTGGTCACCGCCAACAAGGCGCTGATCGCCCAGCACGGCAACGAGATCTTCGCCGCGGCGCGCGAGCGCGGGGTGACGGTGGCCTTCGAGGCCGCGGTGGCCGGCGGCATCCCGGTGATCAAGGCGATCCGCGAGGGGCTGGCCGGCAACCGCATCGAGTGGCTGGCCGGGATCATCAACGGCACCTGCAACTACATCCTCAGCGAGATGCGCGAGCGGGGCAGCGGCTTCGCCGAGGCGCTCGCCGAGGCCCAGCGGCTCGGCTACGCCGAGGCCGATCCGGCCCTAGACATCGACGGGGTCGATGCGGCCCACAAGCTCACCATCCTCGGCGCGATCGCCTTCGGCAAGCCGCTGCGCTACGCCAGCGTCCACATCGAGGGGATCACCGCCATCGAGCCCGACGACGTGCGCTACGCCGAGCAGCTCGGCTACCGCATCAAGCACCTCGGCATCGCCC
>CAZRGU010000326.1:0-3686 GCA_964599705.1 uncultured Ectothiorhodospiraceae bacterium | reverse complement strand
GGTGGCGGAGCGCTACTTCGAGGACTTCAGCCCGGGCGAGCGCTTCGAGAGCGCCGGGGTGACCCTGACCGAGTCGCAGATCATCGACTTCGCGCTGCGCTACGACCCGCAGCCCTTCCACCTCGACCGCCTGGCCGCCGAGCGCTCCCCCTACGGGGGGCTGATCGCGAGCGGCTTCCAGACCCTGGCGCTGGCCTTCCGGATGACCTGCGACCGCGGGACGTTCGCGGCCTGCTCGCTCGGCTCGCCGGGGATCGAGGAGCTGCGCTGGCTGGCCCCGGTGCGCCCCGGCGACACCCTGTACACGAGCGTCGAGATCGTCGCGGCGCGCCGCTCGGCCTCGCGCCCCGGGCGCGGGGTGCTGCGCCTCGCCTACGAGACCCGCAACCAGCACGGCGAGGTGGTGATGAGCTTTCGCAGCACGCTGCTGGTGCGCTGCCGGCCCGAGGATTGCGGGTGAGCGACTGGCTTCTGGCCAGCGAGCCGCTGGTGCGCCTGGCGAGCTTCGCGGCGGTGCTCGCCGGGATGGCGCTCTGGGAGGGGCTCGCCCCGAGGCGTGAGCGAGCGCTCACTCGCGCGGCGCGCTGGCCGCACAACCTGGCCCTGGCGGTGCTCAACACCGTGCTGGTGCGGCTCCTCTTCCCGAGCGCGGCGGTCGGCACGGCGCTGCTCGCCGAGGCGCGCGGCTGGGGCCTGCTGCCCTGGCTCGGGGTCCCGGCCTGGCTCGCCCCGCTCGCCGCGGTGGTGGCGCTCGACTTCGCCATCTACCTCCAGCACCGGGTCTTCCACGCCGTGCCGCTGCTCTGGCGGGTGCACCGCGTGCACCACGCCGACCTCGATCTCGACGTGACCAGCGGGGCGCGCTTCCACCCGATCGAGATCCTGCTCTCGATGGCCATCAAGCTCGCCCTGGTGGTGGCGCTCGGGGCCCCGGCGGTCGCGGTGCTGCTCTTCGAGGTGCTGCTCAACGCCACCGCGATGTTCAACCACGCCAACGCCCGCCTGCCGGCCGGCCTCGACCGGGCGCTGCGCCTGGTGGTGGTCACCCCGGACATGCACCGCGTCCACCATTCGGTGCGCCGCGAGGAGGCCGACAGCAACTTCGGCTTCAACCTGCCGTGGTGGGACCGGCTGCTCGGCACCTACCGGGCCGAGCCGGCCGGCGGCCACCGGGGGATGACCCTGGGGCTCGCGGCGCTGCGCGACCCGACCGGCTGCAGCCGCCTCGACCGGCTGCTCGCCCTGCCCTGGGTGCGGCTCGACGAGGGAGCGGGACCGCCGGCTACCCGGGCCTGCGCCCGCCCCGCGGATGGCGGCGGTTGAACCACCACAGCGCCCCGGCCCCGGCGGCCAGGTTGGCGAGCGCGGCGGCCGCGAACGCCCCGGGCGGGCCGGCGAGCAGCGCCCCGGCCCAGGCCCCGGGGACGTAGAGGGCGAGCATCCGCCCGGCCGAGACGGCCACCGCGGGCAGCGGCTCGCCGAGGCCGTTGAAGGTGGCGTTGACCACCATCACCAGGCCGGCCGCCCCGTAGCTCAGCGGCACCCAGCGCAGGTAGCTGACGGTGGTGGCGACCACCGCCGGGTCGCTGGCGAAGAGCCGCGCCAGCCAGGGGGCGAGGAGGGCCAGCAGCACGGCCATCGCGACCCCGGCGAGCAGGCAGAAGCGCGCGCACAGGCGCACCGCGCGGCGCACCCGGCGCTCGCGCCCGGCCCCGAGGTTCTGGCCGACGAACGGGCCGATGACCGCCGAGAGCGCATAGAAGGGGACCAGGGTGACGCCCTCGATGCGCGCCGCCGCGCCGTAGCCGGCCACGGTCGCGGCGCCGAAGCCGGCCAGGATCGCCACCACCAGGGCGTGGGCGAGGGGGATGATCATGTTGGTGCCGGCCGCTGGCAGGCCGACGTGGAGGACCTGGCGCCACGAGGCGCGCAGCTCCGCCGCGCTCGGCCGTTCGAAGCTCAGCAGCGCGTGCTTGCGGCGCAGCGCGTGGTAGCCGGCGACCAGGGTCGCGGCCCGTGCGATCACGGTGGCCAGCGCCGCCCCGCCGATGCCCAGCCCCGGCAGCGCCCCGAGGCCGAAGATCAGCAGCGGGTCGAGGAGCACGTTGGCGAGCGCCGCGCCGACCATGATCCGGGCCTGCAGGCGGCTGTCGCCGGTGGCCCGCAGCGCCCCGAGCCCGACCATCGGCACCAGCAGGAAGACCAGGCCGGCGTACCAGATCCGCATGTAGGCCCCGATCGCCGGGAGCAGCGCCGGCTCGGCGCCGAGCGCGGTGAACAGCGGCTCGATGGTGGCCAGCCCGGCGGCGCTCAGCGCCACGGCCAGGATCAGGGCCAGGGCCAGCGCGTCGCTGGTCAGCCGGCGCACGCGCTGGCGGTCGCCGGCGCCGATCGCGCGGGCGATCACCGAGGAGGTGCCGGCCATCAGGCCGATGCCGAGGCTGAGCAGCACGGCGACCACCGGGAAGGCGAAGCCCATCGCCGCCAGCGCGCCGGCGCCGAGGCGCGAGACGAACCAGGTGTCGGCGAGGTAGAACCCCATCATCGCCAGGATGCCGCCGGCCATCGGCAGGGCCAGCCCGGCGAGGCGCCGCGCGACCGGTCCCTCGGTGAGCAGCGGGTCGGGGTCGGGGCCGGGCACGGCGCGCGCCGCGCCCGGCCGGCGCGCGGCTACCGCGGCTCCCCGGGGGACGGCTCGCCGGGGGCCGAGAGGCGGTGGTCCATGGCCAGGGCCGGCTGGTCCTCCTCGGGGCAGCCGACCACCACCGCCGGCACCCCGGCCACCGTGCAGTGCGCCGGGACGTCCTCGAGGACCACGCTGCCGGCCCCGATCTTGGCCCCGGCGCCGATCTCGACGTTGCCGAGGATCTTGGCCCCGGCCCCGATCAGCACCCCGTGGCGGACCTTGGGGTGGCGGTCGCCGGTCTGCTTGCCGGTGCCGCCGAGGGTCACCTCGTGGAGGATCGAGACGTTGTCCTCGACCACCGCGGTCTCACCGATGACCACGCTGGTGGCGTGGTCGATCATGATCCCCCGCCCGATGCGCGCGGCCGGGTGGATGTCGACCCCGAAGACCTCCGAGCAGCGGCTCTGCAGGTACAGGGCCAGGTCCTCGCGCCCCTGGCGCCACAGCCAGTGGGCGATGCGCTGCGCCTGCAGGGCGTGGAAGCCCTTGAAGTAGAGGAAGGAGCGCGAGTAGTGGGTGGCCGCCGGGTCGCGGTCGCGCACCGCCTGGATGTCGGCGCGCACCGCCTCGCCGATCCCCGGGTCGGCGGCCATCGCCTCCTCGAAGAGCTCGCGGATGATCATCGCCTGGATGACCGGGCTGCCGAGCTTGCCGGCGAGCTGGAAGGCGAGCGCCGCCTCGAGGGTGCGGTGGTTGAGGATGGTGACGTGGAGGAAGCTCGCCAGCAGCGGCTCGCCGCGCACCGCCTCGGCGACCTCCTCGCGGATCGCCTGCCACAGCGGGTCGCACTCGGGCGCGGCCCGCGCCGTACCGATCTCGGCCATGCTCCGTCTCACTCCCGCGCGCCGCGCCGGGCGCGCCACCTGTGATCGTCCAGCCCCCGAGTCTCGGTCAGAGCGCGCGCCGGCGCAAGCTCACAGTTTGTGAAGATATCGCCCGCCGTCGCGAGGGCGTTTCTGGGTGACCCGGGGCGTGCGCAGCAGGCGGGCGATTTTTTTAC
>CAZRGU010000325.1:0-3690 GCA_964599705.1 uncultured Ectothiorhodospiraceae bacterium | reverse complement strand
CGCTCCACCCCGGGCAGAGCCCGGGCTACGAGGAAGGCCCTGCCCGGTGCCATCCCACGCTCGATCCCGGGCGCAGGTCGGGCGCCTGCCCGACGTGGGGTCGCGCCTCGGCAGCGCACGTCTGCTGCATGCATGTTCGCTCGTCGAGCGCGCGACCGGCGGTCGCCGGGGCTCTGATCGAGGATGCTACGGGGCCATTGCGTGCCTGGCAATCGGGGCCGTGGGCCGGGTCCCTGTGCTACCATGCCTCGCCGTTCGCCCGCGCCTGCCAAGCCAGCACAAACCCCCGTGAGCGCGTCGACAACCCCGTCGCTTCCCAGCTTCGCCGGCGCCCGCGTGCTGGTGCTCGGCGACGTGATGCTCGATCGCTACTGGCACGGGGAGACGGCGCGGATCTCGCCGGAGGCGCCGGTCCCGGTGGTGCGGGTCGACGAGACCGAGATGCGCCCCGGCGGAGCGGCCAACTGCGCGGTCAACGTCGCCGCGCTCGGCGCGACCCCGATTCTCCTCGGCCTGATCGGCGATGACGAGGCCGGTGCGGCCCTCGAGGGGCTGCTCGAGCGCAGCGGGGTCGGCGAGCGGCGGCTGCTGCGCCGCCCGGGGCTGGCGACCATCACCAAGATGCGGGTGGTCAGCCGCCACCAGCAGCTGCTGCGCATCGACATCGAGGACCCGGCAGCCGGGCGCGACGGTGCGGAGGCGCTGCACGCGGCCTTTCTCGAGCGGCTGGCCGGCGCCGATCTGGTGCTGCTGTCCGACTACGGCAAGGGCGCGCTGGCCGATCCGGGCCGTTTCATCGCCGCCGCGCGCGCCGCCGGGCGGCCGGTGCTGGTCGATCCGAAGCGCGCCGACTTCGAGGCCTACCGGGGCGCCACCCTGCTGACCCCCAACCTGGCCGAGCTCGAAGCGGCCGCCGGGCGCTGCGCGGGCGGCCAGGAGGTCGCCCGGCGTGGCGAGGCGCTGTGCCGGACGCTCGGCCTCGAGGCGCTGCTGGTGACCCGCGGCGAGCACGGGGTGATCCTGGTGCGCCCGGGGCACGACCCGCTGGTGCTCGCCGCCCGCGCCCGGGAGGTCTACGACGTGACCGGGGCCGGCGATACCGTGGTCGCGGTGCTCGCCGCCTGCCTGGCCGCGGGCCAGTCGCTGGAGGCGGCCACCCGGCTGGCCAACGTCGCCGCCGGGCTGGTGGTGGCACGCCTCGGGACGGCCAGCGTGACCCCCGGGGAGCTCGCCGCGGCGCTGCGCGAGCCCCCGGCACCGGTGCGCGGGGTGCTCGACGAGGCCGCCCTGCTCGAGGCGGTCGCCGCGGCGCGCAGCGCCGGGCAGCGGGTGGTCATGACCAACGGCTGCTTCGACCTGCTCCACGCCGGCCACGTGAGCTACCTGGAGCGCGCGCGGGCGCTCGGCGACCGGTTGCTGGTCGCGGTCAACGACGACGCCTCGGTGGCCCGACTCAAGGGGGCCGGGCGCCCGATCAACCCGCTCGAGCAGCGCCTGGCGGTGCTTGCCGGGCTCGCCGCGGTCGACTGGCTGGTGGCCTTCGCGGCCGACACCCCGGCCGAGCTGGTGGCGCGGGTCTGTCCCGATGTCCTCGTCAAGGGTGGCGACTACCGTGCCGAGGAGGTCGCCGGCGGCGAGGCGGTGCGCGCCGCCGGGGGGCGGGTCGAGATCCTCCCCTACCGGCCGGGCTGCTCGACCAGCGCGATGATCGAGCGCATCGCCGCGCTCGGCAGGCGCCGGTGAGGGCGCTCTACACCCTGGGGCACTACGCCGCGCTGCCGGCGCTGCTCGCCCGGCTGGCCTGGCGGGCACGGCGCAACCCGGGGTACGGGCGGCGCTGGGGGGAGCGCTTCGGCTGGGGCGGCGAGCTTCCCGGGAGCGGCGATACGGTGTGGATCCACGCGGTCTCGGTCGGCGAGGTCCAGGCCGCGGTGCCGCTGGTGCGCGTGCTGGGCGAGCGTCTCGCGCCGAGCGAGGTGGTGCTCACCACCACCACCCCGACCGGCAGCGAGCGGGTCCGCGCGCTGCTCGGGTCGCGGGTCGTGCACCGCTACTTTCCCTACGACCTCCCCGGGGCGGTGAGCCGCTTCCTCGATCGCATCCGGCCGCGGGTCGCGGTGCTCATCGAGACCGAGCTGTGGCCCAACATGCTGGCCGCCTGTCGCCGCCGCGGCGTGCCGGTGGTGCTCGCCAACGCCCGGCTCTCGCCCCGCTCGGCACGCGGCTACCGCCGCTTCGCCCCGCTCGCCGGCGAGATGCTCGCCGGGCTGGCCGGGATCGCGGCCCAGAGTGCCGACGATGCCCGGCGCCTGATCGCCCTCGGCGCCCGCCCCGAGCGGGTCCAGGTCACCGGCAGCATCAAGTTCGACCAGCGCCTGCCCGCCAGCCTGCGCGAGGAGTCCCAGGTGCTGCGCCGCTGCTTCGGCCTCGACCGGGCGGTGTGGATCGCGGCGAGCACCCACGCCGGCGAGGAGGAGCAGGTGCTCGATGCCTTCGCGCGCCTGCTGCGCCGGGTCCCGGACTGCCTGCTGGTGCTCGTCCCGCGCCATCCGGAGCGCTTCGGCGAGGTCGCGGCGCTGGCCCGCCGGCGCGGACTGCGCACCGTGCTGCGCAGCGAGCGCCCGCCATCCTGCGCCGACGCGGACGTGTTCATCGGCGACACGATGGGCGAGCTGGCGCTGTTCTATGCGGCCTCGGACTGCGCCTTCATCGGCGGAAGCCTGGTGCCGGTCGGTGGCCACAACCCGCTCGAGGCCGCCGCCCTCGGGGTGCCGGTGGTCAGCGGGCCGGAGGTCTTCAACTTCGCCGAGATCAGCGAGCGGCTGCGCGCCGAGGGGGCCGCGCGCCTGGCCCGCGACGCGCGCGAGCTCGCCGAGGCGGTGGCCGGCTGGCTGCTCGACGGCAATCAGCGCCACCGTGACGGCGAGCGGGCACGGGCCTTCGTGGAGCGCAACCGCGGGGCGCTCGAGCGGGTCGCGGCGATGATCGAGGCGGTGGCCGCGCCTCCGGCCGGGCGGTGAGCGGCGAGCGCAGCGGCGGGCGCGCGCCGCCCTGGGACCAGCGCCTGGCCCGGCCCCTGGCGCGGCTGCTGGCGGCGACCCCGGTGAGCGCCCACCAGGTCACCGCGGCCAGCCTGGCCCTGTCGCTGCTCGGCGCCGCGCTGCTCGCGCGCGGCGAGCCGGGCGCGGCCAACTGGGGCGCGGCGCTGTTCTGCGTGGCCCGCTTCGTCGACCATCTCGACGGCGAGCTGGCCCGCCTGACCGGGACCGCCAGCCGCCTCGGCTACTACCTCGACTACCTCGCCGGGGCGCTGAGCTACGCGGCGCTGTTCATCGGCATCGGCCTCGGGGTCGCGGCCGGCGAGGGGGCCGCCTGGCCGCTGCTGCTCGGGGCGGCCGGCGCCGCGGCCTCGCTGCTGTCGATGGTGGTCGACCTGGTCATCGACGCCCGTGGCGGCGCGCCCGAGGGGCGCGACGCGGTCGGCTATCCGGCCCTGGGCGGCTTCGAGCTCGAGGACGGGATCTACCTGCTCGCGCCGATCACCTGGCTCGGCTATCTGCAGCCGTTCTTCGTGGTCGCCGGGCTCGGCGCCTGCCTCTATGCCGGCTGGAGCGCGCTCGCCCTGCGCCGTCGCGGCTGAGAGTTTGTGAAAAAATCGCCCGCCTGCTGCGGGCGCCCCTGGTCACCCCG
>CAZRGU010000324.1:0-3711 GCA_964599705.1 uncultured Ectothiorhodospiraceae bacterium | reverse complement strand
GAGGCTGCGCGCTGGCGGTCGCCCTCGTAGATGAACAGCGGCTCGGACTCGCCGAGGATGACCGCCTCGTCGACCACCACCTTGACCACGTTCTCCATCGACGGCAGGTCATACATGGTGTCGAGCAGCACACCTTCAACGATCGAGCGCAGCCCGCGCGCGCCGGTCTTGCGCTCCATGGCCTTGCGCGCGACCGCGGCGAGGGCATCCCCGCGGAACTCGATCTCGCAGCCCTCCATGCCGAACAGCCGCGTGTACTGCTTGGTCAGCGCGTTCTTGGGCTCGGTGAGTATCTGGACAAGCTGCTGCTCGTCGAGTTCATCGAGGGTGGCGATGATCGGCAGCCGGCCGACGAACTCCGGGATCAGGCCGTAGCGGATCAGGTCCTCGGGCTCGACCTGGCGCAGCACCTCGCCGACCTTGGCCTTCTCGTCACGGCCCTTGACCTCGGCGCTGAAGCCGATGCCGCTGTGCTTCGAGCAGCGGTTCTCGATGATCTTGTCGAGCCCGTCGAAGGCCCCGCCGCAGATGAACAGGATGTTGGCGGTGTTGACCTGCAGGAACTCCTGCTGGGGGTGCTTGCGCCCGCCCTGCGGCGGCACCGAGGCGATGGTGCCCTCGATCAGCTTGAGCAGCGCCTGCTGCACGCCCTCGCCGGAGACATCGCGGGTGATCGAGGGGTTGTCCGACTTGCGCGAGATCTTGTCGATCTCGTCGATGTAAACGATTCCCGTCTGCGCCTTCTCGACGTCGTAGTCGCACTTCTGGAGCAGCTTCTGGATGATGTTCTCGACGTCCTCGCCGACGTAGCCAGCCTCGGTCAGCGTGGTCGCGTCGGCGATCGTGAAGGGCACGTTGAGCAGCCGCGCCAGGGTCTCGGCGAGCAGCGTCTTGCCGCAACCGGTCGGCCCGATCAGCAGCACGTTGCTCTTCGAGAGCTCGACCTCGTCGACCTTGACCCCTGCGTCGAGGCGCTTGTAGTGGTTGTAGACCGCGACCGACAGGACCTTCTTGGCGTGGCTCTGCCCGACCACGTACTCGTCGAGGATCGCGTTGATCTCGCGCGGCGTCGGCAGCTTGCTCCCAGAGCCCGACCCGCTCTTGTCCTGGATCTCCTCGCGGATGATGTCGTTGCACAGATCGACGCACTCGTCGCAGATGAACACCGAGGGTCCGGCGATCAGCTTGCGCACCTCGTGCTGGCTCTTGCCGCAGAACGAGCAGTAGAGGAGGCGATCGCTCTCCCCGCCCTTGCCGCCGGTCTTGCCGGTGCTCATCCCGTTCCCCCTCAGCCGCCCAGGGCGCGCTCGGCGCGCTCGGCGCGCGACTCGAGCACCGAGTCGATCAGCCCGTACTCGACCGCCTCGTGGGCGCCCATGAAGCGGTCCCGCTCGGTGTCGGCCTGGATGCGCTCGAGCGGCTGGCCGGTGTGGCGGGACAGGATCTCGTTGAGCCGCTCGCGGGTGTGGAGGATCTCGCGGGCGTGGATGTCGATGTCGGTCGCCTGGCCCTGGAAGCCGCCGAGCGGCTGGTGGATCAGGATCCGCGAGTGCGGCAGGCAGTAGCGCTTGCCCTTGGCGCCGCCGGCGAGCAGCAGCGCCCCCATGCTCGCCGCCTGGCCGATGCACAGGGTGCTGACATCGGGCTTGATGAACTGCATGGTGTCGTAGATCGCCAGCCCCGAGGTCACCAGCCCTCCGGGCGAGTTGATGTAGAGGTGGATGTCCTTGTCCGGGTTCTCCGACTCGAGGAACAGGAGCTGGGCGACCACCACGTTGGCGACCAGATCCTCGACCGGCCCGCAGAGGAACACCACCCGCTCCCTGAGCAGGCGCGAGTAGATGTCGTAGGAGCGCTCGCCCCGGGCCGACTGCTCGACGACGATCGGAACCAGGTTCAGCCCCCGGGTCCGCTCGGCTCCCTTACCACCCACGTCATCCACCATTCGAGGGGCTCACCCAAGTTCCTTGCCCGGCGACAGGCCGCGCCGCGGGCCGCGACGCCTGCTCCCCGCCGCGCTGTATCGGGCGCCGCCGGCTCGGCTCAGGCACGCGAGCTAGTCTGCCCCGGATTGAGAAGCTCGTCAAACGAGCTCGGCTGGTCCTCGACCTGGGCCCGCTCGAGCACCCACTCGACCACCTGGTCCTCGAGCACCACCGACTCGATCGGCTCGAGGCGCGAGCGATCGCTGTAGATCCAGCGCACCACCTCGGCGGGCTGCTCGTAGGTCGAGGCGATCGACTCGACCCGCTGGCGGACCCGCTCGGGGTCGGCCTGCAGGCCGTTGCTGCGCACCACCTCGGCGAGCACCAGCCCGAGGGCGACGCGCCGGCGCGCGGCCTGCTCGAAGTGCGAGCGGTCGAGCTCGAGCCGCGCGGCATCGATGCCGAGCCCGGCGAGCTGCCGGCGCCGCTCGTTCATCTGCCGCTCGATCTCCTCGTCGACCAGGGCCCGCGGGAGCTCGACCGGCTGGGCGGCGAGCAGCACGTTCATCACCTCGTCGCGGGTCCGGGCACGAAGGGCATCGGCGAGCTCGCGCTCCATGTTGCCGCGAACCTCGCGCCGGAAGGCCTCCACCCCGCCCTCCTGGACCCCGAAGGAGGCCGCCAGCTCCTCGTCGACCTCGGGAACCACCGGCTCCTCGACCCGCTGCACGCTGACCTCGAAACGCACCGGCCGGCCGGCCAGCTCGGCGTCAGGGTAATCCTCGGGAAGGCTCAGCTCGATGACCCGCTGCTCGCCGGCCTGGACCCCGACCAGCCCCTCCTCGAGGCCGGCGACCATGCGCCCGGAGCCGAGCTCGATCTCCGCCTCCTTGCCGCCGAGCTGATCCCGGGGCTCGCCGTCGACGCTGCCGGTGACGTCGGCCACCACCCGGTCGCCGAGCGCCGCGCCGCGCTCGACCTCGTGCCAGGTGGTGCGCTGGCGGCGCAGGGTCTCGATCATCGCGTCGACATCGGCCTCGGTGACCTCGGCGACCGGCCTGCGCACCGTCAGGGTGGCCGGATCGGGCAGCTCGACCTCGGGGAAGACGTCGAATACCGCGGTGTAGGAGACGCCGGTCCCGGGCTCGGCCTCGAGCGGGTCGATGACCGGGCTGCCGGCCGGGCGAAGCTGCTCCTGGGCGAGCGCGTCGAGCAGGCTGCTCTGCACGATCTCGCCGACCACCTCGCCACGCACCTGGCGCCCGAAGCGCTGGGCGAGGACGCGCAGCGGCACCCGGCCGGGCCGGAAGCCGGGGATCCGGGCGGTACGCGCCATCTCGCCGAGGCGCCGGTCGACCTCACCCTTGACCCGCTCCTCGGGAACCTGGACGCGAAGGCGCCGCTCCAGGCCCTCGCTGCGCTCGACATGGACTTCCATCATCGACCTCTGCTTACCATGGCCGCCGCGCGCGAGTCCCGCGCGCGGCGGCCATGCTCGACGGGAACGCTGGTGCGAAAGGAGAGACTCGAACTCTCACGGGTTGCCCCACTGGCACCTAAAGCCAGCGCGTCTACCAGTTCCGCCACTTTCGCCCCGGGGGACCCGCCCGCGTCGCTCGCCGATGCGGGCGGGCGTTCATTATAGCGGCCGGGACTGGTGCAATCATCTGAATCGCAAACGAAAAGGGGGTGCTCAGGCACCCCCCCTTCCGGGGCTTGGTGGGCCGTCAAGGACTCGAACCTTGGACCCGCTGATTAAGAGTCAGCTGCTCTACCAACTGAGCTA
>CAZRGU010000323.1:1579-3732 GCA_964599705.1 uncultured Ectothiorhodospiraceae bacterium | reverse complement strand
TGATCGCCGACATGGTCACCGGCAAGCTCGACGTGCGCGAAGTGGCGGCGCGGCTGCCGGACGAGGCCGAGGATGACTCGGCCGCGGAGGAACGGGCCGATGACCTCGATCCCGCCCCCGAGGAGGCCGAGGCATGAGCAGAGGCGACCTCGTTGCCCTCATCGACCGGCTGCGTGCGCTGCCGACGGAAACGGAGTGGTGCGAGTTCAAGCGCAAGCGCTGCGCACCGCAGGACCTGGGCGAGTACCTCTCCGCGCTCGCGAACGCCGCCTGCCTGGCCAACCAGCCCCGCGGCTATATGGTCTTCGGCATCGACGATGGGAGCCACGATGTGGTCGGCACGCGGTTCGACCCCTACGCAGCCAAGGGCAGGGGGAACCAGGACCTGCTGCCCTGGCTGACCTCGGGCCTGCGACCCAACACGGGTATCGAGACGCACATCGTCGAGCATCCGGACGGCCGGGTCGTGCTGTTCGAGGTCGGGCCGGCGAACGGGGAGCCCGTCAAGTTCTACGGCGCCGCCCATGTGCGCGTGGGTTCGAGCAAGACTCTCTTGCGCAACCACCCCGAGAAGGAACGAGAGATCTGGACCCGGGGTAGCGACTGGTCGGCGGAGGTCTGCCAGGCGGCCTCGCTCGAGGATCTCGATCCCGAGGCGATCGCCAAGGCCCGGGAGCAGTTCGTCGTCAAGCATCCGGCGCAGGCCGATGAGGTCGCCGCCTGGGACGATCGCACCTTCCTCAACAAGGCGCGCGTGCTCCGGCACGGCGAGGTGACCCACACGGCGCTCGTGCTGCTCGGTCGGGCCGAGGCGACGACGCTGCTGGCGCCGGCTGTGGCGAAGATCTCCTGGATCCTCAAGGACGGAGAGAACCGGGAACTCGGCTACGAGCACATCGGCCCGCCCTTCCTGCTGGCCGGTGATCGGTTGATGAGGCGCATCCGCAATCTGGTGGTGCGGGCGCTGCCGAGCGGCACGCTCTTTCCCCAGGAGATCACCCAGTACGACCCCTGGGTGATCCGCGAGGCGCTCCACAACGCCATCGCCCACCAGGACTACCGCCGGCATGGCCGCGTCATCGTCGTGGAATCTCCCGACCGCGTGCTCCTGACCAACGTCGGCGAGTTCCTGCCGGGCGACGTAGAGACCGTGATCCGGCAGGATGCGCCGCAGGCGATCTATCGCAACCCGTTCCTCGCCGACGCCATGGTCGAGCTGAACCTGATCGACACCCAGGGCGGCGGCATCAAGCGCATGTTCGAGACCCAGCGGCGGCGCTCGTTCCCGCTGCCGGACTACGATCTGAGCGATCCCGGCAAGGTGCGCGTGAGCCTCGCCGGCCGGGTCCTGGACGAGCGCTACACCCGCCTCCTGATGGAACGGACGGATCTTGACCTCATGCAGGTCATGCTGCTCGACCGGGTGCAGAAGGGGCAGCCGATCGATCGCGACGAGCACCGCCGTTTGAGGGCCGCTGGACTGGTCGAGGGTCGTTATCCCCGCCTCATCGTGGCCGGAGCGGTCGCGAAGGCCGCGGGCGAGGCCGGCCGACACATCCGGGAACGGGGCTTCGACAAGCAGTACTACCTGGACCTGATTCTGGCCCTTGTGCGCGAGCACCAGCCCGTGGACCGGAAGGACGTGGATCAACTCCTTCTGCCGAAGCTGCCGGATCGCCTGACGGAGGAGCAGAAACGCCGCAAGATTCACAACCTTCTACAGGAACTCCGGCGCGCAGGGAGAATCGATAACCGCGGCACCCGGGCGCAACCGGCATGGTATGCCCAGGATGCGAGCGATGCCTGAGCAAAGGATTCGGGTCCAAACGGCCCTGGACAGCCAGGAACTGGACCACCCGAGATGGCGTAACCCTTTGTGCGATAACGCCTTCCGCTCTTTGCTGGGTCGCGACGTCACCGCCCCCTTTAGCAAAGGTTTTAGCAAAGGGCGAAGCAAGGGCTGTCTTGCGAGCAGAGATGGACCCCGGGGGTTGGACAGGGATCGGGGCCTGATAAGTGAAGTCTTCTGGCCTTCCTCGCTTGGCTGGAGAGCGGGGGCTGGCAGGTCGCCCACGGGCCGGAGATCGCCCCGGATATGCCCGCCGCCGAGCGGGCGGACTACGGGGAGGTGGTGCTCGCTCGGCGCCTGCGCG
>CAZRGU010000323.1:0-1479 GCA_964599705.1 uncultured Ectothiorhodospiraceae bacterium | reverse complement strand
CGCTCGCAGAACGCCTCTCGCGGGCCGAGCCGCTGCTCCGTGCGCCTCGCGGGCCTGGGATCCGCCGGAATCCGAAGTGGCGGACGGCCGAAGCGCGGACTTGCGATCTGCCGGCGCTCTCTTCGGCGTCGAACCGCGGCCTGGCGCCCGACCGGTTGGTCCGTGAGGGGGAGCACCTTCGACATCCTCATCGTGGTGAGTAAAATTACTCATGAACATGAGTAACTCGTCACCTCCTTTCGTCCGTCCCCAGGCCGAGGAGCTTGCCGGTCGCCTGGCGGAGCCGCGCCGTTGGATCCAGGTGCTGGCCGGGGCGCGGCAGGTGGGCAAGACCACCCTGGCCGAACAGGTGGCGGAGCGGGTCGGACTTCCCACCCGCTACGCGAGCGCGGACGAGCCGACCCTGCGGGATTCGAGCTGGCTCGAGGAGCAGTGGGAGGCGGCGCGGGTGCTGGCCGATGACGCCGGGAAGGACGGCGCGCTGCTGATCCTGGACGAGGTGCAGAAGCTCCCGGTCTGGTCGGAGACCGTCAAGCGTCTGTGGGATGCCGACAGCCGCGCGCGCCGGCCCTTGAAGGTGGTGCTGCTCGGCTCCGCGCCGCTGTTGATCCAGCGCGGTCTCACCGAGAGCCTGGCCGGCCGCTTCGAGGTGACGGTTCTGCCGCACTGGAGCTATGCCGAGATGCGCGAGGCCTTCGGCTGGTCGCTTGAGCAGTTCCTGTTCTACGGCGGCTACCCCGGCTCGGCGCCTTTGATCCGGCAGCCGAAGCGCTGGATGCGCTACATCCGCGACTCGCTGACCGAGACGACCATTTCCCGCGACGTGCTGCTGCTCTCGCGGGTGGACAAGCCGGCCCTGCTGCGCAGGCTCTTCGAGCTCGGGTGCGGCCACTCCGGGCAGATCCTCTCCTACACGAAGATGGTGGGCCGGCTTCACGATGCCGGCAACACGACCACCCTGGCGCACTACCTCGACCTGCTGGCCGGGGCGGGGATGATCACCGGGCTGCAGAAGTACGCCGGCAACGCCGTGCGCCGCAGGGGATCGAGCCCGAAGCTGCAAGTGTTCAACACCGCCTTGATGACCGCCCAGGCGGGGCTTACGTTGGCCCAGGCGCGCTCGGACCGCCCATACTGGGGCCGGCTGGTGGAATCGGCGGTGGGCGCCCATCTGGCCAACGCCGCGGCGGCGGGAACGTGCGAGCTCTACTATTGGCGCCACCGCAACCGCGAGGTGGACTTCGTGATCCGCTCCGGCAAGAAGCTGGTCGCCATCGAGGTCAAGAGCGGTCGCCCTCACGATCACCTGCCCGGGATGACGGCCTTTTCCAGCGCCTTCGGCCCCACGCGAAAGCTGCTCGTCGGAGGGGACGGAATCGATCTCGAGACCTTCCTCTCCAAGCCGGTCGAGGATTGGCTGGAGGGCTGAGAGTTTGTGAAAAAACCGCACACCTACTGCGAGCGTCCCCGACCGCCCCT
>CAZRGU010000322.1:0-3736 GCA_964599705.1 uncultured Ectothiorhodospiraceae bacterium | reverse complement strand
TCCTGGGGGGATTCACGGGAGCGATGAGCGGGCGGTGTTCGAGGCGCTCTGTCAGATTGGCGAGGAAGCGATCGCGTTCTGCCGCCGTGAGGGCCGGCCTCTACCGGCGCCGACCTCGAATCGAGACTTTGCGAACAGGATGGAGGATGTGACATAGGCATCGGAGGCTGGTGCTGTCACGCTGCGCACGGTGAGTAACGGAGACGGACACGGCGACCGGGTGGTGGTGGAGCCGGGCGAGCGCTCTCCGGCGGCCCTCGCCGTCAAGCGCGCGGTCCAGGCGCTCTACGGGCTGTGGGTCGCACCGCGTCTGCTCGCCTACCGGCTGGCGGCGCTGGTCTTCGGCCGCGACCGGGCCTTTCTCGCCGCCAGCGAGTCGATCGCGCGCGTCCCCGGCATGCACGGCGTCTACTGCCGCCAGGCCTTCTACCGGCGCACGCTTGCCGAGTGCGGGCGCGACTGCTACTTCGGCTGGCTGAGCACCTTCTCGATGCCGGCCTGCCGGGTCGGCGAGGGGGCCTACATCGGCCGGCGCTGCAGCGTCGGATTCGCCGACATCGGCCCGGCGGCGATGCTCGCCGACGGCGTCCAGGTGCTGAGCGGCGGGCGCGAGCACGGGCGGGCCGAGGCGCCGGGCGCCAGCCACCGCGAGCAGCCCCAGGAGTTCCGGCGCATGCGCATCGGCGCCGGGGCCTGGATCGGGACCAACGCGGTGCTGATGGCCGACGTCGGCGAGGGCGCGGTGATCGGTGCCGGGGCGGTGGTCAACCGGACGGTGCCGGCCGGGGTGGTGGCGGTCGGGGTCCCGGCGCGGGTGGTCAGCGGCCGGTGATCGGGTCTCGCCCCGGGGTGCGGCCGGCCAGGCGCTCGAGGCCGCGGGCCAGGCGCTGGCGAGCCCGCGGGCGCTGCAGGCGCAGCCAGAGCATCTGCGACTCGGCGTTGCAGATGCTGCGCTTGAAGCGGCTCTCGCCGGCCAGCAGGTCGTAGACCCGCATTCCGGCGGCGAGATTGTGCTCGATGGCCAGGTGGTGGGCGAGCAGCCCGGGGCGCAGCCGGGGGTCGTCGCCGTAGGCGAGCCCGCTCTGGTAGCTCGAGACCACGCCGCGGTGCACGAAGGCGTAGAGATAGCCGATCAGCTCGCTCCCGGCACGCGCCTCGCCGAGCTGGATCTCGCCGCGCTCGAAGCGGGTGGCGATCAGGCGGCGGTGGAACTCGCGCATGAAGGCGCTGGCGAAGGCCCCGGGTGCGCCGCGCGCCGTCCAGGTGCGCTGGTGGAGCTCGAGGAGGGCCTCGAAGTGGCCGAGCGCCTCGTCCGGGTCGGCGGCCAGGCGCAGGCGCGGGGTGCCGTGCTCGCCATAGCGCCGGGCGGTGCGCCGGAGCTGGGCGCGGCAGTTGCGACTCAGGGTCGCGGCGTGGTCCTGGCCGCTCGCGCGCAGCGCCTCGAGGTCGACGAAGAAGTACGGGTGGGTGCGCTCGACCCGCACCCACAGCCCGGCGCGCTCGGCCGCCTCGCGGTAGGCCCCGGCGAGGCGCGCCGGCAGCCCGCTGATCCGCAGCTCGTCCCAGCCGGGGTGGCACGCGCACAGGTGCTCGAGGGCCGCGGCGAGCAGTGCCCGCTCGCGGCCCGGCTCGATCAGGAAGCCGTTGTGCTCGACGGTCAGCGCGTCGTGCGCCGGGTTGCCGGTCTCGCTGAGGTGCAGCACCTCCACCGGCACCACGGCGGCCAGGCGGGTCCTGGCGCTGACCAGCAGCCCCAGGAGCACGCTGCGCCCGGCCTCACGCCCGTGCAGCAGCAGCGGCTCGACCTCGCCGCTTACCGCCTCGAGCCAGGCTTCGATCCAGCCCCAGGACTGGAAGAAGGAGCCCCCGGCGCGGCGCTCGAGTTCGCTCCAGGTTCGTTCGAGCGCCGCGCGGTCGCCGATCGCGGCAAGCTCGAAGCGCAGCTCTCCGCTCATCGCCACCGGCCCCTTGCGCTGGCTGCTGGCTGCTCCGAACATAGCGCCGTCGTGGCAAGGACCCCGCTGCCGGCCCTCTCACTGCGGCGGGCCGGGGCCGGCAGGTGATGCTCGAGGCGCGCGAACTCATCGAACTTCCCGCCACCGATCGACCGATCCTGCTGGTCGTCGTCGACACCGAGGAGGAGTTCGACTGGTCGGCGGAGTTCGATCGGGCCAAGACCTCGATCGCGGCGCTCGAGCGGATTCCGCTCGGCCAGGAGGCCTGCGAGGAGTTCGGCATCCGGCCCACCTACCTGGCCGACTACCCGGTCATCCACCAGGCCCGCGGCCTCGAGATCCTCGGCCCCTACGCCGAGGGCGGGCGCGCCGAGCTCGGCGTGCAGCTCCACGCCTGGGTGACCCCGCCGTTCGAGGAGCCGGTCTCGCGGCCCAACTCCTACCAGGGCAACCTCGACCCGGGGCTCGAGCGGCGCAAGCTCGCCGCCCTCACCGAGGCCTTCGAGCGGGGCTTCGGGTTCCGCCCCCGGATCCACAAGGCCGGGCGCTACGGCTTCGGGGAGGCCACCGCCGCGACGCTCCTCGAGCTCGGCTACCAGGTCGACATGAGCCCGGCGGCCGCCTACGACTACCGGGCCGACGGCGGCCCCGACTTCCGCCGCCTCAGCCCGCAGCTCTACTGGCTCGGCGCCGATCGTGGGCTGCTCGGGGTGCCGGCCACCGGTGCCTTCATCGGTCCCTGGCGCGGGCACGGCCCGGCGCTCTACAGCGCCGAGTCGCTGGCCGGCGCCCTCGGGCGCGGCCGGGCCCACCTGCTGTCGCGGCTGCGCATGTGCGAGCGCATCCTGCTCTCGCCCGAGGGGCACAGCCTCGCCAAGCTGGTTCGCCTGACCCGGGCGCTGCTCGCCGACGGCCTGCGGGTCTTTCACTTCAGCTTCCACAGCCCGAGCCTGCTGCCCGGGATGACCTGCTACGCGGGCAGCGAGAGCGACGTGCGCCGCCTGCTCGACCGCTGCCGGGCCTACTTCGAGTTCTTCCTCGGCGAGCTCGGCGGCACGGCGATGACGCCCGGCGAGCTGCGCGCCCGGCTGCGCGGGGCGTAGCGCGAGAGCCGCGCGCCGAGCTCATCGCCCGCTCGCCGCGGTGGCGAGGCGCGCGCGCAGGAGGTGGGCGATGACGACCCCGATGGCGGCCCCGAGCGCGTCGAGGAGCACGTCGGTGGCCGTCGAGTAGCGCCCCGGGACGAAGGCCTGGTGCCACTCGTCGGCCAGCCCGAAGAGCACCGTGATGGCGATGGCCGCGGTGCCGGCCCGTGCCGTGCGCTGCCCGGCGGCGTAGCCGGCCCGGGCCAGGAGCAGGGCGAGGAGGGCGAAGACCGGCAGGTGGACGAGGTTCTGGACGCCGGGGTCGACCCAGGCGAGCAGGTCGGTGAGCACGCCGGTCTCGCGATCGACCTCCCCCGGGATCGAGGACGACCAGGTGATCGCGGCCATCAGCGCCAGCGCCGGGAGGAGGGCGCGCAGCCGTCCCGGCTCGCGCCGCTGGCGCGACGCCTGCCCGGTACGCCTCGAGGTGGCCGGGTCCATCGACGCTCAGGCGGGCCGCGCGGTGCTGCGGGCCGGGTCGTCGGTCATGCGGGGTCCTCGCTCCGTTGGCCCGCAAGCGGGCCCGGCGCCGGATTGTACCCCGTGGAGGCCCGCCCGCCGGCGAGCGCCACCGCCGCCCGCCCGTCCGTAGGGCGGGCTCTGCCCGCCGCTCCCCGCTCGCTCGGCCGTAGGGCG
>CAZRGU010000321.1:0-3765 GCA_964599705.1 uncultured Ectothiorhodospiraceae bacterium | reverse complement strand
CAGGCGTTCGACATGACCGGCGATGCGCGGCTCACCGGCATCGCGCACTCCGCGAGCACCCTGCAGATCAGCTTCCGGGCGAGCGGCTCACACTGGCAGGGCGGCTCCGACGAGTCGTATGCGCTCGACAACCTCACGATCCGCTACGCAACGTCCGCGCCGGGCGCTGCCGTGCCGGAACCGGGCAGCCTGCTGCTGATGGGCCTCGGCCTCGTGGGGCTGCTCGCCGGCGTTCGGCGGAGCGCCGCGTGACGCGCGCTGAACGGCGAGCCACGGCGCGCCGCGCCGGTGGCCGGAGGAGAGGCCTCGTCACCGGCGCGCGCGCGGTGCCGCGCTCGCGACTGCCGTTCAGTGGCTGGTGCCGCGCGAGCGGGTGATCTTGTTCCAGACGTTGTACTTGCCCGACGGCTTGACCATCGGGATGCGCTTGACCTCCTCGAGGGTGGCCGCGTCGTAGACCACCAGCGCGCCGTCCATCGCCCAGATGCTGAGCAGCGCGTAGCGCCCGTCGCGGGTGAACTCGACGTGGGCGGCGGTCTTGCCCGGAGCCGGGCGCAGGGTGCGCACGATCTCGAGGGTGCGCTTGTCGATCACGTGCACCGCGTCGCGGTTGGGGCCGAAGAAGACGTCGGCCCAGGCGTAGGGGGTGCGCTCGTGGCTGCGCAGGAAGAAGCCCGGACCGAGGGTCTCGATGCGGCGGATGGTCCGCCAGGTGCGCATGTCGATGACGCTGATCACCCCCGCGGCGAGGTTGGGGGTGGCGACCACCGGGCGGCCCTGGTAGTCCCAGGTGATCCCGGAGCCGAGGTGGGGCATGCCGGGCAGATCGAGGTCGGCGATCTTGCGCCCCACCACCAGGCTGACCACCTGGCCGTTGCGGGCGTTGCGCGCCGCGCCGATGAGGTTCTCGTAGGGCGGGTCGAAGAAGAAGTCGTCGAGGTAGTCCTCGAGGCGGATGCGGCGCACCGGGAAGCGCTCGCTGACCGCCGGGGCGCCCTCGTCGCGGTAGTCGTGGACCCTCCCGTAGTAGACCGGCCGGTCGCCGTACTGGATCTCCCAGACCTCCTTGAGGTCCTTGAGCGCGGCGATGAAGCTCGCCCGCGGGGCCGCGTCGTAGACCGCGCTGACCCGCGACTCGCGCCCGGCCTCGTCGCGCACCGCCAGGACCCGCAGCGGCGAGAGATCGCCGGCGTCGAGCAGCACCAGGGTGTGGGGCAGGTAGTTGCCGACCATCACGTAGCGCCCGTCCGAGGAGACCGCAAGGTTGCGGGTGTTGATGCCGGCCCGCACCTCGGCCACCGGCTTGAGGTTCCAGAGGTCGTACTTGAGGATCCAGCCGTCGCGCGAGGCGAGGTAGGTGTAGCGCCCGTCGGGCGAGAACTTGGCCCCGCCGTGCAGGGCCGGGCGCGAGCGGAAGCGGGCCAGGGGCACGAAGCGGTCGCCGTCGAGCACCGTGACGTGGTGGTCGCCGGACTCGACGACCACGAACAGGTTGAGCGGGTCGGCGCTGAAGACCGGCCGTGCGGCGAAGGTCTCGCCGCCCCGGAGGTCGGCGCGGCTGGCACGGATCTCGGCCTCGCCCCAGCGCGGGACCTCGGCCAGCGGCGTGTAGATGAGCTCGACCAGGGCCGCGATCTGCTCGCCGTCGAGGGTCGCCGCGAAGCCCGGCATCTGGGTCGCCGGCAGTCCCTCGGCGATCGCCTTGCGGGCCCGCTCGGGCGAGAGCCGGCCGAGGTTCTCGGGCAGCAGCGCCGGGCCGCTCGCCCCGAGCCGCGCCGGCCCGTGGCAGCTCGCGCAGTGGCGCTGGTAGAGGCCGGCGGCTCCGGGAGCGGCCGCCTCCCCCCGGGCGGGCGCGGCGGCGAGCAGCGCGGCGCCGAGGGCCAGCGCGCCGGCGCCGCGCCGGAGCCCACGGCTCATGCCACCGCTCCCGCGGCCGGGGGCAGCGACCCGGCGAGCCCGATCTCGGCGTTCTCGAGGTAGCAGCCGGGGTCCTCGGCCCACGGGTTGCCGGTGAGCTGCTCGGCGCGCACCCGGGTGTTGCCGCCGCAGATGGCCCGCTCGGCGCAGCGCGCGCAGCGCCCCTCGAGGGGGCGCGGGCGGCTCTTGAGGCCGTCCATCAGCGGATCGCTGCGGTCCTCCCAGATGGCGGCGAAGGGCCGCTCGCGGACGCTGCCGAGCGGGTGGTGCCACCACATCGTGTCGGGGTGGACCACGCCGAGGTTGTCGATGTTGGCCACCGCCACCCCGGAGGCGTTGCCGCCCCACTCGAGGAGGCGGGCGCGCAGCCGCGCGACGGCCTCGCCGGGGAAGCGCCGCTCGGCCCAGCGCAGCAGGTAGACGGCATCGGCGTCGTTGTTGCCGGTGACGATCTCGCGGCGCCGCCCGGCGCGGGCGTCGGCCAGCGCGGTGGCGAAGATCAGGTCCATCGCCTCGCGGGTCATCGCGTGGTGGGCGTCGCAGCCGCGGTTGCGGTTGCCGCGCCCGGCGTAGTTGAGGTGCGAGAGGTAGAACTTGTCGACCGCCTCGCGCTCGCCGAGCTCGAGCAGGGCGGGCAGCTCGGCGGCGTTGTCGGCGGTCAGGGTGAAGCGCAGGCCGACGTTGACCCCGCGCTCGCGGCAGCGGCGCAGGCCGGCCAGCGAGAGCGCGAAGGCGCCCTCGCGGCGCCGGAAGCGGTCGTGGGTCGCGGCCAGCCCGTCGAGGCTGATGCCGACGTAGTCGTAGCCGACCTCGGCGATGCGCTCCGCGCAGCGCTCGTCGATCGGGGTGCCGTTGCTCGACAGCGCCAGGTAGAAGCCGAGCTCCTTGGCGCGGCGCGAGATGGCGAAGATGTCCGGGTGGAGGAGCGGCTCGCCGCCCGAGAGGACCAGCGCCGGGACCCCGAAGGCGCGCAGCTCCTCCATCACTGCGAGGACCTCGGCGGTCGTGAGCTCGCCGGCGAAGGCATGATCGGCCGAGATCGCGTAGCAGTGCTTGCAGGCCAGGTTGCAGCGGCGCAGCAGGTTCCAGATCACCACCGGGCCGCGCGCGCGCCGCGCCGCGGCCGGCGGCTCGCCGCACAGCTCGCGCAGGTACTGGGAGACCCGAAACACCTATCCCTCCCCGCGGGCAGCGGCCCGGATCCGCGCCCCGCGCTTCTTGAGGATGCGGCTGCTGTAGAGCACCTCGTGGGCCCGCGCCCGCGCCCCGAGGCGCTCGGCGATCCGCGCAATCTGGCCCTCGACGGCCGCGCGGTCACGGCCGTGGACCATCGCGAACAGGTTGTAGGGCCAGTCCGGGGGACGGCGCGGGCGATGGTAGCAGTGGCTCACGAAGGGCAGGGCGCCGATCTCGGTGCCCGCCGCTCGCAGCTCGCGGTCGGCGACGTCCCAGACGGTCATCGCGTTGCTGCGGTAGCCGAGCGCGTAGTGGTTGGGGACCGCGGCGATGCGCCGCACCACGCCGCTGGCGAGCAGCCGCCGGAAGCGGGCCAGGACCTCGTGCTCGGCGAGCCCGTGGCGGCGCGCGAGCACCGCGAACGGGCGCGGGTCGAGCGGCAGTCCGCCCTGGGTGTCGGCGAGCAGGGCGCGATCGATCGGGTCGAGCGGGGCCGGGCCGTCGGCTGCGCTCGAGGCGCAGCCGACGCCAGCCCCCTCTCCGGGCTGCGCAGCACTCGCGCTCACGACTCCCGCTCCGCTCCCCCGCTCACCCCTTGCAGTCGAGCGAGGCGAAGTAGGCGGCCAGGTTCTCGAGGTCGTCCTCGCTCATCGAGGCAACGATCGGCTTCAT
>CAZRGU010000320.1:0-3768 GCA_964599705.1 uncultured Ectothiorhodospiraceae bacterium | reverse complement strand
CATGCTGGCGAGCATCCGGGCTGCCGCGCGGTTGGCAGCCAGGAGGAGTGAACCAAGAGCCGGCAAGGGATGATTGCGAGGAGACACCCAGCTCGAGAAACGCCTCGCGCGGGTATAGTTGTAAGGGGGACGAGGTTCATCAAACGCAGTGTCCGGCTTCCCTCGCCGTCCCACCGCGTATATCGTGGGTGGGCCATGATGCCCTTGCCGGAGCATCTCGCCACCGAGGCGGCGCATCTGCTGCGCGACTGGGAGCGCGTCTGGGCACTCCCGGGCCTCGCCACAAGGATCACCGTCAAGGTCTCCCCGCGGCTGCGCCGCGCGCTCGGGCGCTGCTACCCGGAGCGCGCCCTGATCCGCTTGGCCGCTCGCGTGGTCGAAGGGGACATCCAGACCTTTCGCGAGGTCCTCTGCCACGAGGCCGCGCACCTCGCCGCGCACCTGCGCCACGGTCGTGCGGCGCGCGCCCACGGGCCTGAGTGGAGGGGGCTCGTCGAGGCGGTCGGGCACGATCCGTGCGCGAGCCTCGCCGTGGCGGTGGCGCCGCCTCGGGCACCGCGAACCGCGCGCTGTCTGGCGTGGGCGCATCGCTGCCCGGTCTGCCAGTCGGTGCGTCTCGCCGCGCGCCCCGTGCGGCGCTGGCGGTGCCGGGCCTGCGTCGAGGCCGGGCTCGACGGACGGCTCGAGATCTCTCGGGTGGCCGCACCCGGCGAGCGCCCTGGGTGATTCGCTGCCCCTTCTGCGACCCGCCCGCCGAGCGCCTCGTCTGCGAGGGTCCGGACTACCGCGTGCTGTGGGACGGCTACCCCGTGGCCGAGGGCCACGCGCTGGTGGTCACCCGGCGCCACGTGGCTGGCTGGTTCGAGGCCTCGCCGAGCGAGCGGGCCGGGCTGCTCGCCGGTGTCGAGCGCGCGCGCGAGGCGATCGAGACCACCTACCGGCCCGACGGCTACAACATCGGTGTGAACGTCGGTGAGGCCGCCGGGCAGACCGTCTTCCACCTCCACGTGCACGTCATCCCCCGCTACCGCGGCGACGTCCCCCGCCCGCGCGGCGGCGTGCGCCACGTCATCCCCGGCCGGGGCGACTACGGTGAAGGACTCGCCGACGAGGCGGGCCTCTATCGGCTCGAGGATGTCCTTGGGGGCGAGCGCCCGCCGCACGAGCGCGGCCTGATCGCCGGCGAGGACGACACGCTGCTCGCCCACCTCGCCGCCCACCTCGCCCGCGCCGAGGGCCTCGACGTCGCGGTCGCCTTCGTGCAGCCCTCGGGCGTCGAGCGCCTGCGCCCGGTGCTCACCGACCTCCTCCGGCGTGGCGGGCGCCTGCGCCTGGTGACCGGCGACTACCTGGACGTCACCGACCCGTATGCGCTGAGCACGCTGTGCGATCTCGCCACCACGCATCGGGGCCGGGTCGAGCTGCGCGTCTTCGAGTGCGCCGGGCGGGCGACCTTCCACCCCAAGGCGTACATCATCCGCGGGCCGGGCCCTCGGGGAGTCGCGTTCGTGGGCAGCTCCAACGTCACGGAGCCGGCGCTTGCCGGTGGACTCGAGTGGAGCTATCGGGTGCTCGACTGGCGCGATCGGGCAGGCTTCGAGGCGGTCGCCGAGGGCTTCGAGCGGCTGTTCCGCCACCGCGCGACGCAGGCCCTCGACGATGCCTGGATCGAGCGCTATCGCGCCCGGCGCCGGCCACCCGCGGTGCCCGAGCATCCCCTCGAGCTGCGGCCCGCGCCACCGCCCTCACCGCCCGAGCCCCACTCCGTGCAGCGCGAGGCGCTGGCCGCGCTCGCCCGCACCCGCGAGGAGGGCAACCGCGCCGGGCTCGTGGTGATGGCCACCGGCCTCGGCAAGACCTGGCTCGCGGCCTTCGACGCCTCACGCCCCGAGTTCGACCGCGTGCTCTTCGTTGCCCACCGCGAGGAAATCCTCGCCCAGACCGCAGCGACCTTCCGCCGGATCCGCCCGCGGGCGCACATCGGGGGCTACGGCGGCGGCGCGCGCGAGCCCGATGCCGATGTCGTGCTGGCCTCCATCCAGACCCTGTCGCGGGCGGCGCACCTGCACCGCTTCGCGCGCGACGCCTTCGACTACGTGGTGATCGACGAGTTCCACCACGCCCACGCGCGCACCTACCGGCGGGTCATCGAGCACTTCGAGCCGCGCTTTCTGCTCGGCCTGACCGCCACCCCTGAGCGCAGCGACGGGGGCGATCTGCTCGCCCTGTGCGCCGAGAACCTCGTCTACCGCTGTGACCTGGCCGAGGCGATCCGGCGCGACCTGCTGGTGCCCTTCCGCTACTTCGGCGTGCCCGACGAGGTCGACTACGCCAACATCCCGTGGCGCAGCTCGCGCTTCGACGAGGAGGAGCTGACCCGCGCCGTGGCCACGCGGGCCCGCGCCGACAACGTGCTGGACCAGCACCGGCGGCGCGGCGGGCGGCGCACGCTCGCCTTCTGCGTCTCGCAGCGCCACGCCGACTTCATGCGCGAGCACTTCCGCGCCGCCGGGCTCTCCGCGGCGAGCGTCCATGCCGGGCCGGGCAGCGACGCGCGCGCTCTCGCGCTCGAGCGCCTCGCGGGGGGCGAGCTCGACGTGCTCTTCGCGGTCGACATGTTCAACGAGGGCCTCGACGTCCCCGACGTCGACACGGTGATGATGCTCCGCCCCACCGGGTCGCGGGTGCTCTGGCTCCAGCAGCTCGGCCGCGGCCTGCGCAAGGCAAAGGGCAAGGAGAGGCTCACCGTCATCGATTACATCGGCAATCACCGCACCTTCCTGGTCAAGCCCCAGACCCTGTTCGACCTGGCACCTGGGGACGCGAGCATCGAGCGTACGCTGGCCGCCTACGAGCGCGGCGAGCTCGAGCTGCCGCCGGGCTGCGAGGTCACCTACGACCTGCGCGCGGTCGAGATCCTGCGCGCCCTGCTGCGCACCGGCCGCAGCGACGCCCTCGAGCGGCTGCGCGCCTTCTACCGCGACTTCAGCGAGCGCCACGGCCACCGCCCGCTCGCCGTCGAGGCCTTCCACGAGGGCTACAACCCGCGAGCGGCGCGGCGCGGAGCGGGCTCGTGGCTCGACCTCGTGGCCGCCGAGAACGGCCTCGCGGCGGGAGAGCAGGCGGCGCTCGAGGAGGCGCGGGCCGGGGCCTTCCTGCGCGCGCTCGAGACGACGCCGATGACCCGCAGCTACAAGATGCTGCTGGTGCTTGGCGCGCTCGACGCCGGCCTCGCCGCCGGTGC
Source organism: uncultured Ectothiorhodospiraceae bacterium (assembly GCA_964599705.1). Classification (GTDB taxonomy): domain Bacteria; phylum Pseudomonadota; class Gammaproteobacteria; order HK1; family HK1; genus CAZRGU01. The sequence goes on along the minus strand of CAZRGU010000320.1, from coordinate 524 downwards.
GGTCCCGATCGAGGCGGTCTGCGAAGGCGTGTGCCGGCGCGCGCGGCGCTCGCCGGCGCTCGCCCGCGACCTCGGGGAGGCACTCGACGATGCGCCGCGCCTGCGGGTGCTCCTCGAGAAGAACCCGATCGCGGCCTTCCTTGGCGGGGCGGGCACTGGCGGGACGAGCTACCTGCGCTACGAGGCCGGCCGCCTCGAGACGACATTCCGCCTCCCCGAGCGGCTGCGCGAACCGTTCGCGGACCTCGCTCGCGAGATCTGCGAATGGCGCCTCGCCGAGTACCTCGAGCGCGCCCGCCACGCCAGGGGCGGGGAGTACCTGTGCAACGTGAGCCACGCACAGGGGCGCCCGATCCTGTTCCTGCCGGACCGGCACACGCACCCCGACCTGCCGCGCGGCTGGGTACCGCTGATCGCCGGGGGCGAGCGCTACGAGGGCAACTTCGTCAAGGTGGCGCTCAACGTCGTGCGCCGGCCCGGCGAGCGCGGCAACCTCCTCCCCGAGATCCTGCGCGGCTGGTTCG
>CAZRGU010000319.1:1271-3770 GCA_964599705.1 uncultured Ectothiorhodospiraceae bacterium | reverse complement strand
CTCTCAGCGGTGGTTGCAGGGGCCCGAGGAAGCGGGCGCTAACATCGCACAGTTGCCCGGTGGCATCAACGCCCGCCGCCCGCCTGCGGCCAGCCGGCGCAGTGGGCCTCGACCAGGGCGGCGAGCGCGGCGATGTGATCGCGGCGCGCGTTGAGGGCCGGGATGTACTCGAGGCGCCCGCCGCCGGCGGCGGTGAAGGCCTCGGCGTTCTGCTCGGCGATCTCCTCGAGCGTCTCCAGGCAGTCGGCGGCAAACCCCGGGCAGAGCACCTGGACCCGGCCGATCCCCTGGCGGGCCCACTCGAGGAGCAGCTCGTCGGTGTAGGGCCGCAGCCACGCCTCGCGCCCGACCCGCGACTGGAACGAGACCGTGAGCCCGTCCTCGCCCAGGCCGAGGCGCTCGCCGAGCAGCCGCGCGGTGGCGAGGCACTGGTCGTAGTAGGGGTCGCCGGCGCGCCGGTAGCGCTCGGGCAGCCCGTGGAAGGAGAGCAGCAGGCGCTCGCCGCGCCCGCCCGCCCGCCAGCGCTCCTCGACGCTGGCGGCCAGCGCCTCGATGTAGGGGCGGTGGTCGTGGTAGCCGGCCACGAAGCGCAGATCGGGGAGGCGCCGGTGGCCTGCCAGGGCGGCGGCCAGCGCGTCGAAGGTCGAGGCGGTGGTGGTCGCCGAGTACTGCGGGTAGAGCGGCAGCACCAGCAGCCGCCTGACGCCGCCCTCGAGCAGCTCGGCGAGGACCTCGGCGATCGCCGGGCGCCCGTAGCGCATCGCCAGGGCGACCCGGTAGCGCCCGGGGCCGGCGGCCTCGAGGACGGCGGCGAGCGCCTCGCGCTGGTCGCGGGAGATGGCCAGCAGCGGCGAGCCGCGCTCGGTCCAGACCTTGGCGTAGGCGGCCGCCGAGCGGCGCGGGCGGACCCGCAGGATGACCCCGTGGAGCAGCGCCAGCCACGCCCAGCGCGGGGCCTCGACGACCCGCGGGTCGGCGAGGAACTCGGCCAGATAGCGGCGCACGGCGCGCACGGTCGGCGCCTCGGGGGTGCCGAGGTTGGTGAGCAGCACCCCGATCGGCGGCTCCTGTCGCGCTCGCTCGCCCGGCTCCCCGGCCATCGCTCCCTCCCCGGAGGGGCAGAGTGTAGCCGGCCGCGCGGTCGCGCTCACGGCCCGGCTTGCGCGGCGGGGCGCGGACCCCGAAGATCGGCCCGGCCGCGAGCGGTGAGGGGCGAGGATGGAGGCGAGGGGCGGGCACGACGGCGGGCTGGTGAGCCTCGAGCAGGCGCGCGCCTTCCTGCTCGAGCGGGCCCGGCCGGTGGCCGGCGAGGAGCGCGTGGCCACCGAGCAGGCCCTCGGGCGGGTGCTGGCCGGCACGCTGCTCGCCCGCCTCGACGTGCCGGCCTTCGCCAACAGCGCGATGGACGGCTACGCGGTGCGCAGCGCCGACGTCCCCGAGCGGGGCACGGCCCGCCTGCGGGTCACCTTGCGGGTGGCGGCCGGCGGCCAGCCGGGCGCGATCGGGGCCGGCGAGGCGGCCCGGATCTTCACCGGCGCGCCGCTTCCCGCGGGCGCCGACGCGGTCATCGAGCAGGAGCGCTGCGAGCGCTGCGGCGAGGAGGTGGTCTTTCCCGGACCGCTGGCCGCCGGGCGCCACGTGCGCCCGCGCGGCAACGACGTGCGGGCCGGGGCCGAGGTGCTCGCTGCCGGCACCCGGCTGCGTCCCCAGGAGCTGGCGCTGGCCGCCTCGGTGGGCTACCCGAGGCTGCCGGTCAGCCGCCGCCTGCGGGTGGCGATCCTGTCGACCGGCGACGAGCTGGTCGCACCGGGCGAGCCGCTCGCCCCGGGCCAGATCTACAACTCCAACCGCTACGCGCTGCACGGGCTGCTCGCCGGGCTGGGCGCCGAGGTGCTCGACCTCGGCACGGTCCCCGACCGGCACGCCGAGACCTGCGCGGCGCTCGAGCGCGGCGCGGCCGGGGCCGACGTGGTGATCGGCACCGGCGGGGTCTCGGTCGGCGAGGAGGACCACGTCAAGGCGGCTCTCGAGGAGGTCGGGCGCGTCGAGCTGTGGCGGATCGCCATCAAGCCCGGCAAGCCGCTCGCCTACGGGCGCATCGGCGAGGCCGACTTCCTCGGCCTGCCGGGCAACCCGGTCTCCACCCTGGTCTCGTTCTGCCTGCTGGTGCGCCCCTTCCTGCTGCGCCGCGCCGGGGTCGCCGAGGTGGTGCCGCGAGCCATCCCGGTGGCGGCGGCCTTCACCCGGGAGCGCCCCGGGGGGCGCTGCGAGTACGCCCGGGCGCGGCTGGTCGAGACCGCCGGCGGCGCGCTGGGGGCGGCGCTGTTCCCCCGCCAGGGCTCGGACGTCGCCAGCTCGATGGTCTGGGCCGATGGGCTGGTCGAGATCGCCGCCGGCCGGGTGGTGCGCGAGGGCGAGCCGGTGCCCTACTATCCGTTCGGCGAGCTGATCGGCTGAAGGAGAGGCGAGGTGGCCACCATCCGCGTGCAGCGCGAGGAC
>CAZRGU010000319.1:0-1171 GCA_964599705.1 uncultured Ectothiorhodospiraceae bacterium | reverse complement strand
GCTGATCGGCTGAAGGAGAGGCGAGGTGGCCACCATCCGCGTGCAGCGCGAGGACGTGTGGTGCGCGAGGGCGAGCCGGTGCCCTACTATCCGTTCGGCGAGCTGATCGGCTGAAGGAGAGGCGAGGTGGCCACCATCCGCGTGCAGCGCGAGGACTTCGAGGTCGGCGAGCTGATCGCGACCGTCCACGGCGACGACCCCGGGGTCGGGGCGGTGGCCGCGTTCGTCGGCCTGGTGCGTGACCTCAACGACGGGGAGGGGGTCGAGGCGCTGACCCTCGAGCACTACCCGGGGATGACCGAGAAGGCGCTGGCCGGGATCTGCGAGCAGGCCGCGGCGCGCTGGGAGCTGGTCGACATCGCGGTGGTGCACCGCTACGGTGAGCTGCGCCCCGGGGATCGGATCGTCGCCGTGGCGGTGGCCAGCGCCCACCGCGAGGACGCCTTCGCCGCCTGCCAGTTCGTCATGGACTTTCTCAAGACCCGCGCGCCGTTCTGGAAGAAGGAGCGCGGTGCGGCCGGGGAGCGCTGGGTCGAGGCGCGGGCCAGCGACGAGCAGGCCGCGCGGCGCTGGCGGTGAGGGTGGAGGCGAGCGTCCGTTCCCGCGGCCCGGGGGAGCCGGGCGGCCCGGGGCGAGTGGATCGGCGCGCGCGGCCGGGGAGCGGCCCGGGAGGCGGGCCGGATGGCGATCGGGGTGCTGCGGTGCCGGCGCAGGTGCCGGCGAGCCCCGGGAGGTCGGTGCCCAGGGAGGTGAGTGTGATGAAGGTGAGCAGAAGCGCGGTGTTCGGGGCGGTGCTGGCCGTCGGGCTGGGGGGAGGCGCGGCGGTCGCTGCGGGCGGGGGCAACCTCGGCCCGGACAGCTACCCCGAGCCCGCGTGCGGCGAGCGCCCGCAACGCCCGGTGCGCCCGGAGAGCTTCCGCAGCAACGACGAGATCGAGGCCTACAACGCCGAGGTGCGCCGCTACAACGAGGCCGACGCGCGCTTCGTGGCCTGCATCCAGGCCTACGTCGACGCTGCGGCCGAGGACATCCGCATGATCAAGGCGCGGGTCAAGGCGGTGGTCGAGGAGGCCAACCGCGCCGCCGGCGGCGACTGAGCCCACCCCGCCGCCGGGCCGCGCTGCGCGGGGCATCGCACCGGGCGTTCGTTGTCAAACCCGGACCCTCGGCG
>CAZRGU010000318.1:0-3793 GCA_964599705.1 uncultured Ectothiorhodospiraceae bacterium | reverse complement strand
CATCCCTGCCTCGCGACGGTCGCTCCGCACCCCACCCCACCGCCCACCCCGGCTTGCCGCCTCGCCCGGGGCGAGTGGATCGGCGGCCGCAGCCGTGGATCGGTGAGATATCCGGGCCAGATCCGAGGCTCCGGTCGGAGCCACTCGCCCGGTGCCGCGATGAGGGGTGGAGACAGAAGAGGGGGCGCCCCGCGAGGGGCGCCCCCAGGCGCGCGACTGCTCCCGTCCTCCGCGGCGCGGAGGGGAGGGGCGCGCTCAGCCGTAGTGGCGGCTCTTGAAGCTCACCGTGCGCCGGTAGTCGGCCAGGGTGCCGACCCGGCGCAGGTCGGCCCAGGTGCCCTTGTAGTAGGGCAGCACGTTCTCGTCGGTCCAGGGGGTGGTGAGATCGCCCATCACCCCGTTGTCGTAGCCGAACTGCATGAAGACCTGCCCGCGCCGGGCGCTGGGCTCGAGGTAGGCGACCGCGAAGGTCGAGCCGTAGTCGTTGCGCAGCTCGACCACGTCACCCGACTCGATGCCGAGCTCCCGGGCGTCGCCGGGGTGGATCTCGAGCGGGGACATCGGGTAGCGGTCCCTGCGAAAGGCCACGTGGACGTCGTTGTAGGCGGTCTGCCAGATGTGGTTGAGGCGCCCGTTGTTGACCCAGAAGCGGTACTTGTCCTTCTGGGCCTGGACCGGCCCGGGCAGCCCCGGCCACGGCGCCGGCTTGAAGCGCGCCTTGCCGTCCGGGGTCGAGAACCGGTTGTCGGCATAGATCATCTCGGTGCCGACCAGCTTGCCGTCCTTGTACTCCTTGACCGGAAGCTGCACGCCGCTGTTGCCCATCGCCCGCAGCCGCTCGTAGGTCACCAGGTTGCCGGTGCCCCCGCCCTGGCTGTCGATGCCCTCGGGGTGGCGGAAGCCGTCCTCGAAGGCGTCGGCCTCGCTCGTCCAGTCGAAGCCCGCGAAGCGCTTGGCCATCGCCGCGTTGCCGGCCTGCTCGTAGAGACCCTTGATGGCGTTGGCGATCCCGGCCGCGATCAGGCAGTCGGGGCGGGCCTCGCCGGGCGGGTCGATGAAGCGTTCCGAGAGGCGCATGCGCCGCTCACCGTTCATCGAGGTCAGGTTCATCTCCCCGGGCACGGTGGCCGGCAGCACCAGGTGCGCGTGGCGCGCGAAGGCGGTGCGGTAGATGTCGATCACGGTCAGGAACAGTCCGCCGCGGTGGGCCACCGCGTCGTAGATCACCTCGGCGAGCTCGGCGGCCGACATCCCCCCGGCGCGGGCCATGGCGTCGCGCACGATCGCCACCCGGCGCAGCACCGCCTCGCGGTAGTTCTCGGCGTTCAGCGTGGTCTGGAACGAGTTGCAGCCCCACACGGTGAGCATCTGGCCGTTGCCCCGGATGATCTCCTGGTCGATGTAGGGGGCCGGGCGCGGTCCCGGGTAGGGCGGGCGGGCGTAGCCCTCTTGGTGTCCGCCCATCCGGCACACGCCGGTGCCGCGCCGCCCGACGTTGCGGGTGGCGAGCACCAGGTCGACCAGGGCGGACTGGATCTTGTAGTTGTCGTTGCCCCAGATGATGCCCTTCTCGTAGAGGTGGGCGGTGCGCGGCGCATGCCCCGATGCCTTGGGCCGGTAGGCCCACTCCGCGGCCTTCTCGAGGTCGGCCACAGCGACCCCGGTGATCCGGCTGCCCTCCTCGAGCGACATGCGGTTGGCCGCCAGCGCCTCCTCGAAGCCCACGGTGTGTCTGGCGATGAAGTCGCGGTCGTGCCAGCCCTGCTCGACCACATAGGTGAGCAGGGTGTTGAACAGGGCGATGTCGGTGCCCGGGTTGATCGCGAGGTGCAGGACGTTGTCCTTGCCGGCCACGGTCTCGGCGATGGCGATGGTGGCGGTGCGGCGCGGGTCGACGAAGATGACCCGGCCCTGGCCGACGCTCTCGCCCGGGAACCACTTCTTCTTCTTGGCCACCGTCTCGCCGCGCAGGTTGGGGACCCAGTGGTTGAGGAAGTAGTTGGTCTGCGTCTCGTAGGCGTTGGTGCCGATGGCCACGATGCAGTCGGCGAGCTGGGCGTCCTCGTAGCTGTTGTTGAGCTCGCCGATGCCCATGTCGCGGGTGGCATGGCACTCGGAGTTGTAGGCCGGGCGGTTGTGAATGCGCACCATCTTGGTCTGGAACGCCGAGAACATCAGCTTGCCGGTGCCCCAGGTGTTCTCGAACCCGCCGCCGGCCCCGCCGTGATCGAAGCAGTTGAACATCACCTGGTCGGGACCGCCGTTGTCGAGCACCTTCTGCGCCAGCCGGGCGTAGATCTCGAGCGCCTGCTCCCAGCTCGTGTCGAGCTGCTCGCCGCCGGTGAGCAGCGCCGGGTAGCGCAGCCGCTCGCGGCCGTTGGCGTTGCGGGCGTTGTTGAGCACGGTGGCCATCTGGCCGCCCCGGGTCGAGGACAGGCCACTGTTGACCGGGCAGTCCCGGTCGGGCACCACCAGGATGTTGTAGCGCCTGCCGTCGCGCTCGCGCACCACGTTGTGCATCGCCGGGGTCAGGGTCGTCGCCAGGGCCGGGAGCTGGCCGCGGAAGTCGAGCCCGAGGGCGTTCTCGTGGGGCGCGCGCCCGCCCTCGCGATTGCTCGGCCACTTGTAGGCGAAGTAGCCGCAGCCGACGATGCAGAAGTGGCAGGTCAGGTGGGTGCGCTGGGCGTCGACCGGGGGAAGCGGGATGCGATCGTCGTTGCTCATCTTCTCGCCACCTCCTCAGGCAAGGGTGTTGGAGACGCGGCCGTAGATCAGGCCGTCCACGCCCACCGCGCGGATGCTCCCGTCGCCGGCGTGCTCGAGCACGATCTGGGGCAGATTCTCGGTGGCCTGGCCGATGATCATCTGCCCGCCCTTCTCGGCGTCGAACTTGCTGAAGTGGCACGGGCACTTGAAGGTCAGCTCGCTCGCGTCGAAGGCGACCGGGCAGCCCATGTGGGTGCACAGCGCCGAGAAGGCGACGATGTCGCGGTCTGGTCCCACGCCTCCCGGCACCGCCCGGCCGGCCTTGATCAGCAGGCACGGCGAGGCCGCGTCCGGGTAGCTGAAGCTGACCGGGGTGCCGACTCGCAGCTCGCTCGCCTTGGCGATGCTCTTCTCCGGGAAGCCGCCCTCGGCCCTCGCCCCGCGGGGGGTGACCAGCCCGACGGCACCGGCGGCGCCGGCCGCGACACCGCCGCCCCCTGCCTTCAGGAATCCACGTCGAGAGATTCTGCTCATCCTCTTGTCGCTCCTTTGTCGCTCCTGAGAGCTGGCCCGCACCGGTGAGCGATGCAGGCCAGCTGCCAGGGTTGCTCGGGATGCGCGTCGGCGGTCCGGCGGGTCTCCCTCCTTGACTGGGTCGTCCGGACGTCACGCGCGGAGCGGGCGTCCCCACGCGCGCTCCCCGGGTGTCGCTACAAGTTTCGTGCCGGCGCCGGATAATCCCCGGGGAGCACTCGTAGGACGTTGAATTGACGAGGAATTGATCCCGATCGCAGGATTCGGCGCCGGTTTGGCGTTACTGATTGGTAACGATGGCGGGTGGATCAATGGCGGTCGGCGTTACCCGGTGGTAACGCGACCACGGCCGGCGCCCCCCCCGGGGGCGCCCTCACAGCCCTTGGCCCGCATCGCTCACCGATGCGCGAAGCGAGGGCGCCGAGACGCCGCTCTGACGGGGCGCACGGACCGCAGGGCGGCGAAGGCGTAGCCGACACGACGTCTCGCCGCTTGGAGGACGCCGGGGTAGGAGGCCGCGGAGCGACCCGCTGCGAGCACGTCCCTGTGACGC
>CAZRGU010000317.1:0-3798 GCA_964599705.1 uncultured Ectothiorhodospiraceae bacterium | reverse complement strand
TTGACTCCATAGGTCGGGCGCCAGCCCGACGGCGGGCCCCGCTCCGGCAGCGAACGTCTGCTGCACGCCTGTTCGCTCGTCGTGCGCGCGACCGGCGGTGGTCGGGGCTCTCAGCCCCACAGCTCGGGGGCCGGCGGATGGACCCGGCCGCGCTCGTAGCGCAGGCCCGGCTCGCGGTCGGCGGCGAGCAGCAGCGGCGCGTCGAGGTCGACCACCCGGGCCCCCTGGCCGACCAGCACCGCCGGGGCCATCGCCAGCGAGGTGCCGATCATGCAGCCGACCATCACCTCGAGCCCGGCGGCGAGCGCCGCCTCGCGCAGGCGCAGCGCCTCGCTGAGCCCGCCGGTCTTGTCGAGCTTGATGTTGATCACCTGGTAGCGGCCGAGCACGGCCTCCAGCGAGGCGCGGTCGTGGCACGACTCGTCGGCGCACAGCGCCACCGGCGGGTCGAGCCCGGCGAGCGCGGCGTCGGCGCCGGCCGCGAGCGGCTGCTCGATCAGCTCGACGCCGAACGCGGCCAGGCGCGGGGCGAGCGCCTCGAGGGTGGCGAGGTCCCAGCCCTCGTTGGCGTCGACGATGATGCGCGCCTCGGGGGCGCCCTCGCGCACCGCCGCGACCCGCTCCAGATCGGCGTCCCCACCGAGCTTGAGCTTGAGCAGCGGGCGCGCGGCGTGGCGGCGCGCGGCCTCGCGCATCCGCTCGGGGGTGTCGAGCGAGAGGGTGTAGGCGGTGAGCAGCGGCAGCGGCTCGGCGAGCCCGGCCAGCTCCCAGGCCGGGCGGCCGGCGGCCTTGGCCTCGAGGTCCCAGAGCGCGCAGTCGAGGGCGTTGCGCGCCGCGCCCGCGGGCAGCCGCGCGGCGAGCTCGTCGCGCTCGATCCCTTCGGCCACCGCGCCGGCCAGCGCCTCGATCGCAGCCATCACCCCCTCGACGCTCTCGCCGTAGCGGGCGTAGGGCACGCACTCGCCGCGCCCGCGCAGCCCGCCGTCCTCGATCTCGGCGACCACCACCTCGGTGGCCTCGCGCGAGCCGCGCGAGATGGTGAAGGTGGCCGCCAGCGGCCAGCGCTCGCGGCGAACGGCGAGTCGCCTCACTGGGCGAGCACGTCGACGATCCGCGCCACGCCGTCGCGAAACGGGTCGACGCAGGGCAGCCCGAGGCGCGCCTCACAGCGCGCCAGCCAGTCCCGGGCCTCGTCCTCGGCGAGCGCCGCGGTGTTGACCGCCACGCCGACGAAGCGCACCGCCGGGCTGGTCAGGCGCGCGGCCCGCAGGTTGACGTCCATGCAGGCCTCGAGATCGGGCAGTGGGTAGTCGGGCAGGCCGCGCAGGTGGCTGCGGGTCGGCTCGTGGCACAGCACCAGGGCATCGGGCTGGGCGCCGTGGAGCAGCCCGAGCGAGACCCCGGCGTAGGAGGGATGGAACAGCGAGCCCTGGCCCTCGATGCAGTCCCAGTGCGCCTCGTCGGCCGCCGGGGCCAGGGTCTCGATGGCCCCGGCGATGAAGTCGGCGACCACCGCATCGACCGGCACCCCGTCGCCGGCGATCAGGATCCCGCTCTGGCCGGTGGCGCGGAACTCGACCGCCCAGCCGCGCGAGCGCATCTCGCGCTCGAGGGCGAGCGCCGCGTACATCTTGCCGCACGAGCAGTCGGTGCCGACGGTGAGCACCCGGTGGCCGGAGCGCGGCGCACCGGTGGCGATCGGGTAGCTGCGGGTGGGGTGGCGAACGTCGTGCAGGGCACGCCCGTTGCGCTCGGCCGCGGCGGCCAGCGCCGGCAGGTCGGCGAGCCGATCGTGGAGTCCGGCGGCGACATCGAGCCCGGCCTCGAGGGCCTGCTCGAACACCCCCACCCAGTGCTCCGGGATCACGCCGCCGCGGTTGGCCACCCCGACGACCAGGGTGCGCGCCCCGGCCGCACGCGCCGCGGCCGGGTCCATGTCCGGAAGCCCGCAGTCGGCCCGGCAGCCGTCGAGGCGCAGTTGCCCGATGCAGGCCTGCGGGCGCCAGTGGCGGATCCCCTGGGCGGTCTTGGCGGCGAGCGCGTCGGGCGCGTCGCCGAGAAAGAGCAGATAGGGCGTCTCGATGCGCATCGTCGCCGCTCCCGGCCCGGTTCGTTTCCCGCCGCGGGCCGCACGGCCCGGGCTGCCACCGGCGAGCGCGAATGGTCGCCGACCGGGGCGACCGGGCGCAAGGTGGCGGGATTCAACCCGCCGTGCCTCACCGCGCAGCCCGGCACGCTCTGCCGCGGCGTCCCCGGGGCGGCGGCGCGGTTCCGGCGGGCCGGCCGGCGCGAGCGGGGGCGCCGGCCGCCGCTCAGCCGGCGGCCTCGCGGATCAGCGCCCAGGCCCGCTCGAGGTGGCGGCGCTCGGTGCCGGGAGCGCCGATGGCCACGCGCAGCACCAGCCGGCCGGCGAGCCGGGTGTGGGTGATGTACATCTCGCCCGAGGCGTTGACCGTGTCGAGGATGCGCTGGTTGATCTGGTCGCCGCCGCGGTGGCGGAAGCAGACCAGGGCGAGGCGGCGCGGCGCGGCGAGCTCGAAGTCCGGGTCGGCCTCGACCCAGGAAGCGAACTCGCTGGCCAGGGCCACGTGGCGGCGGATGTGGCGGCGCAGCCCCTCGACCCCGTAGTGGCGGATCACGAACCACAGCTTCAGCGCCCGGAAGCGCCGGCCGAGCGGTACTTGCCAGTCGCGGTAGTCGATCACCGCGCCCGACTCGCTGGCCCGGTTTCGCAGGTACTCGGGCAGCACGCTGAGCGCCCCGATCAGGGCGGCGCGGTCGGCCACGAAGAAGCAGTCACAGTCGAAGTTGGTGAGCAGCCACTTGTGGGGGTTGAAGCAGTAGCTGTCGGCGAGCTCGAGTCCGTCGTGGAACCAGCGGTGCTCGGGGCACACCGCGGCGCTGCCGGCGAGCGCCGCGTCGACGTGCAGCCACAGCCCCTCGCGCCGGCAGCACTCGCCGATCGGGCCGAGCGGGTCGAAGGCGGTCGAGGAGGTGGTGCCGGCGGTCGCGCAGACGAAGGCCGGGCACCGCCCGGCGGCCCGGTCCGCGGCGATCGCCTCGGCCAGCGCCTCGGGGCGCATCGCGTAGTGCTCGTCGACCTCGACGAGGGTCAGCGCCGCGCTGCCCAGCCCGGCGATCTTGATCGCCTTCTCGACCGAGGAGTGGGCCTCGCGCGAGGCGTAGGCGGTGAGCGGCACCCGCACCCCCTCGCGGTTGCTGGCCCCGCCGGTGGCCCGCTCGCGGGCGGCGAGCAGCGCGCACAGCGTCGCGCTCGAGGCGCTGTCCTGGATTACCCCGCCGCCACCGCCGCTCGAGCGGAACCGCTCGGGCAGCCCGAGCATCCCGACCAGCCAGTCGAGCAGGTGGCTCTCGAGCTCGGTGCAGGCCGGGCTGGTCGCCCACAGCATGCCCTGCACGCCGAGGCCCGAGGAGAGCAGGTCGCCGAGGATCGCCGGGCCCGAGGCGTTGCCCGGGAAGAAGGCCAGGAAGCCGGGCGCCTGCCAGTGGGTGATCCCGGGCAGCACGATCTCCTCGACGTCGCGCAGCCAGTCCTCGAAGGGCTCGCCGCTCTCCGGCGCCTCGGCGGGCAGCCGCGCGCGGACCTCGCCGGGGCGTACCGGCGAGAGCACCGGGAACTCCTCGATGCGCTCCATGTAGCCGGCGATCCAGTCGATCAGCGCGTGGCCGCGGCGGCGGAACTCCGCGGGGCTCATGTGGGGCGGGGGGAGATCACTCATGGCGGGCTCCGGGCAGGGAAAGGCGAAACTGTACCGCACCGCCGCGCGCCGGGCAGCG
>CAZRGU010000316.1:0-3805 GCA_964599705.1 uncultured Ectothiorhodospiraceae bacterium | reverse complement strand
CCCGAGCGTGTATATTCGGGCGCCCTCGACCTGCCGGCCCGCCCCGCTGCCCGGGCGCGGGAGACGTGGACACCGATGAGCACGACCTCTGACATGCCGCTCGGCATCGCCGGCTTTCGCCATGCCGATCTCCACGACCCGCAGCGCCTCGCGGCGCTGCTCGGGCGCTTCGAGGCGGCGCTGCGCGCAGCCGACCCGGCGCTCTTCGCACGCTACGCGAGCTGGCGCGAGCGGGGCGGCGAGGGGCTCGGCCCGGTCGAGACCTCGGAGCTGCTGGTCGCGCTGGCCCCGCACCTGGCCGAGTTCCTGGCCCGGCTCTTCGGGGTCGAGGCCGAGCGCGCCGCAGCCATCGAGGCGACCCGCGCCGACTTCGAGCACATCTTCACCTACAAGCGCGCGGTGGTCGATCGTTGCGCGGCGCGCTTCAAGGGCCAGGATCCGGCCGGCTGGGACCTCGAGGCCCTCGACCACGAGCTCGAGCTGCTGCTGCGCACCGCCTTCCCGGAGCTGGCCGGTGAGCCCGACGCCGAGCGCCGGGTGGCGGTCGCCGCGACCCGGCTGGTGCGCCTGGCCGGGCACTTCGAGCGACTGGCGCGCGGCAAGCCCGGCGATCAGCCGGGCGCCGACGGCGCGGTCGCGGCGCTTCGGGAGGCCATCGAGTCCAACCCCCAGGCCGCCCGGCGCTGGGGCGAGGCGCTCGCCGCCGGGCAGCCGGCCGCGCTGCTCGAGGCGCTGCTCGAGACCGTGTTCCGCTGGAGCTACGCGGCCCTCGAGCACCCGGCCTTCGGCGAGCGGACCCGCGGCTGGGCGGCGCTGCGCCGGCTGCGTCGCAACGATTTCTCGCGCCTGGTCGAGTTCGAGCACGAGCGCGACGAGCGCGGCTTCGAGCGCTACCGCATCCGCGAGGGCGAGCGGCGCCTGCGCGACGGCTTCGCGCTCACCGACCGGCGCTTCCCCGAGCGCCAGGTCCAGTTCGAGGTCGACCACTGCATCTACTGCCACGACCGGGATCGGGACTCCTGCTCCAAGGGGATGCGGCGCAAGGACGGCAGCCTGCACGTCAACCCGCTCGGCGTGACCCTGATCGGCTGCCCGCTCGAGGAGAAGATCTCCGAGGCCCACCTGCTCAAGCGCGGCGGCGACTCGATCGCGGCGCTCGCCGTGATCATGGTCGACAACCCGATGTGCCCGGGGACTGGCCACCGGATCTGCAACGACTGCATGAAGGCCTGCATCTACCAGAAGGTCGAGCCGGTCAACATCCCCCAGATCGAGACCCGGATCCTCACCGACGTGCTGTTCATGCCCTGGGGCTTCGAGATCTACAGCCTGCTGACCCGCTGGAACCCCTTGAACCCGCGCCGCCCCGTGGCCCTGCCCTACAACGGCAAGAAGGTGCTGGTGGTCGGGCTCGGCCCGGCCGGCTACACGCTCGCCCACTACCTGCTCAACGAGGGCTTCGCGGTGGTGGCCATCGACGCGCTCAAGATCGAGCCGCTCGCCGCGCGCCTGACCGGCGAGGGCCAGGCCGCCCCCGACCCGATCCGCGACTTCGCGGCGATCTACGAGGACCTCGACCGGCGCGTGATGGCCGGCTTCGGCGGGGTCGCCGAGTACGGCATCACGGTGCGCTGGGACAAGAACTTCCTCAAGGTGATCCAGCTCGCCCTGGCCCGCCGCCGCGCCTTCGCCGGGCACGGCGGGGTGCGCTTCGGTGGCACCCTGACCCTCGAGGACGCCTGGGCGCTCGGCTTCGATCACTGCGCGATCGCGGCCGGAGCCGGCAAGCCGACCATCATCGGGCTCGAGAACAACCTGCTCCGCGGGGTGCGCAAGGCCTCCGACTTCCTGATGGCCCTGCAGCTCACCGGGGCGGCCAAGCGCAGCTCGCTGGCCAACCTCCAGGTCCGTCTCCCGGCCGGGGTGATCGGCGGCGGGCTGACCGCCATCGACACCGCCACCGAGCTGCTCGCCTACTACCCGGTGCAGGTCGAGAAGATGCTCGAGCGCTACGAGCGGCTCGCCGCCGAGCGCGGCGAGGCGGCGCTGCGCGAGCGCTACGACGCCGAGGAGCTGGCAATCCTCGACGAGATGCTCGGCCACGGCCGCGCGATCCGCGCCGAGCGCGAGCGCGCCCGCGCCGAAGGGCGAACCCCCGACTTCGTGCCGCTGCTGCGGGCCTGGGGCGGGGTGACGCTGTTCTACCGCAAGCGCCTCGAGGACTCGCCGGCCTACCGCCAGAACCACGAGGAGGTGGCCAAGGCGCTCGAGGAGGGCATCGCCTACGCCCCGTGCATGGCCCCGATCGACGCGCTCGCTGACCGCCACGGGCACCTGCGCGCGGTGCGCTTCCAGCCGCTCGCCCCCAGCGAGGACGGGCGCCTGGAGCCGGCCGGCGAGCCGGTCGAGGTGGCGCTTCGCAGCCTGATGATCGCGGCCGGGACCTCGCCGAACACCATCTACGAGACCGAGCACCCCGGGACCTTCGAGCTCGACGGCAAGTTCTTCCGCCGCCACGAGCCGCGCTGGAACGGCGAGCGTCCCGAGCTCGAGCCGGTGCCCGCCGGGGATCCGGCGCTGCCCAAGCTGGCCGCCCCGGCGCCCTTCACCTCGTATGCCCGCGACGGGCGCTACGTGACCTTCTTCGGCGACAACCACCCCGTGTACGCCGGCAACGTGGTCAAGGCGATGGCCAGCGCCCGCGACGGCTACCCCCACATCGTGCGCCTCTTCGCGCGCGAGCTCGCCGCCCTCGACCCGGCCGACCAGCCCGAGCGGGACCGCGAGCTGGCCGCCTTCCAGGCCCGCCTGGCCGAGCAGCTCGGGGCCACCGTCGAGACGGTGCGCCGCCTCACCCCGAGCATCGTCGAGGTGATCGCGCGCGCGCCGATGCAGGCGCGCCAGTTCCACCCCGGCCAGTTCTACCGCATCCAGAACTTCGAGAGCCACGCCCCGGTGGTCGCCGACACCGCGCTGGCCGCCGAGGGGCTGGCCCTGACCGGGGCCTGGGTGGAGCGCGAGCGGGGGCTGATCTCGCTGATCACGCTGGAGATGGGAACCTCATCGAAGCTCTGCGCGCTGTGGCGCCCGGGGGATCGGATCGTCGCCATGGGCCCGACCGGGACCCCGACCGAGATCCCGACCGGCGAGACCGTGCTGCTGGCCGGCGGCGGACTCGGCAACGCGGTGCTGTTCTCGATCGGCAAGGCGATGCGTGCCCGCGGCTGCCGGGTGATCTACTTCGCCGGCTACAAGCGCCCCGGGGACCTCTTCAAGGTCGACGAGATCGAGGCCGCCGCCGACTGCATCGTCTGGGCCGTCGACCCGGCACCGGGAGTCGAGCCGATCACCCCCACCCGGCCCGGCGATCGGAGCTTCGTCGGCAACATCGTCGAGGCGATGCTCGCCTACGCCGAGGGGCGGCTCGGGGCGCCCGCGATCCGCCTCGAGGAGGTCGACCGGATCATCGCCATCGGCTCGGACCGGATGATGGCGGCGGTCAAGGAGGCCCGCCACGGGGTGCTCGCCCCCTACCTGAAGCCGGAGCACAAGGCGATCGGCTCGATCAACTCCACCATGCAGTGCATGATGAAGGGGGTCTGCGCGCAGTGCCTGTGCCGGCACATCGACCCGGCGACCGGCGAGGAGCACTTCGTCTACACCTGCTTCAACCAGGACCAGCCGCTCGACTGCGTCGACTTCACCCATCTGGCCGCGCGGCTGCGCCAGAACTCGGTCCAGGAGAAGCTCTCCGACCTGTGGCTCGAGCACCTGCTCGAAGCCTACCGCCAGGCGCGGGTCTGAG
>CAZRGU010000315.1:0-3809 GCA_964599705.1 uncultured Ectothiorhodospiraceae bacterium | reverse complement strand
GACGGCACCGGGCAGGGCCTTCCTCGTAGCCCGGGCTCTGCCCGGGATCGAACGCAGTCCGGGGCGACCCGGGGCGTCCCCAGCCGGCCGGCGATCTCTTCACAAGCGCTCAGCCCTCGAGCCAGGCGCTGATCCGGGCCACGTCCTCCTCGCCGAGGGTGCCCGCGGCGCGCTTCAGGCGCAGCAGGTTGAGGATGTAGCGGTAGCGCGCGGCGAGCACGTCGCGCCGCGCCCGGAACAGGTCGCGCTGGGCGTTGAGGACCTCGACCGAGGTTCTCGTTCCGACCTCGAACCCGGCCTTGATGGCGCGCGCCGCCGACTCGCTCGAGCGCACCGCCTGCTCGATGGCGCGGACCTGCGAGATCCCCGACTTGACGTTGAGGAAGGCGCTGCGGGTCTCGCGCAGCACTGCGCGGCGGCGGGCCTCGAGCTCCTCGAGGCTCTGGCGGTAGCGGAACCGGCTGGCGCGGGTCTGCGAGACCACCCGCCCGCCCTGGTAGAGCGAGAGGTTGACCTGGACGCCGAGCGCGCTCGACCAGGTGCTGCTGCCCCCGGAGGAGCCGCTGTGCGAGCGGCTGTGGCTGCCGACCAGGTCGACGGTCGGCAGGTGCCCGGCCTCGACCCGGGCGATCTCGTCGCGCGCCACGGCCACCGCGTAGCGGGCCGCGGCCACCGCCAGGTTGCGCTTCAGCGCGTCCTCGGTCCAGGCCTCGATGTCGTCGGGATCCGGGGGGGCGAGGGTGAAGCCGGGTCCGAGCGGGGCGACCTCGGTGAGGTGACGGCCGGTGATCTCGCGCAGCGCCTCGCGCTCGGTGTCGACCTGGTTGCGGGCGCTGATCAGCTGGGCGGTGGCCTGGTCGTACCCGGCCTGGGCCTCCTCGACGTCGGTGATCGCGATCAGCCCGACCTCGAAGCGCTGGCGGGCCTGCTTGAGCTGCTCGCCGAAGGCCTCGACCACCGCCTGCCCGAGCTCGACCTCGTCGAGCGCCCCGAGCAGCGCGAAGTAGCGCTCGGCGAGGCGCAGGATGAGGTCCTGGCCGGCCAGCTCGAGCTCGACCTCGGCGCGGCGGACCTGGTCGCGGGCCTGGCCGAGCTGGATGAGGCGGTCGCGCCGGTAGAGCGGCTGGCTGACGCTGACCCCGATCTCGCGGGTGGTGAAGTCGCTGCGCCCGCGCCGGCCGGTCAGCGCGCTCGGATCGCGCACGTCGACCTCGTTGGCGAAGGCGCTGGCCGAGACATTGAGGCTCGGCAGCAGCCCGGCACGGGCCTGCGGGACCGCCTCGCGCGCCGCCGCGGTGGCCGAGACCGCGGCCAGGTAGGTCTGATCTTGGCCGAGCGCCAGCCGGTAGAGGTCGGCGAGGTCCTCGGCGGCCCCCGCCGGCCCGGCGGCGAGCAGCGCGGCGGCGAGCAGCGCGCCGGCGACTGCCGCCCCGCCCGGCCCCCTTCGGCCCGCGCCGCTCACAGCTCGAAGGTCGGCTCGCGCTCGACGCCGTCGAGGCGTGCGAGCACGGTCTCGAACAGGGACTCCTCGATCCATTCCTCGTCTCCCGCGCGCCGCACCAGCACCGCCTCCATCGCCGGCGCCTCGCCGACCACGGCGAACAGCCGCCCCCCGGCGGCGAGCTGGCGGCGCAGGTCCTCGCCGACCTCGGGGACCGAGCCGGTCAGCACGATGGCGTCGTAGGGGGCGTGCACCTGCCAGCCCCCGGCGCCGTCACGGGCCTCGAGGGTCACGTTCTCGATCCCCTGGGCGGCGAGGCGCTCGCGCGCCCGCTCGAGCAGCGCCGGTCGGATCTCGCAGCTGTAGACCTCGGCGCCGAGGCGGGCGAGCAGGGCGGTGAGCCAGCCGCTCCCGGTGCCGACCTCGAGGACCCGCTCCCCCGGGGTGATCTGCAGGGCCTGCAACGCCCGCGCCTCGATGCGCGGGGCCATCATCCGCTGCCCCTCGCCGATCGGGATCTCGATGTCGGCGTAGGCGAGCGCGCGGTACTCATCGGGCACGAAGGCGTCACGAGGCATCCGCTCCATCAGGTCGAGCACCCGCTGATCGAGCACCTCCCATGGACGGATCTGCTGCTCGACCATGTTCTCCCTGGCCTTCTGCAGGTTGACGGTCACGCTCATCGGCTTCCTCCGCTAGCGACCGGGCCGCATCCTTCGGCCCGCGGAATGGCAACGTCGTAGTATAGGCGCATCGCTCGCCGCCCGGCTCTCACCCGCCCTCGCCGCCGGCCTGGATCCCGCTCACCGCCTCGGCGGCCGGCGGGCGCTCGGGCAGCGCCGGGGTGGCCGGCGCCCGGGCCTCGCCGCCCCGCCCCGGCGGGCGAAGCCCGGCCCGGCTGCCGGACGGATCGGCATAGCGGTTGTTGAGGGTCTGGACGAAGCG
This sequence comes from uncultured Ectothiorhodospiraceae bacterium, assembly GCA_964599705.1. Taxonomy (GTDB): domain Bacteria; phylum Pseudomonadota; class Gammaproteobacteria; order HK1; family HK1; genus CAZRGU01. The sequence continues at coordinate 1,423 of CAZRGU010000315.1, read as the reverse complement.
GTTGGCATCGGCCAGGACCCGCGCCACCCGGCGCCGGGCCGCCCCCGACCAGCCCGCCGGGCGGGTCGAGAGCAGCGGGCGCCAGGGGCGGGTGTTGTGGTCGAAGGCGCGCAGGATCCACTGGCGCACCTCCTCCTCGCCGCCGGACCCGGGCTCGAGCCGGGCGCGGACCAGGCGGGCGGCGAGGCGGCGCACCGCGAGGTGGAGCGCGGCGAGCAGCACGATCAGGGCGCCCCCGGCCAGCGCCAGCGAGACCCGATCGGCGATCAGCGCCTCGAGCCATGGCGCGCCGCGACCGGCCTCCTCCCAGTAGCCGGCCGACACGCTCCAGGCCAGGCCGGCCACCAGCGCCACGCCGAGCAGCGTGCCGTCGATCCAGCCGACCAGCCGGCGCCAGCGCTGCTTGGCCCCCCGCACCGCCGGGGCGACCTGCTCGTCGAGCTGGCGGGCGGTGTGCTCGAGCACCGCGATGATCCGGTAGGCGCGCTCGACCTCGACCCGCTCCATGCGCTCGACGATCGCCGCCATGTCCTCGTCGCGGCGCGCCTGGAAGCGCTGGCGCAGCTTCGGGTCCTCGATGGTGATGGCGGCCTCGGGGTTGTAGATGGCGTAGAAGCGCCCGGCGGTCAGCCCGCACTGGGCGAGCGCCCGCTGCCAGGCGGCGAACACCTCCTCGGGGTTGTCCTCGCGCGCGGCGTTGTCGATCTGGTTGAGGATGAACAGGAACTTGTTGGCATCGGGGCGGTGGATGGTGCGGGCCACCAGGTGCTCGAGGGTGTCGCGCATCGCCCCCGGCTCGGGGTGGCGGGCGTCGAAGAAGACCAGCACCAGGTCGGACAGATCGATGATGTGATCGGTGATGCGCAGCGTCGAGTTGCGCTGCTGGTCGGCGTCGAAGCCCGGCGAGTCGATCAGGATCTTGCCGCGCAGGGCCTCGCTGCGGCAGGTCTTGAGCTGCAGGTAGGAGTCGACCCGCGCCCCCTCGCCCTCGGCCACCGCCTCGATCTCGCGGCTGATCCGGTAGAAGGGAAAGCGCGGATCGGCATCGAGCGCGATGCCCGGCAGCACCCGGTTGGCGTCGTCGTTGCCGTAGCAGATCACGGTGAAGCGGTCGTCGACGGCCTGGTTGCCGGTGAGCTGGACGCGCTGGCCGAGGTAGTGGTTGATGAAGGTCGACTTGCCCGAGGAGAAGGTGCCGAGCACCGAGATCATCGGCCACCACGGCACCCGGGTGGCGAACGACTCCTCGCGCCCGAGCACCCCGAGCGCGTAGGCGACCCGGTCGAGCGAGCGGAAGCTCTTGACCACCTCGAGCAGCACCGGGTTCTCCTGGGCGAGGTGGTTCTGGAGCTTGCGGATCCGCTGTTCGATCGCCGTCTGGTTGAAGAACATCTCGCTGACCGTCGCTGCGCTGGGGGCTCAG
>CAZRGU010000314.1:0-3885 GCA_964599705.1 uncultured Ectothiorhodospiraceae bacterium | reverse complement strand
GGATCGAGATGAAGCCCGGCGATGGTCGCTCCGCAGCCCGCCCCACCGCCCACCCCATCCTCCGTTGTCTCGCGTCGCTCAGGCGCGCTCGCGCACGAACGTACCGCTGGGGCGCGCGAAGCGCACGGTGAGGAACTCGACCCCGATCGTGCACCCCTGTCCGAGCCGGCGCCGGTGGCTGATGCGGGCGATGGCGGCGAAGGCCTCGGCGTCGATCTTGACGATGCCGGCGGTGCCGAGCAGACCGGCGAGGGCGAGGCGGGCACCGTGGGGCGAGAGGTCGCCGACGGTGGCCGCGAGCGCCGGCCCGGGCCAGGAGGGGTAGACCCGGGCGCGGCCGGGGTGGGCGCGGCGCGGCGTGCCGCGCTGCCCGAGCGCGCCGGCTGTCCCGCGCCGCGCCGGCTCGAGCGGGCTCGCGCAGCCCGCGCAGGTGATCGGTTGCCAGCGGCTGGCGCTCGCCGCGTGGGGCGTCGCGCAGAACGGGCAGTGGCCGGCGGAGTACCCGCCGCGGCGGGGCGGGCCTGGTGCGCCGGTCGGCGCGGCGCGGCCCGCCGCCGGCAGGGCGAGCCGGGCCGGCCCGGGGCCGCGCTCCGGCTCGCCGTCGCGCAGGGCCCGGTCGTAGGCCTCGCGCCGCACGCCATCGCCGAGCACCTCCCAGGCCTCGTCGAGGGCCGCACGGTCGGCCCCGGGGCGCTCGCGCAGCAGCCGCCAGCTCGCCTCGATGACCGCCTGCGGGGCATCGGGCTGGACCTCGAGCAGGCGGTAGAGGTGGCGGCGGCCGCGCCCGGCCCGCTGGCCACCGCGCCGGGCGTGGCGGAAGGCGCCCAGCGAGAGGCTCCTGAGGTCATGGGAGCGGAGCAGCTCGCGATCGTAGGCGGCCCGCTGCTCGGGGCCGCGCAGCACCGCCCAGGCCTCGTTGAGCAGAGCGGCGCTCCAGTGGTCGCCGCCGAGGTCGGGGTGGAGCCTGAGACGCTGGAGCAGGGTGCGGTAGCTGCGCCGGATGACATCACCCGAGGCATCCGGCTGGACGCGCAGGATCCGGTAGTAGTTGCGGCGGTTGCCCATGCTCGCTCCGTCCCCTGGCGGGGTGGTTCTGCCCCGTGTCGGCAGCGAGCCGGAGAGCTTGGCTGCGTGCGCGCCGGGGTGTCCTCGGCCGGGGCCGCCGGGGAGCCTGTGCAGCAATCGCTCGCCGTCGCGGTAGGCCGGGGTGATGAGTGTACAGGCTCAGCCCCAGGGCTCGGCGCGCAGCTCGCCGGAGAGCCGGTAGAGCGAGTCGAGCGGCTGGCTGAGGCGAACGCATCGGCAAGCCACGCCACGGGCCGCCGCAGCCAGCGCGCTCGCCGAGCTTCTCGCCCTTGCCACCCACCTCGGTATGACTTACAGTCATGTAAGGAAACCGGAAATTGGTAAAGATGCCGACCTCGACCATCTCGTCCAAGGGCCAGGTGACGATCCCCAAGGAGATTCGGAACGCGCTGCGGGTCGACTCCGGCGATCGGGTGCTGTTCGTTGTGCGCGAGGACGGCGTGGTGGAGCTGCGACCGCAGACCGTGGATCTGCTCGACCTCGTCGGGATCCTGGAGCCGCAGGACGGGCGGCACGTGAGCGTCGCGGAGATGAAGGCCGCCGTCGAGCGGGCCGCGGCGGAGTCGTTCGCGCGATCAGTGGCGAGGTGATCGCTCTCGACACCAACGTGCTGGTGCGCCTGCTGGTCAAGGACGACGCGGCGCAGACCCGCAAGGTGGTCCGGCTCCTCGAGCGGCTCGCGGCAGACGGCGAGCAGGCCTGGGTCTCCGAGCTGGTCGTCTGCGAGCTGGTCTGGGTGCTGCGCGCGGCCTACGGATTCGATCGCGAGACGATCGTGGATGTCCTCGCGCGGCTGCTCGCGGCCCGCCAACTCGTCTTCGCCTCGCCCGACCGCCTGCTGCGGGCGTTGCGCGCCTACGCGACCGGAGGCGGCGACCTCGCCGACTACCTGATTCGCGAGGACGCCCGGGCGGCCGGCTGCGACGCGGTTGTCACCTTCGACCGGGCGCTGCTCAAGGAGGACCTGTTCCGCGCACCTTGAGAAGGCAGGCGCGCCGCCGGGCCGACCGGCCTCTCAGCTCCAGGGCTCGGCGCGCAGCACCAGGGTGGCGCGAAGCCCCGGACGGGTGCGCTGCGCGACCGGGATGCGGAACTCCCAGCCGGCCGCGAGCGCGGCAGCCGCGGCCCGGCGCGAGGCGCGGTTGGGCGTGCGGCTGTCCCAGCCGTAGCGCAGCAGCGGCGGGTCGTCGCCGGCCGGCGTGATCTCGAGGTTGAGCTTGTCGCGGAACAGGTAGCCGCCCTCGATGTGCTCGTCGAAGAGCAGCAGGCCGTCGATCTCGTACTCGGGGACCAGCACCCGCAGGTCGATGGCGAAGCCGAGGCTGCGCCGGGCACGCCCGCGCGCCCAGCCGGCCAGGAAGGCGGTGAACAGGTGCGGCGGGGCACCGCCGCGAAGCGCGTCGTAGGTGCGGAAGATCGCCGACTGCTCGTCGGCGAGCCGGCGGGTGAGATCCCAGCGCGCGCGGCGCACCCGCACCACCACCTCGATGTGGTAGGAGGCGCGGATCGCCCTGCCGCGCCGCCTGGCGGCGGCGACCCGCGGCGGCAGGGTGACCTCGTCGACCTCGAGCAGGCCCTCGACGCGCACGTCGCCGAGCAGGAAGCGGGCGAGGTTCTGGTAGCCCTCCTCGGAGTTCACGATGCCGTAGTGCCCGGAGTGGGCGCGGTGCACGAAGGCGCGCGGGGCACCGGCGACGTAGGCGTTCTTGATCTGCACCAGGCCGTCGCTCATCGGGCCCACGGCGCTCGCCGAGAGCCCGCCGGCGACCGCGTAGTCGCGCGCGGCGGTCCCGATCAGGCAGAAGAAGCGGCGCGCATCGAAGTGCCCGCCGAGCGAGTTGACCGGCTCCTCGGGGGCGAGCACCAGGTAGTCGCGGATCCGCTCGACGTTGAAGACGTCGGCGTTGTTGACCCGCAGGAAGGCAGGCACGTTGCCGATCAGGCGGAAGTCGATGCCGCCGTGCGGGGTGGCGTAGGTGAAGACCTTGTCGACGGCGACCGGGTCGTCGTCCTGCGGGGCGATGCGCTGCAGGTAGCAGCGCACCACCAGCCCGCCCATCGAGTGGGCCACCAGGTAGACGCGGAAGCGCCGGCGGGCCTCCGCGTCGGCGCCGCAGGTGTGCTCGCGGATGCGCGCGAGCAGCGCGCCGAGGCCGCGCGCGTAGTCCTCGATCTCGGGGCGCACCCCGCTGCCGAGCTCCTCCGAGACCTGCTCGTAGTAGCGGTAGATCCAGACGCTGCGCGCCGGGACCGGCTGCCCGGGCGGCGGCTCGGCGCCCTCGGCGTAGACGTCGCGGTAGCCGTGCTCCTTGATCAGGCGCAGCAGCGGTGATTCGAAGATGAAGCGCTGGATCTCGCCGGTCCAGCGCTGGCGCAGCTTGGTCGAGCCGAGGTTGAAGCCCATGTAGGGGTCGGCGACGGTCTCCTCGACCTCGGCCTGGGTGCCGGCGTAGCCGCGGACGTAGACGATCGGGTAGTACGGTGCCTCGATCATGGCCGCTCTCCCAAGGGTCGGGAGGACAGGGTAGCAGCCCGCCGCCGTGCCCCCACCGCCCGGTCGATGCGCCCGCAGGGCGGGGGCGAGCCCGCCGTCGAGCCCGCAGCCGGCGCCGGCCGCGGGTTGGGCCGAGCGGGGCTCGGTCACCGGCCGCGCCGGGTGCCGCTCGAGGCTCGATCCCGGGCAAAGCCCGGGCTACGGCGAGGGTCGGGATCGTCGTCGTCCGGGCGCCGTGCCGTGGGCGAAGGTCGGGATCGTCGTCCCGGGGGTTGGTCCCGGGCAATGTCCGGGCTACGGCGAAG
>CAZRGU010000313.1:0-3912 GCA_964599705.1 uncultured Ectothiorhodospiraceae bacterium | reverse complement strand
GAGGCCGAGCCGGTGCACTTCACCCGGGTCCGGCCTGGCGAGTCGCTGCTGTAGGAGGCGCCGACTCCCGGCCGGGCAGGGCTGTGCGGTGCTCGGGAACCTGCTGCGCGACGGCGGGAGTCCCGTTCAGCGCGATGGCCCGCATCGGCCCCTGGCAGCGCGGGCAGATTCGCACCTGACGCCGGCACCGCCCACACACGAGAGGCCGCGCATCGTCCACCGCTCGCTCCCTGCGATGAACGCTGGACGACCGCTGCCCGGGCGCAGATACTCGGCTCGGAGCCGCGCGCGAGCGTGGGTCTGGGCGCAGCCCCGGATGTGATCGCCAAGTCCACAAGTCCGGGGCTGCGTCGACTTCATCGCCAGCGCCGATCTAACCCCACCGGACGCGCACGGGCACATCCCGCCCTGAGCACCACGGGCGATGCTCGGCGCACTAGACTCCGGATCGCGACGGGATTCTGCGGGGTTGCTGGACCTGCTCAGGGCGGTGCTCGGGAACGACAACGCCTCCGATCACGATGCGCCCGTTCGCCAACTATCTGCGCTTCTTGGTAGCCGCCTACACCGGAGGCTCCTGTGCCGGTGCGGCTCTGCCATCGGCAGGCGAGGGGACTCGCGACCCAGGCTCGCGCCACACTCATGATAACGTTTTCTTGACTTCGGTCCTGCACTGGTAAAGAATTCGTTCCTACAGTGGGTCGCAAGGCACGCGAGCGTAACCACCAGGGGCACCATGACGAGACGAGAGACGGGCCGCTACGAGACGACCACCGTGGCGGGTGAGCAGGCGCGAGCCTTCGTGCCCTACCCGCTGCCGCCGGCCAGGCCGCCGCTCGCCATCGAGGGCAGGCTCCGAGAACGCGTCCGCGACGCCGAGCACGGGCTGTCGAGGCTGGAGCTCGCTGGCGAGATGGTGCCGTCGCTCGACTGGTTCCTCTACGCCTTCGTCCGCAAGGAGGCCGTGCTCTCCTCGCAAATCGAGGGCACGCAGGCGACGCTGATGGATCTGCTCGACTACGAGCTCAGCGCCGGCGTGTCGCCGCCTGGGGCCGACGTCGAGGAGGTGTGCAACGTCATCGACGCGCTCTCCTTCGCGCGCCAGCAGCTCGCCGAGCCCTCCGGCCTACCGCTCTCGATGCGGCTCTTGTCCGAGATCCACCGGCGCCTGCTGCAGGGGGTGCGCGGCGCGAGCAAGATGCCCGGCGAGGTTCGCCGCAGCCAGAACTGGATCGGCGGCAGCCGGCCCGGCAACGCCCTCTTCGTCCCCCCGCCGCCCCACCTCTTGCCAGAGCTGCTCTCGCATCTCGAGCGCTACATCCATGAGGACGACGAGCACCCCGCGCTCGTGCGGGTGGGCCTCGTGCACGTGCATTTCGAGACCCTCCACCCCTACCTCGATGGCAACGGTCGCATCGGGCGGGTGCTCATTGCGCTCCTCCTCGAGCACTGGCGGCTACTCTCGCGGCCGCTGCTCTACCTGAGCCTCTTCTTCAAGCGGCACCGGCAGGAGTACTACCGGCGCCTCGACGCCGTGCGCACGGAGGGCGACTTCGAGGGCTGGCTCGACTTCTTCCTCGAAGGCGTCGCCACCATCGCCCGTGAGGCGGTAGACACGGCACGGGACCTCTTCGCGCGGGTGACCGCCGATCGCGAGCGCGTCGTCCACCAGGCCGGAACGACTCTGCTTGCCGTACGCCTCTTCGACCGCCTGCCGAGCCGACCGCTGGTCACGACCCCCTGGGTCGTCGATGCGCTCGAAACCACCAAGCCGACGGCCGGCCGCGCCATCGACGCCCTCGTCCGGGCCGGTGTGCTCGTCGAGACAACGGGCAGGAAGCGCGACCGCGTCTACGCCTACCAGGCCTACCTCGAGCGGCTGCGGGAGGGCACCGAGCTCGGCGACGGGGGGTAGAACCCACCCCGCGCGCTCGCCAGGCAAGGCATCTCCTGTCTCCGGTTCGATCACTCGCCCGGGTCGCGATGGGCCGATCGCCCCCTGCTCGCGCAGCGGCGCCGGGGATGCTGGCTCACGAGCCGCGGCAACGTAGCGCACCCGCTTGGCCCGCTCGGCGCGGCTGCGGCTGCTGTAGTAGCCGTAGTAGCGCATCAGGTGCTCGCCACGGTCGGGCACGTGGGCGAGCAGCAGGTCGAGCCAGCGCGCACCGGCCATCAGTTGGAAGTTGCGCTTGAGACCGGCGTGCATCCGCGAGCGGTAGATGACCATGCCGCTCTCGCTGTCGTAGCACATCTTCTCGAGCGCCAGAGGAGCGCGGCTCATGTAACGGGCGAGGTGCCTGCGTCCCTGTGCATCGCCTGCCCGGACCCGCACGCGGTTGTGCACCGAGAACCCGCTGTGAGGCCAGGTAAGCAGTCGCGCCGCGAAGTCCGGGTCGATGCATCCCGTGGCCGACCAGCAGCGCGAGGGTTGCGTGGCGCAGCGCCTCGCCCCCGACCTCGAGCACCCGCCCGGCCGGCCACACCAGCGCATCGGCACGCCGCCGCGTCCGGCCCCGGCCGACCGGCTCGCCCACCCCCGGCGTCCCACCGGGGACGTCCTGTGGCTAACCGCCCGTCCCCGCGGCCTCCTCAGCCTCGCCCACCGCCGCGGCCCGCGCCGCCGGCTGCTCGCCCTCGCGGGCCTCGAGCGCCGCATCGAGCATCGCCAGCACCCGCGCCCCGGTTAGGATCCCGGACGGTCGCCACCAGGGGGAACGGAGATGGACGCCAGGGTGCAGACACCGGGGGGCCTGCGGCGGGCGCGCGGCCTCGGGATCGAGTTCGACGGCCAACCCGGCGAGCACAACGCGATCACCGACGTGGCCGGCGTCGAGGTCGGGTACGCGACCCTGGTCCGTGGCCAGGGCCCGCTGGTCCGAGGCCGGGGCCCGGTCCGCACCGGGGTGACCGCGATCCTGCCGCGCGGCCGGGCCCGGGGAGCGGCCCCGGTCTTCGCCGCCAGCTTCGCGCTCAACGGAAACGGCGAGCTGACCGGGACCCAGTGGATCGAGGATTCAGGGATCTGCCAGGGACCGATCACGATCACCAACACCCACTCCTGCGGGCTGGCCCGCGACGCCACCATCCGCTGGCTGATCGAGCGCTCGGACGAGCCGTTCGAGCGCTGGCTGCTGCCGGTCGCGGGTGAGACCTTCGACGGCGAGCTCAACGACATCAACGGCTTCCACGTCACCGAGGCGGACGTCTTCCGGGCCCTAGACGGGGCCCGCGGCGGCCCGATCGAGCTCGGCAGCGTCGGCGGCGGCACCGGCACGATCTGCTACGACTTCAAGGGCGGCTCGGGCAGCGCCTCGCGGCGCGTCGCGATCGCCGGCCGGGAGTACCACCTGGGAACCTTCGTCCAGGCCAACTTCGGGCGGCGCGAGGAGCTGACGATCCGCGGGGTGCGCGTCGGGCGCCAGATCCGGGGCGGTGAGGTGCGCAGCCGGCCGGGTGGGTCGATCATCGCGATCGTGGCCACCGACGCGCCGCTGCTGCCCCACCAGCTCAAGCGTCTGGCGCGGCGCGTCGGCCTCGGGCTCGCGCGCACCGGGTCGGTGTCGCACAACGGCTCCGGCGACCTGTTCCTGGCCCTGTCGACCGCCAACGCCGAGGGGCTCGAGCGCGACGCGCCGCTCGGGGAGGCCGCGTTCCTGTCCAATGACAGCCTCGACCCGCTGTTCGCGGCGGTCGTGGAGTCCACCGAGGAGGCCGTGATCGACTCGATGGTCGCCAACCGGACGATGGTCGGTCGCGACGGGGTGACCGTCCCGGCGCTGCCCCACGATCGACTGCTCGAGCTGTATCGCGGATAGCGGGCTCCGGGCGCCCCGATGGGGCGGCATCGGACTTGTGCCCGACGGGGCCTGCTGCCGGGCAGAGCCCGGCGGCGGGCCGGCACCCGGCGAGGCT
>CAZRGU010000312.1:0-3933 GCA_964599705.1 uncultured Ectothiorhodospiraceae bacterium | reverse complement strand
TCGCGGACCGAAGGTGACAATAGGGTAACACCTCGATCGGCACGGCTCCATGGCGGGCGGCGAAGGCGTAGCCGACACGACGTCGAGGCGCCCGCAGGGAGTACGTCCTGCCAGGACAGATGGATCGGCGGCCGCAGCCGTGGATCGGTGAGATATCCGGGCTGGTTCCACCCGGGACCCGAGCTCACGGTCCCGGGCGTGCCGCCGCTGCGTCCTCGCGCCGGATGCGCTCGTAGGCGGCGCGGATCTGCTGGGTGCGCTCGGTGGCCACCGCGATCATCTCCTCGGGCAGTCCGCGCGAGACCAGCTTGTCGGGGTGGTGGCGGCTCATCTGGCGCCGGTAGGCGCGCTTGACCTCGGCGGCGCTGGCCCCCGGCTCGAGCCCGAGCAGCTCGTAGGCGCGCTCGAGCGGCATCTCCTCGGGGCGGGCCGGGGCACCGCGCACCATCGCCTCGAGCCGCGCGAGCTCGGCGGCGCTGAACCCGAGCCGCTCACAGATCCGCTCGAGGACGGCCCGCTCGGCCGGGTGCACGGCGCCGTCGGCCCAGGCGGCGTGGAGCTGGATCTCGAGGAACACGCGCAGCAGGTTGGCGCTGTAGCGGCACTCGCGGCGCAGCTGCTCGAGCACCGCGTCGAGCGGGAAGTCCGGGTCCTTGCCCTCGCGGAACAGGTGCTGGGCGAGCTCGCGGTGGCGGGCATCGAGCCCGAGGCGGTCCATGACCGCCCGGGCGACCTCGATCTCGTCGCGGGTCACCCGCCCGTCGGCCTTGGCCAGGTGGCCCATCACCGAGAAGGTGGCGGTGAAGAAGACCGCCTGGGCGCGCTCCTGGCGGCTGAACAGGCCCTCGGCGCCGGGCCCGGCGTGCTGCTCGGCGCCGCGGTCGATGCCGTGGCCGAGCGCCGCCCCGATCAGGGCCCCGATCGGGCCACCGACCATGAACCCGAAGGCCCCACCGAGCAGCTTGCCCCACCAGCCCATCCCACTCGCCTCGCACGTCCCAGCGCCGCGCCCATTACAGCCGAGCCGCTCGCTGCGGGCAAATCGGGATGGCGGGCGAGAGCCGGTTGCCGCTAAGCTTCACCGCTTCCATGCAGTAGATGCAGGCGGCAGCGGTGGCACGGCAATCGGCGAGGCGCAGCGCCCGGCGCCGGGCGGCAGGAGGGGGCGGGCGCGCCGGGCGGCTTGTCGAGCAGGCCGCCGTGCGGCTGCGCGAGGGGCGCGCCGGCGAGGCGCTGGCCGCCGCCGAGCAGGCCTGCGCGCTCGCTCCGGGCAGCGCCGCGGCGCAGCTCCAGCGGGGCCTGGCGCTGCGCGAGCTCGGACGCCACGAGCCGGCCGCCGCGGCCCTCGAGCAGGCCGCACGGCTCGCTCCCGGGGAGTCCGAACCACTGCTCCACCTGGGGCTCACCTGGCTGGCCGCCGGCGAGCCGGGGCGCGCCCGGGCGGTCCTCGAGCCGGGGGCGCGGCGCTTCCCGGGGCATGCCCCGCTGCGCCTCGCCCTGGCCCTGGCGTTGCTCGAAGGGCAGGCCTGGGATGATGCCGAGCGCGAGGCCCGGGCGGCGCTCGCCGCCGGCCTCGATCTCGCCGACACCCACCTGGCGCTGGCTGGCGCCCTGGCCGGCCAGGATCGGCTCGGGGAGGCGCTCGCCGCCTGCCGGGAGGCGCGCCGGCGCGAGCCGGGCAGCCCCGCGGCGCTCGCCCGGCTGGTCGAGCTGTGCCTCGAGACCGGTCTTCACGAGGAGGCCGAGGCGGCGCTGCGCGCCGCGATCGCCACCGCCCCCGGCGACCCGGCGCTGCGCGAGAGGCTGGCCACCGTGCTGGCCGCCGCGGCGCGCCTCGGCGAGGCCGAGGCCGAGCTCGGCGAGGCGCTGCGCCTGGCCCCCGAGCGGGCCAGCGCCCACCACCGGCTCGCCGAGGTGCGGATCGCGGCCGGGGCGATCGAGGAGGGGCTGGCCGCCTGCCGGCGCGCCCTCGAGCTCGACCCGGGGCTGGCGCGCGCCTACGAGACCCTGGCCCTGGCCCGCCGGGCGCGGCCCGGTGACGAGCGCTGGGTCGAGCGGATCGAGGTCGAGCTGGCGCGACCGGGCCACGACGACGCGGAGCGCGCGGCGCTGCGCTTCGCCGCCGCCAAGCTGCTCGACGACCTCGGGCGTCCCGACGCCGCCTTCGCTCACCTGGCGCGCGGCAACGCCCTGGTCCGGCGCGGGCTGCGCCACGACCCCGCGGCGGTCCGGGCCCGGGTCGATGCGCTGATCGCGGCCTTTCCGCGCGAGCGCTTCGCCAGCCCGCCCCCCGGTGACCCCAGCGACCTGCCGGTGCTGGTGGTCGGCATGCCGCGCTCCGGGACCACCCTGGTCGAGCGGATCCTGGCGGCCCACCCGCAGGTGCACGCCTGTGGCGAGCTCGAGCACCTCGGCAAGCTGCGCATCGCCGTCGACGGGGTCCCCTATCCGGCCTGCGCCGGGCGGCTCGATGCGCCGCTGCTCGCGGCGCTGGCCCGCGGCTACCTGGAGGCGCTCGCCGCCGCCGGCGCCGGCCCCGGGGTCGCGCGGGCGGTCGACAAGATGCCGCTCAACTTCTGGCACCTCGGGCTGGTCGCGCTGGCCCTGCCGCGCGCCCGGGTCATCCACTGCACCCGCGACCCGCGCGACACCGGGCTGTCGATCTACTTCCAGAACTTCACCCACGCGCAGGCCAACGGGTTTGCCTTCGAACTGGGCGAGATCGGCGCCTACCTCAACGAGTACCGGCGGCTGATGGCGCACTGGCGCGCGGTGCTGCCGCTGCCCTGGCAGGAGGTCGCCTACGAGTCCCTGGTCGCCGACCCGGAGGGCACCGCGCGGGCCCTGATCGCCTTCCTCGGGCTGCCCTGGGATGCGCGCTGCCTCGATCACCGGTCCGCCGGCGGGGCGGTGCTGACCGCCAGCCAGTGGCAGGTTCGCCAGCCCGTCTACACCCGCTCGGTGGGGCGCTGGCGGGCCTACGCGGCCCACCTCGGCCCGCTCCTCGAGGCGCTCGGCCCGCCGGCCGGGCCGGCGGCACGGGAGGGCGGCTGATGGCTCGCGGGCGAGCGCTGCGCGGTGGCGCAGGGGGCCCCGAGGCGCTGCTGGCGCGCGCGGCGCGGGCCGCCGAGCGCGGCGACTACGCGGCCGCCGAGCGCGGCTACCGCAAGCTGCGCGCCCGCGCCCCGCGCGATGCCGGGCTGGCCGAGGCGCACGCCTGGCTGCTGCAGCGCCTCGGGCGCGGCGGCGAGGCGATCGAGGCGCTGCGCGCCGCCGCACGCCTCGCCCCCGGCAACGCGGTGGTGCGCAACAATCTGGCCAACCTGCTGCGCGAGCAGGGCGACGTGGATGCCGCGCTGGCCCTGTACCGCGAGGCGCTGGCCATCGACCCCGGCCACCTCAACGCCCGCTTCAACTACGCGACCCTGTGCCGCGATCAGGGCGATCTCGATGAGGCCGAGCGGGCGCTGCGCGCGCTGCTCGAGGCCGCGCCGGGCGATGCGCTCGCCTGGGACACGCTCGCCGGGGTGGTGCTCGAGCAGGGACGCCCTGGCGAGGCCCGCGAGCTCGCCCGGCGCGCCCAGGGGCTCGCGCCGCAGGCCGCCGAGCCGCACCTCACCGAGGGGCTGACCTGGATCGCCGAGGACCGCTGGGAGGAGGGCGCCGCGGCCTTCCGCGCCGCCATCGAGCGCCGTCCCGACTACCCCGAGGCGCACAACAACCTGGCCGCTGCGCTGCGCGGCCTGGGACGCTTCGAGGAGGCGCTCGCCCATGCCCGCGAGGCGGTGCGCCTGCGCCCCGACTACGTGAGCGCGATCATCAAGTGCGGCAGCGCGCTCGCCGATCTGGGCCGCAACCGGGACGCGATCGCCGCCTATCGGGAGGCCATCCGCCTCGACCCGTCGCGAGTCGAGGCGCGATCCATGCTGGCGA
>CAZRGU010000311.1:0-3933 GCA_964599705.1 uncultured Ectothiorhodospiraceae bacterium | reverse complement strand
GCCGAGCTGCTCGAGCGCCCCGAGGAGCTCATCGTGCCGAGCATCGTGCTCCACGAGGTCTACAAGGCCCTCGCGCGCGCCGCCAGCGAGGAGACCGCCCTGCGCTGCGCGGCGTTCATGCAGCAGGCGCGCCTCGTCGCGCTCGAGGCGAGCCTCGCGATGGAGAGCGCGGAGACGGCCCTGCGCCACGGCCTGGCGATGGCCGACGCCATCGTCTACGCCACCGCCCTGCGCCACGGCGCGGAGCTGGTCACCTCGGATGCCGATCTCGAAGGGCTGCCCGGCGTTCGCTTCATCGCTGGATAGGGTGGGAACCCGTCGCCACGGGCAGCGGCGCCGATCCCCCCTGGTTCGCGACGCCGAGAGGACCGACGACCATGGATGAGCCCCGTCGGGGCACGACGAGGAGGCCCGCGCGCGGCTCGCAGCCGGGGCGCGGCGAGGCATCGGCGGGACCGGCCGCACCCACCGCGCAGCGCCGCCCGGGCGCTCGGCGGCGAGGATGAGCGCGGCGACCCTGCATCTTGCCCCACCGCCGGGGCGCGCGCTGCCCGAGCGGCGCGGCGAGCCGCTGCGCTGCTCGGTGCCGTGGCCGCCCGGGGCCTTCGCCGCGGGCGCCCGCCCCTGCCTGCGCGACCGCCACGGGCGCGCGGTGGCGGTCCAGGCCCGGGCGCTCGAGCGCTGGCCGGACGGCTCGGTGCGCTGGCTGCTGCTCGACTGGCAGGGCGAGACCGGCGCGGCGCCCTACCGGGTCGAGCCGGCCGCCAGCGAGCCGCCGCCGAGCGCGCCGATCACCGTCGAGCGCGAGGCGGCCGACGGACTGGTGCTGAGCGGCGCCGGCCTGAGCTACCGCGCCGGGCCGGGCGGGCGACTGCTGGCGGTGAGCGCGCCAGGGCGACCGGGCGAGGTGCGGATCACCCTCGAGGGCAGCGACGGCGAGCACCGTGCGCTGACCACCCGCATCGATCGGGTCGAGATCGCCGAGCGCGGACCGCTGCGCGCGCGCCTGGCGCTGGCCGGCAGCCTCGAGCTGTCCGGCCGGGCGCTACTCGCACTCGCCGTCGAGATCGAGCTCTTCGCCGGGCTGCCGGCGGTGCGCCTGCGGGTCGCGGTCACCAACCCGCGACCGGCCGCCCATCCCGGCGGCCAGTGGCGCCTCGGCGCCCCGGGGTCGGTCTACCTCGAGCGCCTGACCCTGCGCGCGGCGCTGGTCGGCGCCGGGCCGGGCGAGGCGCGCGGCGCGCTGTCCCCCGAGCCCGACGCCCCGCTCGCCCCCTGCCCGCTGCCGGCGCTGCTCTACCAGGACTCGAGCGGCGGCGAGCAGTGGGCGAGCCGCGTCCACGTCAACCGCGAGGGCCGGGTGCCGGTGCGGCGGCGCGGCTACGTCGTGGAGACCGGGGGAACGTGCGCCGAGGGGCTGCGCGCCACCCCGCTCGCGCTGCTCGAGCGCGACCCATGGCACCTCGCCCTGGCGATGCGCCACTTCTGGCAGAACTTCCCCAAGGGGCTGGGGATCGGCGAGTCGGCCCTCGAGCTCCACCTCTTCCCGGCCGAGCACGGCGACCTCCACGAGCTGCAGGGCGGCGAGCGCAAGACCCACGAGTGCGTGCTCGGCCTCGGCCCCGACGGGGTCGGCGAGGGCCCCCTCGAGTGGGTGCGCGAGCCGCTGCTCGCCCACCCCGAGCCGGCCTGGTACGCCGCGGCCGGCGCCGCTCCGTGGCTGACCCCGGCCGCACCCGGCGAGCCCGCCGCGGCGCTCGTTGCCTCGCTGCTCGAGGGGCCGGCGAGCGTCGAGGCCAAGCGCGAGCGGGTCGACGAGTACGGCTGGCGCCACTTCGGGGATCTGTGGGCCGACCACGAGGAGGTCTTCTGCGACGCCCCGCGCCCGGTCATCTCGCACTACAACAACCAGTACGACGCGCTGCGCGGCTTCGCCGTGCAGTTCATGCGCAGCGCCGAGCGGCGCTGGTTCGAGTGGATGGAGGAACTGGCCGCCCACGTCGCCGACATCGACTGCTACCACACCGACGGCGACAAGTCGGCCTACAGCCGCGGGATGTTCTGGCACACCGACCACTACGCCGACGCCGCCACCAGCACCCACCGCTCGTTCCCGGCCGGCGGCAAGGGCGGCGGCGGGCCCTCGCCCGGGCACCTCTACACCACCGGGCTGCTCCTCCACCACCTGCTGACCGGCTCGGAGGCCTCGCGGCGCGCGGTGCTGGCGCTCGGCGAGTACGTGATCGCGGCCGACGACGGGGCGCGCACCGTGTTCCGGTGGCTCGCCCGTGGCCCCACCGGACACATCTCCTCGTCGGGATACGACGGCTACCACGGCCCCGGGCGGACCCCCGGCAACGCCTTGAACGCCCTGGTCGACGCCCACCGGCTGAGCGGTGAGGCGCGCTTCCTCGCCAAGGCCCGCGAGCTGGTCCACCGCTGCATCCACCCGTGCGACGACCTGGCCGCGCGGCGCCTCGAGGACGTCGAGAACCGCTGGTACTACATGGTCTTCCTCGAGGCGCTGGCCAAGTACCTCGCCCACCTCGAGACGATCGGCGGCCCGCCGGAGGAGCGCGACTACGCGCGCGCCGCCCTGCTCCACTACGCGCGCTGGGCCCTCGAGCACGAGGAGCCCTACCTCGACCACCCCGAGCGCCTCGAGTATCCGACCGAGACCTGGGCCGCCCAGGACCTGCGCAAGGCGCTGGTGCTCAACCTCGCCGCCGCCCGGACTCGCGGCGAGGAGCAGCGGCGCCTGCGCGAGCGGGCACGCTTCTTCCACCGCGAGGCACTTGCTACCCTAGCCGGGATGGACACTCATATGCTGACCCGCCCGCAGGTGCTGGTGCTCGCCTACGGCTACCCGCAGGCCTGGTTCGAGGCCCACGACGAGCCGGCCGCCGACGACCCGCCGCCGGCCAGCGCCGAGCACTTCGGCGAGCCACGCACCTTCGTGCCCCAGAAGCAACAGGCGCTTCGCCGGCTCGGGGCGCTGTGCGCGCTCGGCGGGGCCGCCCTGGCCGCCGCGGCGACCTGGGCGGTGCTGCGATGAGCGGTCCCGAGCCCGGGCCCAGCCCCGAGTGGACCGACGAGGCCGTCCGCGCCCGGGTCGCCGAGTTCGAGCAGTGGTTCGCCCACACCGACCTCGGCGGCGGGATCATCGCCCGCTCCACGGCCTGGCCCGACGCGCCGCTCGACTCGCGCCACATGGGGCTCGGCAAGTTCGAGTTCATCGTCCGGCGCAACCTCCCGGATCTCCAGGGCAGGCGGGTGCTCGAGCTCGGCTGCAACAACGGCCTCATCTCGATCGCGATGGCCCGGCTCGGCGCCCGCGAGGTGGTCGGCGTCGACTCGAGCGCGCACTGGCCGCGGGTCATCGAGCAGGCCGAGTTCGTCAAGAGCGTCCTCGAGTGGCGCTGCCAGACGCGCTACAACGTGCGCTACGTCGAGGCCGATCTGCGCGAGGTCGCGGGCCTCGATCTGGGCCGCTTCGACGCGGTGATCGCGCTCAACTGCCTCTACTACCTGGAGCCCGACGAGATCGCCGCCCTGACCCGCCACCTCGCCGGGATCGCGCCGCTGTTCCTCGTCCAGTGCAACACCCGCGACCAGCGCCACCTCGGCGAGCGCCCGACCCCGCGGTTCATGGCCCGGATGCTGGCGGAGAACGGCTTCCCGCAGGTGCGCGTCGACCACCCCTGGGACCACCCGCGCCGCGGCATCATCCCCCAGCGCTACCACCGCCCGGTGGTGGTGGGGCAGCGGTAGGCCGAGATCCGGCGAGCCGCCCGCTCGATCGCACAGGGGCTCGCGCACAGGTGCTCGCGAGCCTCGCGTCAAGCCCCGGCCGCTGCCGTGGGGCCCCGAGCGGCACCGCGCTTTCGGACGTCGGGTGCCGCCCTGCAACCGATCCCGGGCAGAGCCCGGGCT
>CAZRGU010000310.1:0-3936 GCA_964599705.1 uncultured Ectothiorhodospiraceae bacterium | reverse complement strand
CGAAAATCTATCGTGTAGCGCTAGAATTTCCATGTTGCGTGGCCCCGACAGCGGGCAACTCCGCGCGTCGTGGGAGCCCTTCATCGAACAGGTGCTGACCCGCATATCTCACCGATTCACGCCTGCGGTCGCCGATCCATCCGCCCTGGCAGGACGTACTTCCTCCGCGCGGCTCGACGGTGTGTCGGCCACGCCTTCGCCACCCTCCGGTCCGTGCTTCCGGCCAGGACAGCGTCTCGGCACCCTCGCTTCGCGCATCGGTGAGCGATGCGGGATAGCTCATTGATTCCGAAGATCACGCAACGACGTTGATGCCACGCTCGATCCCGGGCGTAGGTCGGGCGCCAGCCCGACGTCAAGCTCCGCTTCGGCAGCGAACGTCCGCTGCGATCCCGCGCCCAATCCCCGGCAGAGCCCGGGCTACGAGGAAAGCCGCCGAGTCCCCACCACCCTCCTCGGACGCAAGCTCCACGCTCGGGCACTGCCCCGGCGCTGCACGCCCGTTCGCTCGGCGAGCGCGCGACCGGCGCTCGTCGGGGCTCTCAGCGCGGCGCGGCGCGGGCCGCCGCCCACGGCGACTGCACGTAGGCGGCCCCCAGCCCGACCCCGCGGGCCGGGTCGTGGGCGGCCAGGTTGGGGCAGGCGAACAGCGCCGGGTAGACCGCGTTGGGGGCGACCAGGACGTCGTGCTCGGCGGCCAGCGCGGCCTGGACCTCCGGGGCGAGGCGGGCGTCGGCGATCAGCGGCGGGGCGCCGCTGGCGTCGATCCGCGGGCAGTGCGCGGCCGCCTCGAGGTCCATCGCGAAGTCGACCAGGAAGGAGCTGAGCTGGAGCACCGCGGGGAGGATGCGCCGCCCCCCCGAGGCGCCGAGCGCCACCCGCAGGCCGTCGCCACGCTCGAGCACCGTCGGGCACATGTTCGCCAGCGGGCGCCGCCCCGCTCGGATCGAGTTCGGCCGCCCGGGGCGCGGGTCGAACCACATCACCCCGTTGTTCATCAGGATCCCGGTCGCCGGCAGCACCACCCGCGAGCCGAACACCGAGAGCAGGGTCTGGGTCAGCGCCACCAGGTTGCCGTCGCGGTCGACCACCGAGAGGTGGGTGGTGCAGGGCTGCTCGCCGGGCGGCCCCGACTCGTCGCCGAGGGTGGCGAGGCGCTCGGCGTAGGCCTCGCCGAGGACCTGCGCGTAGGCCCGGTAGGCGGCCTCGCCGGGGCGCCGCCCGGGGGCCGGCTCGAGGGCGCGCTCGAGGGCGGCGAGCGCCCGCATCAGGGTCGGGCCGGCGGTCAGCCCGGGGGCGGCGTGCACCGTGGCGTCGCGGTAGCGGGTCGCGGCAGCCGGGCGGATCGAGGCCCGGTAGGCGGCCAGATCGGCGGCCTCGAGACGCGCCCCCAGGCGCTCGCAGTCGGCCGCGATCGCGGCGGCCACCTCGCCCTCGTAGAAGTCGCGCGGCCCGGCCGCGGCGAGCCGCTCGAGGGTCGCCGCCAGCCCGCGCAGCTCGATGACCGGCAGCGGTCCGCCCCAGGTCCCGGCAGGCGGCAGCCCGTCGGGGAGGAAGACCCGGGCGCTGTCGGCGAAGCGCGCCAGGGTGCGCGCCTCGGCGGCGATCTTCAGCGTCGCGTACCAGTCGGCCAGCAGCCCCGCGCGGGCCTGCTCGATGGCCGGGGCAAGCGCCTCGGCCCAGGAGCGGGTCCCGAAGCGCTCGAGGGCGGCGGCGTGCCCGGCGACCAGCCCGGGCACCGTGAAGGCCAGCGGGCCGATGCAGTTGCGCTCCTCGAGCACCGCCGGCCAGCCGAACAGATCGGCGTCGGCGCCGCCGGCCAGGGGGTAGTCGGCCGGGTCGAGGCGGCGCGGGGCGCGCATCCCGAACTCGACGCACCAGCACTGGCCGCTCGCGGCCAGGCGCACCAGCATGAAGCCGCCGCCGCCGAGCCCGCTCATCCACGGCTCGAGCGTGCCGATGGCGAGCCCCGCGGTGACCGCCGCGTCGACCGCGTTGCCGCCCTCGGCGAGCACCCGCGCGCCGATCGCCGAGGCCGCGTGGTGCTGGCTCACCACCACCCCGCCGGCGCCCTCGACGGCCGGCTTGGCCAGCGTCCAGCTCTCGTGGATCGGGGCGCGCGGCGGCAGCGGGGGCGTGGAGTCGGCCATCCGCCGATGGTAGCGAGTCACCGGGATGGGATCACTACCGGCCCTGCCGCCCGGCGCGCTACGATGAAGCGCCCCGCCACCACCGGAGCCTGCGCCATGGAGCAGCACGCCGCCTCGGTCGCCGCCCTCTACCACGGCGAGGCGATCGCCGAGCGGATCCTCGCCGCGCTGGCCGCCGAGGGGCACGACCCGGCGCGCCTCGGGATCGACGACCTGGCTGCGGCCGACGAGCTCCACACCCGCGGGCGCGAGGCCACCGCGGCGCTCGCCGCGCGGGTCGAGCCGCATCCCGGAATGGAGGTCGTCGACGTCGGCTGCGGGATCGGCGGGCCGGCCCGCTACCTCGCCGCGACCCACGGCTGCCGGGTCACGGGGCTCGATCTGACCGCCTCGTTCTGCGCCGCCGCGGCGCGCCTCAGCGCCGCCGTCGGGCTCGCCGGGCAGGTCCGCTTCACCTGCGCGAGCGCCCTGGCGATGCCCTTCGCCGACGCCACCTTCGAGCTCGCCTGGACCGTCCAGATGCAGATGAACGTCGCCGCCAAGGCGCGCCTCTACGCCGAGATCCACCGCGTGCTGCGCCGCGGCGGGCGGCTCGCCTTCCAGGACATCGTCGCCGGCCCAGGCGGCCCGGTGCACACCCCGGTGCCGTGGGCCAAGGCGCCCGAGCACAGCCACCTGGTCGACGCCGCCACCCTGCGTGCGACCGTCGCCGCGGCCGGCTTCCGCGAGCTCGCCTGGCACGATCTCACCGCCGAGTACCAGGCCTGGAGCCGCGAGCGCGCCGCCCGCCCGCGCCCGGCGCGCGAGCCCGCGCTCGGCATCCACCTGGTGCTCGGGCCGGATGCCTGGGAGCGGCGGCGCAACGCGGCCCGCTCGCTGCTCGAGGACCGGATCGGCTTCGTCCAGGGGGTCTTCGAGCGATGCTGAGGCCGTTGCGCAGCCTGCTCTTCGCCCCCGGCGCCCACCCGCGCCGGGTCGAGAAGGCCCTCGGGCTCGAGGCCGACGCGGTGATCCTCGACCTCGAGGACTCGGTGGCGATCACCGCCAAGGCCGCTGCCCGCGAGGCGGTGGCCGCGGCCCTCGAGCGCCCGCGCGCCGCGGCCTGCTACGTGCGGATCAACGCCTGGGACACGCCGTGGGCCCACGCCGATCTGTGCGCCGTGGTCCGCCCCGGGCTCGACGGCATCCTGCTGCCCAAGGTCGAGGCCCCCCATCAGCTCCTCGGCGTCGACTGGGTGATCGGCCAGCTCGAGGGCGAGCGGGACCTGGCGGCCGGCTCGATCGATCTGATCGCGCTGATCGAGACCGCCCGCGGGCTCGCCGCGGTCGAGGCGATCGCGGGCTGCGGCTCGCGGGCCCGGCGCCTGGCCTTCGGCGCCGCCGACTTCTGTCTCGACACCGGGATGCGCTGGAGCGAGGGGGAGAGCGAGCTCGCGCCGGCCCGCCAGCGGGTGGTGGTGGCCTCGCGCGCCGCCGGCCTCGAGGCACCGATCGACACCCCCTGGCTGCACATCGCCGACCGCGGCGGCCTCGAGCGCTCGGCCGCGCGGGCCCGCGACCTGGGCTTCGCGGGCAAGCTCTGCATCCACCCGGCGCAGCTCGAGCCGGTCAACGCCGTCTTCACCCCCAGCCCCGAGGAGATCGAGCAGGCGCGGCGCCAGCTCGAGGCCTTCGAGCGCGCCGAGGCGGCCGGCAGCGCCGCCATCGAGGTCGACGGGGCGCTCGTCGACTACCCGGTCGCCGAGCGGGCGCGGCGCATCGTGGCGCTCGCCGGCAAACATCGACA
>CAZRGU010000309.1:0-3949 GCA_964599705.1 uncultured Ectothiorhodospiraceae bacterium | reverse complement strand
GGGCGACGACCGGGTCTTCCTGCCCGCGGGCAGCATCCTGCGCGGGGTGCTGATCACCGGGATGGACGCGCCGACCGGGCGCGGCGCGCGCCGCGACCCGTACCCGGCGCTCATCCGCCTCAAGCGCGAGGCGATCCTGCCCAACCGCTTTCACGCCGACGTGCGCGAGTGCTTCATCGTGGCGGCCGGCTACGGGAGCCTGTCGAGCGAGCGGGCGCTGGTGCGCGGCGAGACCGTCTCGTGCGTGCGCGCCGACGGCGGGGCGATCGAGACGGCCATCGACGGCTACGCGGTCGGCGAGGACGGCAAGGTGGGGCTCCGCGGGCGGCTGGTCTCCAAGCAGGGCCAGGTGCTTGCCCGGGCGATGCTCGCAGGCTTCGCCAAGGGGTTCTCGGGGCTGTTCTCGCAGCAGCCCGTGCCGGTGGTCTCGACCGCGCCGGAGTCCACCTCGCGCTTCCAGCAGGTGCTCAGCCCCGCCGCCCTTCAGGGCGCGGCGATCAGCGGGGCGGGCGAGGCGCTCGAGCGCCTGGCGAGCTTCTACCTCGACATGGCCGAGCAGATCTTCCCGGTGATCGAGGTCGACGCCGGGCGGGGCGTGGAGTTCATCCTGAGCCGCGGCCTGGCGCTGCGCCTCGGGGCATGAGGAGCGCGAAGAGCGCGAAGGAGCAGTCGATGGGCGAGGAGATCTCGAGGAGAAGCGCCCCGGGGCGCGCGGCGTGTCTCGGGGCGGCGCTCGCCGCGGCCGCCCTCGCGGGGCCGGTGCTCGCGGGCGGCTCCGGTCCGGAAGGCGCGACTGGCCGCGCCGGTGACACCGCCGCGGCCGCCACCCGCGCCGCGGCCCGCGCGCCCGCGCCCGCCGCCATCCCCTTCGTCGGCGGGGGGCGGGCGCGCATCGACGCGGTGCGGCGCCTTCCGGGCAGCGGGCTCAGCGTCGTCGAGAGCGCCGGCACGGTGTTCTTCCTGACCGCCAACGGGCGCTACGCGCTGCGCGGCGAGGC
This sequence comes from uncultured Ectothiorhodospiraceae bacterium, assembly GCA_964599705.1. Classification (GTDB taxonomy): domain Bacteria; phylum Pseudomonadota; class Gammaproteobacteria; order HK1; family HK1; genus CAZRGU01. Next base: position 2,951 of record CAZRGU010000309.1, on the reverse strand, counting down.
CTGGGACCTGTGGAACCGCAGGCCGATCCGCTCGGTCGCCGACGCGGCGGCCGTGGCCGGGCGGATCGACCTGGCGGCCATGGGCCTCGAGGTCGAGGCGCTCGCCCACCTCGATCTCGGCAGCGGCCGGCGCGATGTCGTCGCCTTCCTCGACCCGCGCTGCCGGCGCTGCCGCGAGGTGCTCGCCGAGATGAAGGCGCTGGCCGAGAAGGAGCCGGGGCCGGCCGGCTACCGCTTCCGGATCGTGCCGCTGCCGGTGATGGGGAGCGAGTCGCAGGCGCTGGTCAAGCGCCTCGGCTGCCTCGGGCCCGAGGAGCGCGAGGCGGGGCTCGCCGCGCTGCTCGCCGGGCGCTACGAGGGGCTCGCGCCCGAGCGCCCCGGCTGCGACCTCGGGGCGCTCCAGCGCACGCTCATCACCGCCCAGCTCCTCGGGATCCGCGCCGTGCCCTACCTCATCGCCCCCGATGGGCGGATCGCCGAGGGGCGGCTCGCCCCCGGCGGGCTCCGCGCCTGGCTCGAGGGGGGCGGCGATGAGTAGCCGCGCGGGGGCCCTCGGGCTCCTCGCCTCGGTGCTGGCCGGGTGCGCGGCAGGGGCGCCGGGCAGCGCGCGCTTCGCCTGCCCGGGGATGCCCGGCGAGCCGCTCTGCATGTCGGCCACCGAGGTCTACGAGGCGACCGAGGCCACCGAGACCCCGGCAGGCGCCCGCGGCGTGGCGAAGAGCCTGGATGCCGGGGCCGCGGCCCGCGAGCTCCTCGCCGCCCCGCGAGCGCCCGCCCCGGGCGCGCTGCCCGACCCGCGCGGGCCGGTGGCGCTGCGCACCCCGGCGCGGGTGATGCGGATCTGGATCGCGCCCTACGAGGACGCGGCCGGGGATCTCCACGCCCCGGGCTACCTCTTCACCGAGATCGAGGCCCGGCGCTGGTCGATCGGGGTGGCCCGGCCACCTGCGGCCACCGGGCGGGTCACACCGCTCCAGGTCGGCCCGCCGGCCGGGCACCGCCCGGCCCCATCCGCCCCCGGTCCGGGGGCGCGGGAGTAGGGCGCGCGCCCCGGCTCGCGTCCCCCCACCGCGCGGCGTGCCGGCCGCGCGAGGCAGGCGGCGGGCAACCGCCGCACCACCGCCGGCGGGCGCCGCGCGCCCGCCCCGGCGAGGCCCGCGCGGGAGACCGCGCCGCTTTACGACGACGGAGTGGCCCATGGACCCCAAGCTCAGGAACGTTCTCCTCCCCGCGCTCGCCCTCGGCGTGCTGCTCCTGCCCGCGATCGCCGAGGCGGGCACCGGCGGGACCGAGTTCAGCGGCATCTACACCACGCTCACCGACTGGATGACCGGGCTGCTCGGTCGCACCATCGCGGCGAGCTTCGTGATCGTCGGCCTGGTGGCCGGCGTCATCCGCCAGAGCATCTACGGCTTCGTGGTCGGGGTGGCCGCCGGCCTCGGGATGTTTCTCGCCCCCGGGGTGATCGACTCGGTGGTCACGGCCACCGTCGCCCTCGGGTGAGCGGGCACGCGGGCGGGCGGGTGGCGGTGCGCGCGGCCGACGGGCGGGCGCTCGCGCCCTGCCACCCGGCCCGCGCGCGGGCGTTGCTGGCCGCGGGCAGGGCGCGGGTCGCCGCCCGGCGCCCGTTCACCATCCGCCTGCTCGGCCCGTCCGGCGGGCCGAGGCCGGCGGCGGGCGGGTCCGGTGCACGCTGAGCGGGTGCTCCACGCCGAGCGGGCCCGGCGGCTCTTCCCGGTGCTCGCCTGGGAGCCGCGCCGCGATCTGTTCCTGCTCGAGGACCAGAGCCTCGCCTTCGGGTTCGTCTGCGACCCGCTCTGCGGGGCCGACGCGGGGCTTGCCGCGCGCGCCGGGGTGCTGCTCGCCCAGGAGCTGCCGCCCGACTCGCTGATGCAGGTGCTGCTCTTCGCCTCGCCCGACATCGAGGCGGCCCTCGGGCGGATGGCCTGGCTGCGCCGCGACCAGGCCGACCCGCTGCTCGCCGAGACGGTCGACTCGCGCGCGCGGTTCCTGCGCGCCGGGACGCTCGCCCCGCTCGAGCGGGCCAGCGGCGTGCGGGTGCGCGACCTTCGCCTGGTGATCACGGTCAAGGTGGCGCTGCGCGCCGCGCAGCCGAGCGAGCGCGAGCTCGCGCGCGCCGGCGACGCCCGAGACGGACTCGCCCAGGCGCTCGCCACCGTGGGCCTTGCCGGGATCGAGGCGCTGACTGCCAACCGCTACGTGCGGCTGATGAGCGTGATGCTCAACTGGGCCCCGGGAGCGGGGTGGCGGGACCTCATCGAGCCCGAGCACGACCCCAACCGCCTGGTCCGCGACCAGCTCCTCGACCCCGACACCGAGATCCGGGTCGACGCCGAGGGCGTGGCGCTCGGGGCTCGCCGGGTGCGCCTGCTCTCGGTCAAGCGCTACCCGGAGACGGTCGCCTTCGGGGCGGCGCTTCGCTACCTCGGCGACCCGCTCACTGGCGCCCGAGGCCTGCGCGAGAGCTTCCTGCTCGGCGCGGTGATCCACTTCCCCGACGCCGAGCGCGCCCAGGCGCGCCTCGGGGCGGCACGCCAGTGGGCGACCAACCAGGCCTACGGGCCGCTGCTCAAGTTCATCCCCGCCCTCGGGGCGAGGAAGCACGGCTTCGACGTGCTCTTCGAGGCGCTCGGGCGCGGCGAGCGCCCGGTGCGCCTGTACATGGGGCTGGCGCTTTTCACCGACCCGGAGGGGCAGCGCGCGGCGGTGGCCGCGGCGCGCACCTACTGGCGAGAGCTCGGCTTCCAGCTCATGGAGGACCGCTTCTTCTGCCTGCCGCTGCTGCTCAACCTCCTGCCCTTCGGGGCCGACCGGGCGGGGATGCGCGACCTCATGCGCTACCGCACCATGGCCAGCGGCCACGTGGTGGCGCTGCTGCCGCTCCTTGGCGACTGGAAGGGCACCGGCACGCCGGTGCTCAACCTCGTCTC
>CAZRGU010000308.1:0-3949 GCA_964599705.1 uncultured Ectothiorhodospiraceae bacterium | reverse complement strand
TTCAGGCGGCTCTGGGTGAAGTCTCTCGCGGTCAGGCCGGTGCGTAGCTTGATGGCTTCGTAGACCAGCCGGGTTCGCTTGCCGGTCTGGTGATTGACCATGTACATGTCGTGGGCGCGCCAGTACCTGCCCAGGTGCTTTCGATACTGGTCGAAGCGCAGGGTCTTCAGGAGCGCGTCCTTGCGGTCGTAGTAGTCGATGCGTTGCAGGCGGTACTCGTCCTTGTCGTACCAGGCGACCTGGCGTGTATAGCCCGAGTTCCTGTACCGCGGCCGCTGCTCCAGCACGAAGCACTCCAGGCTGCCGCAGGGCTCGTCGCGCAGCCACCTGTAGTCGTACTTCCCGAGCTCCTGGGAGCTGATGTCCTCGTAGGCGAACTCGCTGCCCATGAACGGGCCGGACTTGTTGGCCGAGGAGATCCGCTTGACCCGTTTCAGGGCGGGGAGATAGAGCCACTGGTCGTCGGGCTTGAGGATGTGGGAATAGCTCAGTAGCGCCGTGCCCTTGATGTCGCGGGGAACGTCGAATACCACCAGCGACTTGTCGCCATCGTTCTCGTCAGCCACCTCGAGAAAGAAGATGCGCATCTTCCGCTCGCTGGTCTGGCCCCGGCGGTTCTCGAGAATCATCTTCACGCTGGCGCGGGCGTCGCCGAATCCGCGATCGCGCCGATCCCACTCGCGGGCGATGGCCTCGCCCTTGGCCACCGGGTCCTCGGCGGCCCGGGGCGGCGATGGCAGGGCGGCTGCGGCCGCGGTGACAAGGACCAGGATGAGAGCCTTCATGACGGGTACCCTCCTCGATCGTGCGATCTCATGCCGTGGCAGGGCTCTCCCCCCGGCAGGCGACACAGTCGCACCGCTCGTCTCTGTCGAGGAACATCAACAACGGGGGCAGCAGCAGAAAGTCCATCACCAGCGCGACGGCGACCGCGGTGACCGTGAGAACGCCCATGTCGACATTGAGCCGGTAGCTGGAGAAGGCCAGTACCGAGAAGCCGGAGACCATGATCACGGTGGTCACCCACAGGGCCTTGCCGACATGGGAAAAGCTGTAGCGGATGGCGTCATGGGTGCTCAGCCGGTGCTCGCGCTTGGCGCGGCGGTACTTGCTGAGGATGTGGACCGTGTCGTCGACGATGAGTCCCATGCTGGTGGCCGTGATCATCGAGGCGATGATCCCGATCTGGCCGACGAAGATCGCCCACAGCCCGAAGGTGATCAGCACCGGGAGGAAGTTCGGGATCAGGCTGATCAGGCCCAGGCGGATGCTGCGCAGGGCGAAGACCAGGGTCAGGGAGATCAGCCCGAAGGCCAGGGCGGTGCCACCGAGCATGCCGGTGATGTTGCGGATGGCGAGATGCACGAACATGACGATCGTGCCCGTTGCCCGGGCCCGCATCGCCGGCGGCATGTTCTCCGCCAGCCAGGACTCGCTGCGCTCGATCACCTCGATGATCCGCTTTTGCGGGATGGTATCCAGGGTCACGGTCAGGCGGGTCGCGGACTTGTCGAGATTGATCTGGCTGTTGAGGTCAAGCCCGTAGGGCAGGGACATCTCGTAGAGGAGGAGGTATTGCGCGGCCAGCTCGCGCTCGTCGGGCAGCCGGTACCAGGCCGGGTCGTCGCCGTGCATGGATCGGCTCAGCCGCTTCATGACATCGGTGAAGCTGCTGACGTGGGTGATCTCGGGCTGGGCGCGGAGCCAGGTGGTGAATGCCTGCAGTCGCTCCAGGTATGCGGGCTCCGAGATGCCGCCGGGCTCACCGGAGCCGATCGAGTATTCGAGCACGTAGGGGCCGGTGAGGTTGGCGGTGGCGAAGTCGGTATCGACACGAAACGGGATGCTCTCGTCGAACCACTCGATGAACCGGTCATCGAGCTCGAGGCGGGGGATGAAGGATATCGCCAGCACGCTGATGACCATCACGCTCCAGAACAACGGTACCCGTCGGGCGACCACGAAGTCGCCGAACCGATCCATGGCCGGGCGCCGGCCGGGGCGCCGCGGGGACGCAGGCAAGGGCAGGAGGGATACCAGCGCCGGCAGGAAGGTCATGGACAGCACCCAGGCGGCGATGACCCCGATGGCCGTGACGTTGCCGAGGTCGTTGAATGGTGGAGAGTCGGAGAAGTTGAGGCTCAGAAAGCCGATGCTGGTGGTCAGGGTGGTCAGGAACACCGGCTCGGCGTTGATGCGCAGGCTCTCTACCAGGGCGTCGTGCCTGGAGCGGCCGGCGCGCAGCTCGTGAAGGGTGGTCAGCAGGATGTGCACGCTGTCGGCGATGGCGAGGGTCAGAACGATGATCGGCGCCAGCGCGGTCGAGGCGTTCATCTTGATGCCGAGCCAGGACATCAGCCCGAGCGCGACCACGACCGACAGGCTGACCACCAGCAGGGTCGCCACGGTGGCGGACACCGAGCGCAAGAGCACCAGCAGGAGCGCGATCATCAGCGCGTACATCACCGGGACCAGGGTGTACGAGTCCGATTTGCTGACCTGGATCTCGGCGGCGCTGAATATCGAGATGCCGGTCAGCGCCACGGTGAGATCGGGCTGGGCGGCGCGCAGCTCGGCGGCAAGCTGCTCGGCCCGGGTGACCGCTTGGGGCAGGTGCCGGGTGTGGTCGGAGCCGGGAAATCGCAGAGTGACCGAGATGCCGGTGGTGGCACCGTCGTATGCGATCAGGCGACCCGCCAGGGCCGGCTCCGCGAGCGCCACGGCCCTGATCCTGGCAAGATCCGCGGCGTCCAGCGCCCGCGGGTCTGGCACCAGGTCGCTCACCGTGAGGTCGTCGCCGTCGGCCTCGGTGTGCTGGTAGTTGGTGAGCGAGTCGACGCGGATGGCGTAGGGGATCTGCCAGGCCTGCTCGGTCAGTCGCCGGACGATCTCCAGGGTCTCGCGGGTGAAGACGTTCCGGTCCTTCGGCTGAAGGACGAAGAGGATATTCTCGGTATTGGTGTAGGCGGCCTCGAAGCGCTCGAAGGCGATGAGCTCGGGGTTGTCCTTGCCGAAGTACACCTTGTAGTCGGCGGTGAATGCGAAGTGGCGCAGGCCGAGGCCGGCGAGCAGGGCCGCGAGCAGGCAGGCGGCCAGCACCGCCCAGCGCCAGCGGATGACCCCGCGGGCCCAGGCGAGGACGAGCTGTTCAACCCGCATGCGCAAGGGCGGCGGCGGGAGATGCGGCTTGCCCGGGCGCGGTCCGGGCCCGCGCGGCGCGGCAGCCGCTTCCGAACGCTCGTGGCGCCGGACGGAGGGATCGCCCGGGACCGGGGAGATCGCTCCGGATCCCTGCGCGGTGCCGGCGTGGACACGGAACTCGTGCCGATTCCGCGCCGCGCCCGCACCACGGGGGATCCGGGCGAATCACCTCCTGCTCTCGGTCAGTTCGAGCCGACGATGCGAGCCCGGACGCCTATGCGTGCCTGGGCCCGTGACCGTGGTGCTCGGTGGGTGCCGACTTCTGCACGGCGGCCGCGAGCGCTGCGCCACCGACCAGGAGACCGACGACGAGCTGGTTCCACATCGGCCCCCCCAGATCGGTGAAGCCGAGCGCAAAGGGCGCGACGATCAGCCACAGGCCGAGGGCCAGGTTGGTGTACTCCTCCCACGGCTGCGGGCGGATGAGCGCCGCGATCGCCAGTATCGCCACCGCGCTACCGGTCAGATAGGAGTTGAGCGCGGCCGCGTCGCTGGACACGCCGATGCCAACCAACGGCGCCGCCACGAGCCACAGCCCCAACAGGACATTCATCCAGTCTTGCCATCGCTGCTGTTCCATGATCACACCTCCATCTGTTGCACTCCTCTATCGTTCCTTCACAGGGTTATCGGTCACCGATAGCTCTTGGGAACGGGCTCGGTATAGCACCTGTGTGTAACACACAGGTCAAGCGCCGGGCGGTGCCATCGCCTCGGCACCCCGGGCCGGCTGGTGGATCAGGGAGAG
>CAZRGU010000307.1:0-3969 GCA_964599705.1 uncultured Ectothiorhodospiraceae bacterium | reverse complement strand
ATACAGACGCGAGCATTCGGAACGTCTTGTCGCGGCCCTTCGAGAAGTCTCGAGGAACGACGTATCCGATATGGTAGAAACTGAATTCGGAACAAAGTATGTCGTGCCTGGTCAGCTCGCAACACCCGCAGGGACGACTGCTGCGATCGTTACCGTTTGGATGATCCGGGCTGGCGATAAAGTCCCCAGGCTCGTAACGGCATATCCGGGAGGCAGCGATGAAGATTGAGATCTTGGATACCGTTGTGCTGAAGAAAGACCTGCCTGTGCACGGACTTAGGGCGGGCGATGTCGGCACAGTCGTGGAGCGCTATGGCGCCAAGGGGATCGAGGTCGAGTTCGTGACCGGAGCGGGGCGTACCCAGGCCCTGGTCACGCTGGGCGTTGAAGACGTCCGAGAGCTCGGGGCGTCGGATCTCCTCAGCGCACGCCCGCTTGACGCGGCCTAGCCCGGGGGTCCAGGCGGCGCCGTCGCTACTCGAGGAGCGCAGCGAGCAGCGCCGCGTGGCGGTCGCGCTGGCGGGGCAGGCGCAGGCGCTCGGCGCGCACGATCGCCTGGAGGTCGGCCAGCGCCTCCTCGAAGCGCTCGTTGACGACCAGGTAGTCGAACTCGCGGTAGTGCTCGATCTCGCGGCGGGCCGCGGCAAGGCGCCGCTCGATGACCGACTCGCTGTCCTGGGCGCGGGCGCGCAGCCGCTCGGCGAGCGCCTCGCGCGAGGGCGGGAGGATGAACACGGCGAGCGCCTCGGGCATCCGCTCGCGGACCTGGCGGGCGCCCTGCCAGTCGATCTCGAGGAGTACGTCGCGGCCGCGCTCGAGCTCGGCGAGGACCCCGGCACGCGCGGTGCCGTAGCGGTGACCGAAGACCTCGGCGTGCTCGAGGAAGGCCCCGGCCGCGACCATCTCGGCGAAGCGCGCCGCGCTGACGAAGTGGTAGTGCTCGCCGTCGCGCTCGCCGGGGCGCGGCGCCCGGGTGGTATGCGAGACCGAGAGCACCAGCTCCGGGTCGCCATCGACCAGGGCGCGCACCAGGCTGGTCTTGCCGGCCCCCGAGGGGGCGCTGATTACCAGCAGCCGCCCGCCCTCACTCGACATTCTGGACCTGCTCGCGGAGCTGCTCGATCAGCACCTTGAGGTCGACGGCCGCGCGGGTGGTCTCGCCGTCGATCGACTTCGAGCCCAGGGTGTTGGCCTCGCGGTGCAGCTCCTGGACCAGGAAGTCGAGACGCCGCCCGACCGGGCGCCTGCCGGCGATGGCGTGGCGGATCTCGGCGCAGTGGGCGTCGAGCCGGTCGAGCTCCTCGGCGACGTCGGCCTTGCCGGCGAGCAGCGCCACCTCCTGCTCGAGGCGCTCGCGGTCGAGCTCGGCGGCCAGCTCGGCGACCCGGGCGGCGAGGCGCTCGCGGGCCGCCGCGATCACCTCCGGGAGCCGCGCCCGGACCCGCGCGGTGAGCTCGGCGATCCCCTCGAGGCGCTGCTCGAGCATCGCCGCGATCCGCTCCCCCTCGCGCTCGCGGGCCGCGACCAGCTCCTCGAGGGCGGCCTCGAGGAGCTCGAGGGCGGCGCTCGCCACCGCCTCGGGGTCGGCCAGATCGGTGCGGATCACGCCCGGCCAGCGCAGCAGCTCGAAGGGGCTGACCGGGGCGGGGCGCTCGAGCAGGGCGGCGGCGCGTGCCGCGGCGCGCGCCACCTCGGCGGCCAGGGCCTCGTCGATCTGGAGCCCGGTGCCGGCCGCGCTCGCCCGCTCGATGCGCAGCGTGCAGTCGACCTTGCCGCGGCTGACGCGCGCGGCGATGCGCTCGCGCACCGCCGGCTCGATGACCCGCAGCTCCTCGGGCAGGCGCGGCGAGACGTCGAGAAAGCGGTTGTTGACCGCGCGCAGCTCCCAGCGCGCGCTTCCCCACGGCGCCTCGAGCTCACGGCGCGCGAATGCAGTCATGCTGCGCATGGCGGCCTCCCTGCGTTGCCGGGCGACATGGTAACCCGGCCCGGGCCGCGGCCCCTATAATCGCGGCTCGCGCCGGGTGGGCGCGGAGGGGCTTTCCATGCGACCGAGTGGACGAGCGGCCGACGAGCTGCGCGCGGTGCGCCTGCGCCGCGGCTACACCCGCCACGCCGAGGGCGCGGTGATGGCCGAGTTCGGCGACACCCGGGTGCTGTGCACGGCCAGCGTCGAGGAGCGGGTGCCGCCGTTCCTGCGCGGGCGCGGGCGCGGCTGGGTGACCGCCGAGTACGGGATGCTGCCGCGGGCCACCGGCCAGCGCACCGCGCGCGAGGCGACCCGCGGCCACCAGGGCGGGCGGACCATGGAGATCCAGCGCCTGATCGGGCGGGCGCTGCGCTCGGTGGTCGATCTGGGCGCCCTCGGCGAGCGGACCGTGATCCTCGACTGCGACGTCATCCAGGCCGACGGCGGGACCCGCACCGCGGCGATCACCGGCGGCTACGTGGCGCTGGTCGACGCGCTCGCGCGCCTCGGCGCCGGCGGGAGGCTCGAGCGCGACCCGCTCCACGGCCAGGTCGCGGCGGTCTCGGTCGGCATCTACCGCGGCGAGCCGGTGCTCGACCTCGACTACGCCGAGGACAGCGAGGCCGAGACCGACATGAACGTGGTGATGAACGAGAGCGGCGCCTTCGTCGAGCTGCAGGGCACCGCCGAGGGGCATGCCTTCCGCCGCGACGAGCTCGAGGCGATGCTCGACCTGGCCAGCGCCGGGCTCGAGCGGCTGCTCGCCTGCCAGCGCGAGGCCCTGGCCGGCACCGCGCCATGACCCGGCTGGTGGTGGCGAGCGCCAACCCGGGCAAGCTCGCCGAGCTCGCCGCGCTGCTCGCCCCCCGTGGGCTCGAGGTGATCGGCCAGGGCGCGCTCGGTGTCGAGCCGGCCGCCGAGCTGGCCCCGACCTTCCTCGAGAACGCGCTCGCCAAGGCCCGTCATGCCGCCCAGCGTACCGGGCTGGCGGCGCTGGCCGACGACTCCGGGCTGCTGGTCGATGCCCTCGGCGGCGCCCCCGGGGTGCGCTCGGCGCGCTTCGCCGGCCCGCGGGCGAGCGACGCCGAGAACTGCGCGCTGCTCCTCGAGCGCCTCGCCGGGGTCGAGGCGGCGCGCCGCGGGGCCCAGTTCTACTGCGTGCTGGTGCTGCTGCGCGGGCCCGACGACCCGGCGCCACTGGTCTGCGAGGGGCGCTGGCGGGGCCGGATCGCGGAGCGCCCGCGCGGGGCCGGCGGCTTCGGCTACGACCCGCTGTTCGTCGACCCGCGCAGCGGGCGCACCGCCGCCGAGCTCGCGCCGGCCGAGAAGAACGCCCGCAGCCACCGGGGGCGGGCGCTGCGCGCCCTGGCCCGGCGCCTGCGGGCCGCCGGCGGTCTATAATTCCAGGGCCATGCGCCGCTGCCTGCTCGCCGTGCTGCTCCTGGCCGGGACGCTCCCGGTCGCCGAGGCGCGCCTCTACGAGTGGCGCAACCCGCACAGCGGCTCGGTGCAGCTCTCCGGGGCGCCCCCGGGCTGGTATCGCAGCGATGCCGGCGGGCCGCGGGTGCGGGTCTACGAGGAGGGGCGGCTGGTCGACGACACCGCCATCGAGCTGCCGGCCGCGCACCGCGCGCGGCTGCGCGAGGAGGCCTTCCGCGAGCTCGAACGGCGCCAGCAGGCCGAGGCGGCACGGCGTCTCGAGCTGGCCGCCCGGCGCGAGGCGCGCCGCCGCGAGCTGGCCGCGAAGCGCCGCGAGGCGGCCGCGCGGGCCGCCGCGCGCGAGGCCAAGGGCGACGCCGAGACCGGTCACGTCGCCGAGTCGAGCGCCCCGGCGCCGACCCAGGGCGAGCTCGACGCGGCGACCGTCGAGCGGCTCAAGGCGATCATCTCCGAGTGGGACAGCCGCAACACCGCGCAGTGAGCGCGGCGCCGGGGCGGCCGGGCGCTCAGCCGCGCAGCAGCGCGAGCAGGCGGTCGAGAAGGCCCTCCTTGCGGTTCTC
>CAZRGU010000306.1:0-4006 GCA_964599705.1 uncultured Ectothiorhodospiraceae bacterium | reverse complement strand
GCACCAGGCGCAGGGTCACGCGCAGCGCGGCGGCATAGGTCATGCCGCGCAGCTGGCACTCCTTGACGTCGAAGACCGGCTTGCCGAGCCGGTAGCTGACGTACTCGAGGGCCGCGTCCCCGGCGTAGCTCTCGATCGGGAACACCGACCGGAAGGCCGCGTGCAGCCCCTGGTCACGGCGCGCCTCGGGAGCCACCTCGGCCTGCAGAAACTCGCGGTAGGAGTCGAGCTGGGTGGCAAGCAGGAACGGCGCCTCGAGCACGCTCGGGCGCTTGCCGAAGTCCTTGCGGATACGCTTCTTGGCGGTAAACGAATAGCCCATGCTGGCCTCGCAATCAGGCGTCAGAAAGAATCGCGGCGGCGCGCGGTGGCAGCGCGCAAGCGCGCCCAGGCCGGCAGCCACGCGGGCTGCCAGCCCCGTTCAGGTCCCCGGCGTGTAGCAGCGGCAATGCGAACCTACTTGATCTCCACGCTCGCGCCGGCCTCCTCGAGCTGCTTCTTGGCCTCCTCGGCCTCCTCCTTGGGCACGCCCTCCTTGACGTTGGTCGGGGCGCTCTCGACCAGCTCCTTGGCCTCCTTGAGCCCCAGCGAGGTGAGCGCGCGCACGGCCTTGATGACCGCGACCTTGTTCGCGCCGAAGCTCGAGAGCACGACGTCGAACTCGGTCTGCTCCTCCTCGGCCTCGGCGGCCGCGGCGCCCGCGGCCGGCGCCGCGGCGACCGCCACCGCAGCCGCGGAGACACCGAACTTCTCCTCCATGGCGTCGATCAGCTCGACGACCTCCATCACCGACATGTTGGCAATGGTCTCGAGAATCTCTTCCTTGGAAACAGCCATCATCACAACTCCTGGAAAATCGAACCTGTGGAACCGGTAATCGTCGCGGACTAGGCCGCCTGCTTGAGGTCGCGCACCGCCGCCAGGGTCCGTACCAGCTTGGCGTGGGGCTCGGCCAGCGTCCGGGCGAGCTTCTCGACCGGGGCCTTGATCACCGCCAGCAGGCGCCCGAGCGCCTCCTCGCGGGTCGGCAGCGTGGCCAGGGTCTCGATCTCGGCCGGGTCGAGCAGCCTGCCGCCCAGGGCCACCAGGCGCACCACCAGCTTGGGATGCTCCTTGGCGAAGCCGTGGACCACGCGCGCCGCCGCACCCGGCTCCTCGCGCGCGAAGGCCAGCAGCAGGGGGCCGACCAGCCCCTCGCGCATGCATTCGAACGCGGTGCCCTCGAGCGCCCGGCGCGCCAGCGTGTTGCGCACCACCCGCAGGTAGACCCCGGCCTCGCGCGCCTGGACCCGCAGGCGGGTCATCTCGGCGACGTTGAGGCCGCGGTACTCGGCGGCGATCACCGACTGGGCCGTGCTCGCGACCGCGGCGACCTCGGCCACCACCCGCTGCTTGTCAACCAGAGTCAGAGGCACGTCCACCTCCCGTCAAGCGGAGCCCGCAGGCTCCCCACGAACGCACTCGGAGCGCCGCCCTGCGGCCCTCCACCCACGGTGCCGTTCGCTCCCCCGCGGGGCGACACCGTCTGCGCAGGCCCCGGGCTCGTTCCGCCCGGATTTGGGCGCCCGCGGGGCGCACCTGCGGTCTTTGACGCGTCCCCCGCGCGGAGCGCCGGGCGCCCCCGGGTGGGGCCCTCCGGTTCCGTCGAGGTCCGTCCAAAGTCGTGCCCCGCGGCCCGCCACGCGCGCCGCGGGATCTGCTCATACTCCCAGGCTCGCCTTGTCGATGGCCACCCCGGGACCCATGGTGCTCGATACCGTGACCTTCTTCATGTAGGTGCCCTTGGCAGCGCTCGGCTTGGCCTTGTTGAGGTCGTTGATCAGGGTCTCGAGATTCTCGCGCAGGGCACTGACCTCGAAGTCGATCTTGCCGATCCGGCAGTGCACGATGCCGGCCCGATCGGTGCGGTACTGGACCTGCCCGGCCTTGGCCTTGCGCACCGCCTCGGCCACGTCCGGGGTCACCGTCCCGACCTTGGGGTTGGGCATCAGCCCGCGCGGCCCGAGGATCCGGCCGAGCTGCCCGACCACCCGCATCGCATCCGGGGCCGCGATCGCCACGTCGAAGTCGAGCTGGCCGGCCTTGACCTGCTCGGCCAGGTCCTCGAGCCCGACGATGTCGGCGCCGGCCTCGCGGGCGGCCTCGGCCGCCGCGCCCTGGGCGAACACCGCCACCCGGGCCTCCTTGCCGGTGCCGTGGGGCAGCACCGTCGAGCCGCGTACCACCTGGTCGGACTTGCGCGGGTCGACGCCGAGATTGACGCTGACGTCGACCGACTCGGGAAACTTCACGCTCGAGAGCTCCTTGAGCAGCCCGAGGGCCTCGTCGACCTCGTACTGGCGGCCGCGCTCGACCCGCTCGCGCAGCGCCCGCATCCGCTTCGATCGCCTGGCCATCACACCACCCCCTCGATCTCGAGCCCCATGCTGCGCGCGCTCCCGGCGATGATGCGCACCGCCGCATCGAGGTCATCGGTGTTGAGATCGGGCATCTTCTGGCGCGCCACCTCCTCGAGCTGGGCGCGGGTCACGGTGCCGACCTTGTGGCTGTTGGGGGTCGCGCTGCCCTTGTCGATGCCGAGGGCCTTCTTGAGCAGGACGGCCGCCGGCGGCGTCTTGGTGATGAAGGTGAAGCTGCGATCCGCATACACCGTGATCACGCACGGGATCGGCATCCCCGGCTCCAGGCCCTGGGTCTGGGCATTGAAGGCCTTGCAGAACTCCATGATGTTGACCCCGTGCTGGCCGAGCGCCGGCCCCACCGGGGGGCTCGGATTGGCCTGCCCGGCAGGCACCTGCAAGCGCACGTAGGCCTCGATCTTCTTCGCCATCTGATCCGCTCCTCGGGTCCTGGCGCCTCGCGGCTCCCCGATGCTCGAGCGCACCCCTCGCTGGGCGGGGGCGCTACTCCTTCTCCACCTGGCCGAACTCGAGCTCGACCGGGGTCGAGCGCCCGAAGATCAGCACCGCCACGCGGAGCCGATTCTTCTCGTAGTTGACCTCCTCGACCACGCCGTTGAAGTCGTTGAACGGCCCGTCGATGACCCGTACCACCTCGCCCGGCTCGAACAGCACCTTGGGCCGCGGCTTGTCGGCGCCCTCCTGGACACGCTGCAGGATGGCCTCGGCCTCGGCGTCGCTGATCGGTGCCGGGTGATCGCTGCTGCCGCCGATGAACCCCATCACCTTGGGCACGCTCTTGACCAGGTGCCAGGTGTCGTCGTTCATCTCCATCTGCACCAGCACGTAGCCGGGAAAGAACTTGCGCTCGCTGCGCCGGCGCTGCCCGTCGCGCATCTCGACCACTTCCTCGGTCGGCACCAGGACATCGCCGAACTGGTCCTGGATGCCGCTGCGCGCGATCCGGTCGAGGAGCAGGCGGCGGACCTGGTTCTCGAACCCGGAGTAGGCATGCACGACGTACCAGCGCTTCGCCATCCGCTCAGCCCCCTACCCGAGAACGGCCCGAATCAGCCACGAGAGCACGCCGTCGAGCAGCCACATGATGATCGCCACCAGGGTGACCATCGCGATCACCACCGAGGTGGTCTGGACCGTCTCCTTGCGGCTCGGCCAGACCACCTTGCGCACCTCGGTGCGCGACTCGCGGATGAACTCCCAGGCCACCCGACCGCGCGCGGTGCTGCCCGCGATCACCAGCACCGCGCCGGCCACCACCAGCAGCGCGACCACCCGCCCGAGCAGCGAGTAGTCGGCGAAGTAGTAGAAGGCGGCAAGCCCGGCGGCCAGCAGCGCTGCGGCCGCGCTCCACTTGACCGGATCGGGAATCCTGCCCGCCGACTCTAGCCCTGCGCTCATCGATCGTTCATGTCCGTGGGCGGCGCCGGGCGCCGCGCGAGATGGCAGGCCAGGAGGGAATCGAACCCCCAACCTGCGGTTTTGGAGACCGCTGCTCTGCCAATTGAGCTACTGGCCTGGCGCTACGACAACCGTCACTCGATGATCTTGGAGACCACGCCGGCGCCGACCGTGCGCCCGCCCTCGCG
>CAZRGU010000305.1:0-4008 GCA_964599705.1 uncultured Ectothiorhodospiraceae bacterium | reverse complement strand
CGGCGCTCGGCATCCCTGCCTCGCGACGGTCGCTCCGCGGCCCGCCCCACCGCCTGTCCCGGCTTGCCGCCTCGCCCGGAGCGAGTGGATCGGTACCCCCGCAGCCGTGGGATTCGTGAGATATCCGGGCTGCTGCTCACGAGGGGCACCAGGCGCGGTCGGGGTCAGCCGAGCAGGCGGGTGAAGATCGCCTGGTAGGCGAGCGCCAGGGCGTCGAGCTCGGCGACCACCACGTGCTCGTCGGCGTGGTGGGCGGTGGCGTTGCAGGTGCCGAGCTCGACCACCTCGGCGCCGGTGGGGGCGACGAAGCGCCCGTCCGAGGTGCCGCCGCCGGTCGACAGCTCGGGGTCGCAGCCGAGGACCTCGCGGGCGACCTCGCGGGTCGCCTCGAGCAGCGCGCCGCCGGCGGTGGCGAACGGGCGGGCCGCCTCGCGCCACTCGATCTCGGCGGCCACCCGGTGGCGGGCCAGGGTCTCCTCGAGGGCCGCGCGCAGCGCCTCCGGGCTGCTCGCCGGGCCGTGGCGGAAGTTGCACAGCACCTCGAGCTCGCCGGGGATGACGTTGTCGGCACCGGTCCCGGCGTGCAGGTTGGTGACCTGGAAGGTGGTCGGCGGGAAGCCGTCGCCGCCGCCGTCCCAGCGCCGCTCGGTGAGCTCCGCGAAGGCGCGCACGAAGGCGTGGATCGGGTTGTCGGCGACCTCGGGGTTGGCCACGTGGCCCTGGCGGCCGCGGATCCGGATCCGTGCCCCGAGCGAGCCGCGCCGCCCGACCCGCAGCCGGTCCCCGGTGCGCTCGGCGCTCGAGGGCTCGCCGACCAGGCACCAGTCGATGCGCTCGCCGCGCCGCTCGAGCTCGGCGATCACCCGCGCGGTGCCGTCGCGCGCCTCGCCCTCCTCGTCGCTGGTCAGCAGCACGGCCAGCGAGCCGCGCGGCGCCGGGCCCGCCGCGCACCAGCGCTCGCAGGCGACCACCGCCGCGGCCACGCCGCCCTTCATGTCGGTGGCCCCGCGCCCGTAGAGGCGCCCGTCCCTGAGCGCCGGGGTGAACGGCGGACTGCTCCAGGCCGCCTCCGGGCCGGGCGGGACGACGTCGGTGTGGCCGAGCCAGACCAGCAGCGGGCCGCCCTCGCCGCGCCGCGCCCACAGGTTGCTGACCGCCCCGAAGCGCAGCCGCTCGCAGGAGAAGCCGAGCCGGGCGAGCCGCGCGGCGACCAGCTCCTGGCAGCCGGCGTCGTCGGGCGTGATCGAGGGGCGCCCGATCAGCTCCGCGGCCAGCGCGGCGGCCGGCGAGAGCCCGGCGCTCAGGGCAGCACCTGCTTGAACGGGCGGACCTCGACCCGCGCGTAGACCCCGGCGGCGACGTAAGGGTCGGCGTCGGCCCAGGCGCGGGCCTCCTCGAGGGAGTCGAACTCGGCCACGATCAGGCTGCCGGTGAAGCCGGCCTGGCCGGGATCGGGGCTGTCCACCGCCGGATGCGGTCCGGCCAGCACCAGCCGGCCCTCGCCGAGCAGCCGCTCGAGGCGCGCCAGGTGCGCGGCGCGCGCGCCGCGGCGCAGCTCGAGGCTTCCGGGTACGTCCTCGGCGAGGATCGCGTAGAGCATGGTCGTCTCATCCATCCTCGTCATCGGGCATGTGCCGGACCAGGTAGAAGCCCTGGGCGAGCACGAACAGCAGGGTCAGGCCGAGCAGCCCGAAGAGCTTGAAGTTGACCCAGGTCGCGGTGTCGAAGTGGTACACCACCCACAGGTTGAGCGCCCCGAGGACGAAGAAGAACAGCACCCAGCTCATGTTCAGGCGCAGCCAGATCGGGCCGGGCAGCTCGACCTTGGCCTCGAGCATCCGCTGGGCGAGATTCTTGCGACCGACGAACTGGCTGACCAGGAAGGCCACCGCGAACAGCCAGTTGACCGCGGTCGGCTTCCACTTGACGTAGATCTCGTCGCGCAGCAGCAGGGTCACCCCGCCGAGCACGATCACCACCACCAGGGTCACCAGGTGGAGGCGCTCGACCCGGCGCTCGCGCAGCCAGCCGACCGCCACCTGGACCAGGGTGGCGACGATGATCACGGCGGTGGCCGCGAGGATCCCCTCCTGCGGGTCGTCGTAGAGCTTGAAGGTGACGAAGAACAGCGCGATCGGGAAGAAGTCGAAGATCAGCTTCATCGGCCCGGGTGGCCCTCGTGTGCGGGTCGCGGCGACCATTATACGCCCGGCCCCGCCCGGACGGCATTTCCGGCCGGGCCGGCGTCGCCCGGCGCGGCGCGAGGCGGGACGCCGCCCGGCGGGCTGCGACGGGCCGGCCGAAGGCCGGTGCCGGGCAGGGTGGCGATGGGGTAGAATCGGTCCGCATCATGCACCGCAACCCCGTCCCCCGCGCCCATCCGCCAGCCCTCCGATGAGCCAGTACTTCCAGGTCCACCCGGCCAATCCCCAGCGCCGGCTGGTGCGCCGCACGGTCGAGATCCTGCGCGCCGGCGAGGTCATCGCCTATCCGACCGACTCCTGCTACGCGCTCGGCTGCCTGATCGGCGAGCACGAGGCGATGGAGCGGATCCGGCGGCTGCGCCGGCTCGACGAGCAGCACCACTTCACGCTGATGTGCCGGGATCTGTCGGAGCTGGCGAGCTATGCGCGGGTCGACAACAGCGCCTACCGGCTGCTGCGCGCCACCACCCCGGGGCCGTTCACCTTCATCCTCCGCGCCACCCGCGAGGTCCCGCGCCGCCTCCAGCATCCGCGCCGCAAGACCATCGGCCTGCGGGTGCCGGCCCACCCGACCGCCCGGGCCCTGCTCGAGGCGCTCGGCGAGCCGCTGATGAGCACCACCCTGATGCTGCCCGGGGAGAGCATGCCGCTCTCCGATCCGGGCGAGATCCGCGAGCGCCTCGACTCCCAGGTCGGCCTGGTGCTCGACGCCGGGGCCTGTGGGCTGGAGCCCTCGACGGTGATCGATCTCACCGAGGAGCCGCCGCGCCTGGTGCGCCGTGGCCTCGGTGACCCGGCGCTGGTGCTCGGCGGGTGAGGGCCGCGCGATGGTCGCGGGAGCGGGGCTGAGCGGGCGGTGGAGGGCATCGGCACGCTGGTCCGGGTGGCGGTCTGGGTGGTTCCGGTGCTGCTCGCCATCACCGTCCACGAGGTCGCCCATGGCTGGGTCGCGCTGCTGCGCGGGGATCGCACCGCGCAGATGCTCGGCCGGCTCACCCTCAACCCGCTGCGCCACATCGACCCGATCGGGACCGTGGTCGTCCCGGCGCTGCTGCTGATGGTCGGCGGGCTGATCCTCGGCTGGGCCAAGCCGGTGCCGGTCACGGTGGCCAACCTCCACCGGCCGCGCCGCGACATGGCCCTGGTCGCGATCGCGGGGCCGGCCTCGAACCTGGTGATGGCGATCCTCTGGGCGCTGATCGCACGCGCCGGCGTGGCGGGGCTCGAGGGCGCCCACGGGCTGGGGCTCGGGGCGCTCTACATGGGCCTCGCCGGGGTGGTCATCAACCTGGTGCTGATGCTGGTCAACCTGATCCCGATCCCGCCGCTCGACGGCGGCCGGGTGCTGGTCAGCCTGCTGCCGCCGCCGGTCGCGGCACGGCTCGCCCGCATCGAGCCGTTCGGGCTGCTGCTGGTCCTGGTGCTGCTGGCCAGCGGCTGGCTCGGGCGGCTGCTCGGCCCGGCGCTCGATGGCATGCTCGGGCTGCTCGGCGCGCTCGCCGGGGTCCCCGCCGGGGTCTTCGGGCGGATCTGAGAATCCGTGAAACAAGCCGCCGGCCTGCTGTGGACGCCCCTGGTCGCCCCGGACCGCGTGGCGGGGACCCCCAACATGGAGTCACGTACGCCAGTACGCTCCTCCATGTGGGGCGCTCCGGCGCCTCGTCCGGGTCACCCGGGAACGCCCTCGCCACGGCGGGGCGGTTTTGTCACGAAACTTTCATCGCACAGAGGCTAAGCCATTGAGTCCACAGGCCGCGCAACGACGTTGTGTCCGAGGCGACGTGTCCGTTTGCGCACTGCCCAG
>CAZRGU010000304.1:0-4055 GCA_964599705.1 uncultured Ectothiorhodospiraceae bacterium | reverse complement strand
CATCCTCCCGCCTCCACCGTGATCGTCCACCTGTCGAGGTACGTATCGTATCCAATGAATGCATACTTGGAAATACGTACTACGGCGCCTCCTCGCGCACCTGCCAGGCCAGGCCGAGCTCGGGCATCAGGGCCATGAAGGGGTCGGGGTCGAGCTCCTCCAGGTTGACCAGGCGGCGGCAGTCCCAGTCGCCGCGGGCGACGAGCAGGGCGGCGGTGACGGCCGGCACCGCGGTGGTGTAGGCGATCGCCTGGGCGCCGATCTCGCGGTAGCACTCGGCGTGGTCGCAGGTGGTGTAGACGAGCACCGCGCGCGGCCGGCCCTGGTGGCGGCCGCGCACCAGCGCGCCGATGCACACCTTGCCGCGGTAGTCGGGGGCCAGCGAGGCGGGCTCGGGGAGCAGCGCCTTGAGGAGGCGAATGGGGACGACCGGGTGGCCGTCGACCTCGACCGGGCGGTTGGCGAGCAGGCCGAGGTTCTTGAGCACCTCGAAGCAGGTGAGGTAGCGCTCGCCGAAGCCCATCCAGAACTCGATGCGCCGCGCCGGGATGTGGGCGGCCAGCGAGTGCAGCTCGTCGTGGCCCATCGAGTAGACGCGCTGCTCGCCGAGCTCGGGGAACTCGAAGGTGCGGCTCTTGCTGTGGCAGGGGATGCGCCGCCACTGCCCGTCCTCCCAGTAGAGCACGTCCTCGAGGATCTCGCGCAGATTGGTCTCGGGGTCGAAGTTGGTGGCGAAGTAGCGGCCGTGATCGCCGGCGTTGACGTCCATGATGTCGATGGTCTCGATGTCCTCGACGGCGTGGCGCCGCGCCCAGGCGCAGAACACGTTGACCGCCCCCGGGTCGAAGCCGGCGCCGAGGATCCCGGTCACCCCGGCGCGCTCGAACTCGCCGCGCCGCTTCCACTCGTGGTTGGCGTACCACGGCGGCGGCTCGGGGTCGGCGCCCTCGACCTCGTAGACCGCGGTGTCGAGGTAGTGGGCGCCGGTGGCCAGGCAGGCATCCATCACCGCCATGTTGCAGTAGGGGCTGGCGACGTTGAGGACGATCCGTGCCGCGCTGGCCCGGATCAGCTCGGCGAGCGCCTGCGGGTCGCGGGCCTCGACCTGCGCGGCATGCAGCCCGCGCTCGGCGAGCTTGCGGTTGCCGAGCCGCTCGACCTCGGCGATCGCCCGCTCGCAGCGCGCCGGGCGGCGCGCGGCGATCCACAGCTCGCCGAGCTCGTCGTTTCTCTGGGCGCACTTGTGCAGGGCGGCGGCGCCGACCGCGCCGGCGCCGATGATCAGGGTCGCGCTCAATGGTCATCCTCCCTCGCCGCGAGCCGCTCGCGGTAGTCGCGGTAGTCGAAGCGGCGCACCACCTCGATGCGCCGGTCGCGGCGGCGCACCGCGATCGCCGGCAGGCGCACGCCGTTGAAGGTGGTGCTCTTGACGAACGTGTAGCAGGCCATGTCCTCGAAGACGACCCGCGAGCCGACCTCGAGCGGCTCGCGGAACGAGTACGCGCCGAAGTAGTCGCCGGCCAGGCAGGTCGGACCGCCGAGCCGGTAGTCGTGGCCGAGCTCGCCGGGCGCCCCGGCGCCGGCCACGTCCGGCCGGTAGGGCATCTCGAGGACGTCGGGGGCATGCGCGGTGGCCGAGGCGTCGAGCACCGCGACCCCGCCGGGCAGGACGTCGAGCACCGAGGCGACCAGCACCCCGGCGTCGAGCACCAGGGCCTCGCCGGGCTCGAGGTAGACGGCCTCGAGGGCGTGGCGCTCGCGCAGCCCCTCGATCAGCGCGCCCAGGTGCTCGAGGTCGTAGTCGGGGCGGGTCAGGTGGTGGCCGCCGCCGAGGTTCACCCAGGCGACCCGCGCGAGCAGCTCGGCGAAGCGCGCCTCGAGCGCGGCCAGGGTGCGCTCGAGGGCCCGCGAGTCCGCGCCGCACAGGGTGTGGAAGTGCAACCCGCTGATCCCGTCGAGCGCCCCGGGGTCGAGGTCGGCGCGGCGCACGCCGAGCCGCGAGCCGGGCTGGCAGGGGTCGTAGAGCGGCACCTCGACCTCGCTGTGCTCGGGGTTGACGCGCAGCGCGCAGGCCACCGGGCGCGGGGAGGCGGCGACCCGCCGGCGGGCCCGGCGCCACTGGCCGAGCGAGTTGAAGACCACGTGGCTGCACAGCGCGAGCAGCTCCTCGAGGTCGTCGTCCGGATAGGCGGGCGCGCACAGGTGGACCCGGTCGCCGAAGCCCTCGCGGGCCAGGCGGGCCTCGTCGAGCGAGCTCGCCGCGGCCCCGTCGAGGCG
Organism: uncultured Ectothiorhodospiraceae bacterium; assembly: GCA_964599705.1. GTDB lineage: Bacteria > Pseudomonadota > Gammaproteobacteria > HK1 > HK1 > CAZRGU01. The sequence continues at coordinate 1,778 of CAZRGU010000304.1, read as the reverse complement.
CCCGGCAAGGAGCGGGAAGAGCGCCGGCAGGGCGAAGGCCTTGAGGGCGAGCAGCACCCGCGCGCCGCTGCGCCGGCGCAGCGCGGCGACGATCGCCAGGTTGCGCTCGAGCACCGCCTCGTCGACCAGGTAGAAGGGGGTGGCGAGCGGGGCGCTGGCCGCCGCTTCGAGGAGCGCGGCCACCTCGTCGCGGCGCGCCGCGCCGGAGCGCTCAGCCGGCATGGTGGCAGGCCGCCCGGCGCCCGTCGAGCTCGCGCAGGCGCGGCTCCTCGGCCGCGCAGCGCGACTCGCCGGCCACGGCCGGCGGGCGCCCCGGCTCGAGGTTGAAGGAGGCGCCGTTCAGTGCCCGGAGCATCCGCGGCGCGCCGAGCAGGCCGAGGCGCACCGGGTAGTGGCGCCGCCGGCCAGCCCGAGGGCCGCGGCGAGCACGCTCGCGCGCAGGATCGCGTGTGGGTTCATCGGTTCTCTCCTCACCCGAAGCAGGGTCCCGGCGGAGCGCTGCCCGGGCTGGTGCGACCGGCCCGGTGCGGGGCCCGGCTAACTATGGCCGCGCGCCGAGGTCCTTGCAAGCCGCGCCTCCCGGGTGGATTCGTTATATCCTGCGCGCCGCGCGCGGCGGAGGGGGACCAGGGTGAGGGAGCAGGAAGGCGCCGGGGACGCGTCCGAGGGGCGCGGCGTCGAGGGCGGCAGGGAATCGCGGGGCGGGGAGGGCGCGCGCCGCGCGGCGCTGCTCGAGCGGGCCCGCGCCTACCCCTATGGCGCGCCGCCCGGCTCGTTCACCTACCGGGCCGGGCGGGTCGAGCCCTTCGACCCGGCGCTGACCGGCGGGCGCACGCCGGTGCTGGCGATCGGCTCGAACCGCTCGCCACGGCGCCTGCCCGAGAAGCTCGGGGCCGGGCCCGAGGCCTGCGTCCCGGTCGAGCGGGTGCGCCTGGCCGACCACGACGTGGTCTACTCGGCGCACCTGGCCGCCTACGGGGCGGTTCCGGCGATGCTCCACGAGGCCCCCGGCGCCACCGTCGAGGTCGCGCTGACCTGGCTCACGCCGGAGCAGCTCGAGCGGATCCACGCCACCGAGCTCGGCGCCGCCAACTACCGCTACGCCTGGCTCGAGGGGATCGAGCTGCAGCGCGACGACGGCTCCCGGCTGGCCGCGGCCGGCGTCTACCTGAGCTGCCGGGGCTTCCTGCATGCCGGCGACGGGGTCCCGATCGGGCTCGCCGCGGTGCGCTGCCGGAACCGCGCCCACGGCGCCATGGACACCGCCGGTGCGCTCGAGGTCGTGCGCCGGCGGGTCGCCCCGACGCACGACCCCGACCACTTCGTGCTCCGCGCGATCGAGGAGCCGGCCTTTCGCCGCGCGGTGATCCGGGCGCTGGCCGGCTGACGAAGGCGAGGGACGATGGACTGGAAGCTGCTGCTGACCGTGTTCGGGACGGTGTTCGTGGCCGAGCTCGGTGACAAGACCCAGCTCGCCACGATGCTCTTCGCCGCCGACCCGCGGGCCGCGCCGTGGACCGTGTTCCTGGGCGCGGCGGCGGCGCTGGTCGCGACCTCGGCGCTCGGGGTGCTGGTCGGCGCGGCGCTCGCCGCGCACGTCAACCCGCGCTACCTCGGCGTCGGCGCCGGGCTCGGCTTCATCGCCATCGGCGCCTGGACGCTGGTCGCAGCGCTGCGCTCGTAGCCCGGCCCCCGCCCGACGCCCGGCGCCAGTCTCGCAGGTCGGGCGAAGCCCGACGGCGAGCCCCCTTCCGGCACCCACGCCGCCCGCCGAGGGC
>CAZRGU010000303.1:0-4062 GCA_964599705.1 uncultured Ectothiorhodospiraceae bacterium | reverse complement strand
GCCCGGAATCGAGCGCGGGTTCCCGTAGCCCGGGCTCTGCCCGGGTTCGGGTTCGGCTTCGCACCAAACCTTCGCCGCCGGAGCGCAACCCGATGTCGGGCCGGCGCCCGACCTACGCCCTCGGGCGCGGGAGATGCGGCTCGCCGCGCCCCGCCAGGACGGCGTCTCGGCGGCCTCGCTTCGCGCATCGGCGGGATGGACGAGATATGCGGGCTAATGCTCGCCACCTCGGAGCCGCTAACAGGAGTCAGCGCAAGCTAGACTCTGGACAGATTGGGGGGGCGTCTTGGCGACCACCGCTGCCTCGGCGCCGAATGGGCAGTTCACGGCATGAATGATCGAAGCGGCGAGAGGGCGGCTGCCGGCCCCGGCCGAGGGGGACAGCGAGCCCCCTCGCGCACCGGCCGGTCGGACGGCGAGCGGCGCTGGCGGGAGCTCGCCCTGCTCGCCGCCGACTGGTGCTGGGAGCTGGGCCCGGATCTGCGCTTCACGGCCAGCGACGGCCGGCTCGCGGCGCTGGCGGCGGTCCCGGCCGACGGCTCGGCGGGCGCGAGCTTCGCCGATCTGGCAGCGCGGCACGGGCCCGACAGCGCCGCCTGGGACGCGCTGCTCGCCGGCCTCGCGGCCCGCGCGCCGGTGCTCCACGCCCTGCTCCCGTGGGCCGATGCCGGCGGGGACGGCGAGCGGCTGCTGCTCGTCGAGGGCCGCATCCGCCACGACCGCCAGGGCGCCTTCGCCGGCTACCGCGGCATCGCCCGGGACGTCACCGCCGACCATGAGGTCGAGCGGCGGCTGCGCCACGAGGCCCAGCTCCACGCCGCGGTCGTGCAGCAGGCCGGTGTCGGGCTGTGCGTCTGCCACGACCTGCCCGAGTTCCCCTTCGTGCGCTTCACGGTCTGGAACGAGCGCATGGAGAGGCTCACCGGCTACAGCGTCGAGGAGATCAACGCGCGGGGCTGGTACCAGAGCGTGTACCCCGACCCGGAGCTCCGCGCGCGGGCCATCGAGCGCATGGAGCGCATGCGTGCCGGCGAGGACCTGATCGCCGAGCCCTGGGAGATCACCTGCAAGGACGGCCAGCGGCGCACGGTCGCGATCACCACCCGGGTCCTGCCCCATCCCGAGGGCGGCCCGGTGCCGGTCCTGGCGCTGATGCAGGACGTCACCGAGGGCGAGCGCCTGCACCGGGCGATCGCCGACATCACCCGCAAGATCTCGCGCCACACCGGCGCCGAGCTGTTCGCATCGCTGGCCGAGCACCTGGTGAGCGTGCTCGGCGGCGGCACGGCCATCGTCGCGGAGCGGGTTCCGGGAGCCGGGCCGCGGACCCGCACGCTGGGCGCCTACCACCCCGAGCGCGGGCGACTGCCGGCCGCCGAGTGCTGCGCCCGGGGCACGCCCTGCGCGGAGGTGCTCGGCGGCCGGGAGTGCGTCTTCCCGGAGCGCGTGCAGGAGCGCTTCCCCGACGACGAGGAGCTGCGCCGGCTCGGCGCGAGCAGCTATGCCGGCGTGCCGTTGAGGGATGCCGACGGGCGCGTGATCGGACTCCTTGCCCTGCTGTTCCGCGGTCCCATCGAGCAGCCGGCGCTGGTGCGCACGATCCTGCGCATCTTCGCGGTGCGGGCCGCCGCCGAGCTCGAGCGGCTGCGCGCCGAGGCGGCGCTGCGCGCCAGCGAGGCGCGCTTCGAGCGCGCCGTGCTCGGCACCGGGGCGGGGATCTGGGACTGGGACCTCGAGTCCGACCGGGTCTACTTCGCTCCCGCCTTCAAGACCCTGCTCGGGTACGCCCCGGACGACCCCGCCTTCGACGGGTTTCAGTTCCGCGAGGCGCTCCATCCGGCCGATCGCGAGCGGGCGATCGCGGCGGTGCGGGCCAGCATCGAGCACGGCCGGCCCTTCGACGCCGAGTACCGCCTGCGGCGCAAGGACGGCAGCTTCGTGTGGGTGCACGGGCGCGGCCGCGCGTTTCGCGACGCCGCGGGGAAGGTGCGGTACTTCGCCGGCGCGATCGCGGACATCAGCGAGCGGCGAGCCGCCGAGGAGCGCCTGCGCCAGGCGGCCACCGTGTTCGAGAACGCCCAGGAGGCGCTCATGATCACCGACCATCGGCGGCGCATCATCGCGGTCAACCCGGCATTCACCGCGATCACCGGCTACGCCGAGGACCAGGTCACCGCGCGCACCCCGGAGTTCCTGCACTCGAGCGAGGAGGACGCCGCGCTCCACGAGCGGATCTGGGAGATCCTGCAGACCAAGGGGGAGTGGCGCGGCGAGATCCGCGCCCGGCGCAAGAGCGGGGAGCCGTTCCCGGCCTGGTTCACCGTCAACGCGGTGCGCGACGAGCGCGGCGTGGTCAGCCACTACGTGGCGGCCTTCACCGACATCACCCCCGTCAAGCGCTTCGAGCAGCAGCTCGCCCATCTTGCCCACCACGACCCGCTCACCGGGCTGCCCAACCGGCTGCTGCTCAGCGCCCGCCTCGCCCATGCCATCGAGCGGGCCCGGCGCGAGCGGACGCTGCTCGCGGTGCTGTTCCTCGACCTCGACCACTTCAAGCGCATCAACGACCGCCTCGGGCACCCTACCGGTGACGCGCTGCTCCAGGCGGTGGCCCGGCGCCTGCGCGCAGCGCTGCGCGAGGAAGACACCATCGCCCGACTCGGCGGCGACGAGTTCATCGTGCTGCTCGAGGGCCTGCACGAGGCTGCCGCGGCCGGCCGCATGGCCGAGAAGATCCTTCGCCGCATCGCCGAGCCCTTCGACATCGTCGACCACGGGCTGCGCGTCACGGTGAGCATCGGAGTCAGCCTCTTCCCGCGCGACGGCGGGGATCCGGAGACGCTCCTGCGCAACGCCGACGCCGCCATGTATCGTGCCAAGGACGAAGGTCGCGACGGCTACCAGCTCTGCACTTCCACCCTCGGCGCCGCGGACGCCGATCGGTGAGCGCTACGATCGAGCCCGCGCCTCGTCCAGCGCCTCGGGGAGCGCCGCGGCCAGCAGGTCGAGGTCGGGACCGCGCCCGGCGCTGACCCGGATGCAGCGATCGAGCGGGGCCACGCCGGGCATGCGCACGAAGACGTCGCGGGCCAGGAGCCCCTCGAGCACCCGGCGCGCGAACGCCCCGTCGCCGCCGCAGTCCACCGCCACGAAGTTGGCCGCCGAGGGCAGCGCGACGAGGCCGTTGGCGCCGGCGATGGCCGCGATCCGGGCGCGCGCCGCGCGCACCTCGCCGCACACCCGCTCGAGGTGACCGGCGTCGCGCAGCGAGGCGAGCGCGGCGGCCTGGGCGATGCGGTTGACTCCGAAGTGGTTGCGGATCTTGTCGAAGGCGCGCGCCAGGCCGGCCTCGCCGAGCACGTAGCCGATGCGCAGCCCGGCCAGGCCATGGGCCTTGGAGAAGGTGCGCAGGCGCAGCACCCGCGGGTCGGCGATGTCGACCTCGGGTAGCGTGCCCTCGGGTGCGAACTCGCCGTAGGCCTCGTCGAGGGCGAGCACCGTCCCCCCGGGCAGGGCCGCGATCAGGCGCTCGACCTCGCCGGCCTCCCACCAGGTGCCCATCGGGTTGTCGGGGTTGGCCAGGTAGAGCAGCGGGGCGCGCTCGCGCCGGGCCGCCGCGAGCAGCGCCTCCGGGTCCTCGCGGTCGTCGCGGTAGGGAACCGTGACCAGCCGCCCGCCGCAGCCGGCGACGTGGTAGGCGAAGGTCGGGTAGGCGCCGGCCGAGGTCACCACCGGGGTCCCCGGAGCGACCAGCAGGCGCACGGTGTAGCCGAGCAGGGCGTCGATCCCCTCGCCGACGACGACGTTCTCGAGCGAGACCCCGTGGCGCACCGCGATCGCGTGGCGCAGGTCGTGGCTCTCGGGATCGCCGTACTTCCAGGCCTCGGCGGCGGCCGCGCGAATCGCGGCCAACGCCCGCGGCGAGGGCCCGAAGACGCTCTCGTTGGCCCCGATCCGGGCCCGGAACGGCCGCCCCCGGACGCGCTCCTGGGCCTCGGGCCCGACGAAGGGAACGCTGGCCGGTAGCGACTCGATGAGCGGGGTGAACGGGTAGCGGGCCAT
>CAZRGU010000302.1:0-4067 GCA_964599705.1 uncultured Ectothiorhodospiraceae bacterium | reverse complement strand
CTCAGCGCGGGCGCGGCAGCAGCCCGAGATGGTCGAGCAGGGCGGCGAAGCGGCGCAGGGTCTCGCGCCGGTAGGCCGCGACGTCGACCCCGGCGTAGTCGTGGAAGCCCTTGCCCTCGCGCAGCCCGCGCTCGCCGCGCGCCATCATCTGCTCGATGATCGGCGGGGCGCGGTAGCGCTCCTCCCCGGTCGCCTCGCTCATCTGCCGCGAGGCGTGGTGGAGGATGTCGGCGCCGCCGAAGTCGATGAACTCGGTCAGTCCCATCAGCGCGTAGCGCAGGCCGAAGCCGTAGCGGGTCGCGCGGTCGACGTCGGCCGCGCTCGCCACCCCGGCCTCGACGATCCGAGCCGCCTCGTTCATCGCCAGGATCTGGAGCCGCGGCACGATGTAGCCGGGGGCCGGGGCGCACTCGACGACCACCTTGCCGGCCTCCTCGAGCAGCGCACGCAGCCGCTCCCGCGTCTCCCGGGCGGTGCGCCGCGCGGCGCTGATCTCGACCAGCGGGATCAGGAAGGCCGGGTTGAGCCAGTGGGCGTTGAGGAAGCGCTCGGGGTGCTCGAGGCCGGCGGCGAGCCTCTCCGGGGAGAAGCTCGAGGTGGTCGAGGCGATGATCGCCTCGGCGCCGACCGCCCGCTCGATGCGGGCCAGCACCGCGCGCTTGATCTCGAGCACCTCGGGCACCCCCTCGAAGACCACCTCGACGCCGGCCAGCCGCCGCTCGGCGTCGCGCTGCCCGGCGAAGCGCACCCGGGCGAGGATCGGGTCGATGCCGCCGGGCTCGAGGGCACCGGCCTCGGCGAGCACCTCGAGGCCGGCGCGGATCTCGGCGAGCGCCTGGCGGGCGAGCGCCGCGGCCTCCTCGTCGGGGCGAGCGCGCAGATCGAGCAACTCCACCCGGTGCCCGGCGCAGGCCATCACCTGGGCGATCCCCCGCCCCATCCGCCCGCAGCCGACCGCCGCGACCCGCATCAGCCGAGCCCCTCGGCCAGCAGGGCGCGCAGCGCGGCCGGCGAGCGGCCGGCCAGATCGAGCGCCTCGAGGGTGCGCGGCCCGGCGCGCAGGTCGCGGCCGAGCACCGCCCCGGCGATGGCGAGCAGGGCGCGGGCCAGCGGGCAGGGCATTCCCGCCCACTCGGCCACCGAGACCAGGAAGGCGAGCCCGTAGACCACGTCCTCGCTCATGTAGCGGTGGCCGCGCAGGTCGACCGGCTCGCGCCAGTCGCCGCTCTCGACCAGCCGCCGGTGGGCGGCGCGCCCGTACATCCACTCCTCGCCATCGTCGCGGTAGTGGTCGGCGAGCGGGAAGTGCGGGGGCGGGTAGCCGAGGGCGGCGCGCAGCGCGATGCGCTCGCCGTCGAGCGCGTCGGTCACCCGCCGGATCGCCGGCTGGGTGCCCTCGGCGTGGATGTCCCAGCGCGCGGAGTGCTCGAGCGCCCCGGCGTTCATCAGGATCAGCGGCGGGTGGATGATCGGGCCGGCGTTCATCAGCGCCGCGTCGAGGGCGTCCTCGAGCGGCTCGACGGCCGGGTAGGCGCGCGCGGCGACGGCCAGCGCGGGGGCGCTCCGCGAGGCCGGGAAGGCGCCGGTGGGCAGGCGCGTGGCGCGCCCGGAGACGGCGATCCGGCCCGGGCCGTGGAGGCGGGCCAGGTAGGGCAGGGTGGCGCTCTCGGCGAGCACCACCCGGGCCCGGCAGCCGCGCGCGCGCAGCTCGCGGGCCATCGCGAAGCTGCCGAAGGTTCCCGGGGGGAGCAGCACCACCTGGTCGTCGGCGAGGCACGGGGCGAGGCGCCGCGCGAGGTCGAGCTGGGCGAAGGCCGGCAGCGGGCAGAGCACCAGCTCGGCGCCGTGCAGCGCGGCGTCGAGCTCGGCGGTGATCTCGGCGATCGCCACCTCGCGCGTGCCGTCGCCATCGACCAGGGTCAGCGCGCCGCGCGCGCGCAGCGCGGCCAGCGCCTCCCGGTCACGGCGCCACCAGCGCACCCGGTGCCCCCGCTCGCTGAGGTCGGCGGCCGCCGCGTGGGCCCCGTTGCCGCCACCGAGCACCGCGATCTCCATGCCTTCCACTCCGTGCCGCTGCTCCGGGCGTCGCGCCCCGGGCGGGAACTCTACAGGCTCGGCGTGCCGAGGATCACCCGCGTGCCGGTGGCCGCTGCGGCGATACAATGGCCGGTGCCGCCCGCCAAGGCATCAGGAGGCGCTGGCTCGATGCGCATCCCCCCACCCCCCGAGTCCCCTGCGCTGCGTGCAGCGCTGCTCGCCGCGCCGGCCGCGGCCCTGTGGCTCGCCGCGCCGGTCTGGGCGGGGCAGGCGCCGGAGGACAAGGCGATGCCCTGGATCGAGATGATCTTCGGCCTGCTCGGCGGGCTGGCGATCTTCCTGTTCGGCATGGAGCAGATGGGCGACGGGCTCAAGGCGGCGGCCGGCGAGCGGATGCGCCACATCCTCGCCACCCTGACCCGCAACCGGGTCTCGGCAGCGGTGACCGGCGCGGTGGTCACCGCCATCATCCAGTCCTCCTCGGTGACCACGGTGCTGGTGGTCGGCTTCGTGTCGGCCGGGGTGATGACCTTCGGGCAGTCGATCGGGGTGATCATGGGGGCCAACGTCGGCACCACGGTGACCGCCCAGATCGTGGCCTTCAACGTCGAGGAGGCGGCCCTGGCGATGATCGCGATCGGCTTCGGGATGCTGTTCCTCGCTCGCGCCGACCGGGTCAAGCACTACGGGGCGATCCTGATGGGGCTCGGCCTGGTCTTCTTCGGCATGGGGATCATGAGCGACGCGATGCACCCGCTGCGCAGCTACCCGCCGTTCCTCGACCTGATGGCCGAGATGGAGAACCCGCTCGTCGGGATCCTGATCGCGATGACGTTCACCGCGCTGGTGCAGTCCTCGTCGGCCACCACCGGGATCGTGATCGTGATGGCCAGCCAGGGCTTCGTGACCCTCGAGGCGGGCATCGCGCTCGCTTTCGGCGCCAACATCGGCACCTGCGTCACCGCGATGCTCGCCTCGCTCGGCAAGCCCCGCGAGGCGGTGCGCGCCGCCGTCGTCCACGTGCTGTTCAACGTGCTCGGCGTGCTGCTCTGGATCGGCTTCATCGATCAGCTCGCCGCGCTGGTGGCGGCGATCTCGCCGGCCCATCCGGGGCTCGCCGGCAGCGAGCGGCTCGCGGCCGAGGCGCCGCGCCAGATCGCCAACGCCAACACCGTGTTCAACGTCATCAACACGGTCATCTTCCTCGGCTTCACCGCGCCCCTGGCGCGGCTCGTGACCCGGCTGGTGCCCGACCGTCCGATGCGCGAGAAGGTGCTGGTGCGCCCGCGCTTCCTCGACGAGGAACTGGTCGCGACCCCGTCGCTCGCCCTCGAGCGGGTGCGTCTCGAGATCGGGCACCTCGGCGAGATCGTCCAGGCGATGTTCGCCAAGGTGCCCGAGGCGCTGGGCAGCTCGCGACTCGAGCCGATCGAGGCGATCGCGATGATGGACGACCAGGTCGACGTGCTCGAGAACCACATCATCCGCTACCTCGGCCGGGTGCGGAAGCGCTCGCTGTCCGACGAGGAGAGTCACTCGTTCCTCGCCCTGATGCGGGCCACCGACAACCTCGAGAGCATCGGTGACGTGATCGAGACCGACATCGTCGCGCTCGGCAAGCAGCGCATCGCCGAGAACCTCGAGGTCAGCGACACCATGCGCGAGCTGCTCGGCGGCCTGCACGCCACGGTCGCCAAGGCGCTCGATGCCGCGATCCGGGCGGTGCGCGACGACGACCAGCGGGCCGCCCAGGAGACCGTGGCCTGGAAGGACGAGATCGACCGGCGCATCGACGAGGTCCTCGCCCACCAGGCCAGGAAGCTGGTCGAGGACGACCCGAGGCGCCTCGCCGTGTTCCGCATGGAGATGGAGGCGATCGACAAGCTCAAGCGGATCCACACGCTGGCCAAGCGCATCGCCCGCGGGGTGCTGCCCGGCGGGCTCTCCGACGAGGAGGGGTAGGCGGAGCGTTGGCTGCGGCTCGCCGGTAGCCCGGCTCGGCGTTCTGCGAAAAGACCGCATGCGGTCAC
>CAZRGU010000301.1:0-4071 GCA_964599705.1 uncultured Ectothiorhodospiraceae bacterium | reverse complement strand
GGCACTTGGCAGGGCGCACACCGGCCGCTATAGTCCGGGCTACGTTGCCGCCTCGCGCGAGGCGGCGCCGCCAGCGAGCAGCAGCAACCGCCATGGCCGAGCATCGCGCAGCAAGCGCCTCCCACCGTGGCCCCGCAACGGGTACCGAGCGGCTCGCCCTCGCGCTGCGACTGCTGCCGTAAGGCAGCAGCAACCCCCACCCCACAGCGTCCGGCGACGGACACCGAACCCACCACACGAGCAGCAGGCTCGGGCAGGCGCGTGGCGCCGCCCGGCGAGGCGCGGGCGAGGCGGCCCGCGGCGCGAGCGGGGAGAACCGTGATGAGCGAGCAGTTGATCATCTTCGACACCACCATGCGCGACGGCGAGCAGAGCCCCGGGGCCTCGATGACCCGCGAGGAGAAGCTGCGCATCGCCAAGGCGCTCGAGCGGATGCGGGTCGACGTCATCGAGGCCGGCTTTCCGATCGCCAGCAACGGCGACTTCGAGGCGGTCCGCGCGGTCGCCGAGACGGTCCGCGAGAGCACCGTGTGCGGGCTGGCGCGCACCCTGGATGCCGACATCGACCGCTGCGCCGAGGCGCTCGCTCCGGCCGAGCGGCGCCGCATCCACACCTTCATCGCCACCTCGCCGATCCACATGGAGCGCAAGCTGTGCATGCGTCCCGAGGAGGTGCTCGAGGAGGCGGTGCGGGCGGTGCGCCGGGCGCGCAACTACTGCGAGGACGTCGAGTTCTCCCCCGAGGACGCGGGGCGCTCGGAGTCCGACTTCCTGTGCCGGGTGATCGAGGCGGTGATCGCGGCCGGGGCGCGCACGGTCAACATCCCGGACACCGTCGGCTACACCATGCCGGAGCGCTTCGGGGCGCTGATCGGGGAGCTGATCGAGCGCGTCCCCAACTCCGACCAGGCGGTCTTCTCGGTGCACTGCCACAACGACCTGGGGCTGGCGGTGGCCAACTCGCTCGCCGCGGTGATGAACGGCGCCCGCCAGGTCGAGTGCACCATCAACGGGCTCGGCGAGCGGGCCGGCAACGCCTCGCTCGAGGAGGTGGTGATGGCGGTGCGGACCCGCCAGGACTACTTCCCCTGCGACACCGCCATCGACACCACCCAGATCGTGCCCTGCTCGCGGCTGGTCTCGAACATCACCGGCTTTCCGGTCCAGCCCAACAAGGCGATCGTCGGCGCCAACGCCTTCGCCCACGAGGCCGGCATCCACCAGGACGGGGTGATCAAGAGCCGCGAGACCTACGAGATCATGCGCGCCGAGGACGTCGGCTGGAATGCCAACCGAATGGTGCTCGGCAAGCACTCGGGGCGCAACGCCTTCCGCCGGCGCCTCGCCGAGCTCGGCGTCGAGTTCGCCAGCGAGGAGGAGCTCAACCAGGCCTTCCGGCGCTTCAAGGATCTGGCCGACAAGAAGCACGAGATCTACGATGCCGACCTCCAGGCGCTGGTCACCGACTCCGGGATCGCCACCGAGCAGGAGCGTTACCGGCTGCTGTGGATGCGGGTCTGCTCGGAGACCGGCGAGGTGCCCGAGGCCAAGGTGATGCTCAGCGACGACGGGATCGAGCGCGAGGGGCGGGCGCGTGGTGACGGGCCGGTCGACGCCGCCTTCAAGGCGGTCGACGCGGTGGTGGCGAGCGGCTGCACGCTCGAACTCTACTCGGTCAACGCGATCACCGGCGGGACCGACGCCCAGGGCGAGGTCACCGTGCGGGTCAAGAAGGACGGGCGGATCGTCAACGGCCAGGGGGCCGACACCGACATCGTGGTCGCCTCGGTCAAGGCCTACCTGCATGCCCTCAACCGGCTGCGGGCGCCCGAGGAGCGCACCCACCCGCAGGTGTGAGGTGAGCCGCGTGCCCGTGCTGCGCCCCGACCACCGCGCGCTCGCCTACCTCGAGCGCCTCGGGGTCGAGGCGTGGCTGCGCCGCACGGTCTCGCTGGCCGCCGCGCCTCGGCCGGACCGCGATCCGCCGCCCGCCGCCCCCGGCGCGGTGCTGGCCGCGCTCGCCGAGGAGGTCGCCGGCTGCCAGCGCTGCGCGCTCGCCGCGACCCGTACCCGGGCGGTGTTCGGGGTCGGCGACCCGCAGGCCGCGTGCATGGTGATCGGCGAGGGCCCCGGGGCCGACGAGGATCGCCAGGGCGAGCCGTTCGTGGGCCGCGCCGGGCGGCTGCTCAACGAGATGCTGCGCGCCATCGGGCTCGAGCGCGAGGCGGTCTACATCGCCAACATCGTCAAGTGCCGCCCGCCGCGCAACCGCGACCCGCGCCCCGAGGAGGTCGCCGCCTGCGCGGCCTACCTCGAGCGCCAGATCGAGCAGGTCGCGCCGCGGGTGATCGTGGCCCTCGGGCGGGTGGCCGCCCAGAACCTGCTCGCGACCCGCGAGCCGATCGGGCGGCTGCGCGGGCGCGAGCACCGCCACCCGGGCAGCGGGGTGACGGTGGTGGTGACCTACCACCCGGCCTACCTGCTGCGCTCGCCGCTCGAGAAGCGCCGTGCCTGGCAGGACCTGCTGCGGGTCCGGGCGCGGCTGCGCGGGGAGCCGCCGGGGTGAGCGCCGCGCCCGAGATCGCGCGGCTTCCGGTGCGCCCGATGCGGCTCGCCGATCTCGACGACGTGCAGCGCATCGAGGCCGCGGCCTACCCCTTCCCCTGGAGCTGGCGGGTGTTCCGCGACTGCCTGCGGGTCGGCTACTCGTGCTGGGTGCTCGAGCGCCAGGGGCAGCTGGACGGCTACGGGATCATGCAGATCGGGGCCGGCGAGTGCCACCTGCTCAACCTGTGCATCGCGGTCCCGGTGCAGGGGCGCGGGCTCGGGCGCGCGCTGCTCGAGTGCCTGGTCGGGATCGCCCGCGAGCACGGCGCCCGGCTGTTTCTGCTCGAGGTCCGTCCGACCAACCACATCGCCCGCCGCCTCTACCGCAGCGCCGGCTTTCGCGAGGTCGGCACGCGCCGCGGCTACTACCCGGACGTCGACGGGCGCGAGGATGCGATCATCCTCGAGCGGGTGCTGTGAGCCGCACCCCTCGGCTACACTGATCGCACCGTGAGCGAACTTCCCACCCTCGACCGGCTGATCGGAGAGACCCCGCTGGTGCGCCTGCAGCGCCTCGCGTCCGGGCGCGGCAATCGGCTGCTGGCCAAGCTGGAGGGCAACAACCCGGCCGGCTCGGTCAAGGACCGCCCGGCGCTGTCGATGATCGCCGGCGCCGAGCAGCGCGGCGAGATCCGCCCGGGCGACACCCTCATCGAGGCGACCAGCGGCAACACCGGGATCGCGCTGGCGATGGCGGCCGCGATCCGCGGCTACCGCATGGTGCTGATCATGCCCGAGCACATGAGCGCCGAGCGCCGTGGCGCGATGCGCGCCTTCGGCGCCGAGATCCGCTCGGTCTCCAAGACCGGCGGCATGGAGGCGGCCCGCGATCTTGCCCTCGAGATGCAGGCCCGCGGCGAGGGCCGGGTGCTCGACCAGTTCGCCAACCCCGACAACCCGCTGGCCCACTACCGCGGCACCGGACCCGAGATCTGGCGCGACACCGGTGGACGGATCACCCACCTGGTCAGCTCGATGGGCACCACCGGGACGATCATGGGCTGCTCGCGCTACCTCAAGGAGCGCAACCCCGCCGTCGAGATCGTCGGCGTGCAGCCCGACGGCGAGTCGAGCATTCCCGGGATCCGGCGCTGGCCGCCGGCCTACCTGCCGGCCATCTACGAGCCCGAGCGGGTCGACCGGATCATCGAGGTCTCGGCCGCGGAGGCCGAGACGATGACCCGGCGCCTGGGGCGCGAGGAGGGGCTGTTCGCCGGGGTGTCCTCGGGCGGCGCGGTGGCCGCGGCGCTGCGCCTGGCCGCCGAGCTCGAGGACGCGACCATCGTGGTCATCATCTGCGATCGCGGCGACCGCTACCTGTCGACGGGTGTGTTCCCGGCCGAGTAGGGCGTCGAGACGCGGTCCTGGCGGGGCACAGGGAGCGGAGGGCGGCGGAGGCGTAGCCGACACGCCGTCACGCCGCGTGGAGGGTGCCGGGGCGGGAGGTTTGCTGGGGAGGTGCCC
>CAZRGU010000300.1:0-4151 GCA_964599705.1 uncultured Ectothiorhodospiraceae bacterium | reverse complement strand
GGCATCGCCTGGCGCATCGCGCTGGCCCGGCGCGGGCTCGGGCGCGACGGCTGAGCGCGCTTAACCCGATCCGAACAGCTCGGCCAGGCGCTCGAGCAGCGGGGCGAGCTCGGCGGTCATGAAGGCGAAGTCGGCGTCGAGCCGGGCGGCCGGGTCGGCCTCGTCGCGATCGTCGAGCTCGTCGACGGCCTCGAAGCGCAGCCGGGTGATGCGCAGCTCGGCGCTCAGCACGAAGCTCAGCCGCCCGCCGAGCTCGAGGGCCAGGCGCTCGACGCGCTTGCCGGCACGCAGGTGGGCGCGGATCTCCTCGCCGCCCAGATCCTGGCGCTGGCAGCGCACCACCGCCCCGCCGTCGACGGGGTCGCGCAGCTCGCAGGCCTGGCCGAGCGCGAAGCCGTCCGGTGGCCGGTCGCGCTCGAGCCAGCCGGTCAGCGCCTCGCCGACCCCGGGCGGGGCGTAGGGCTCGAGCGCGATGCCGGGCAGCGAGCGGCCGAGCAGCGCCACCAGGTCATCGATCCGCCGGGCGCTGGCGGCATCGATCACCAGCCAGCCGGCGGCCGGGGCCAGATAGGCGCGGGTCCGGATGCGGCGGATGAAGGCCCGCGGCAGCAGGTCGAAGTAGACGTCGTCCTGGACCCGCTTGCGCTCGCGCCGGCCCAGTGGGCGGCCCTCGCTGCGCTCGAGCTCGGCGATCCGCTCGCCGGCCGCCTCGGCGATGACCGCCGCGGGCAGCAGCCGCTCCTCGCGGCAGGCACAGAGCAGCATGCAGCCGGCCGCGGCGTGCACCAGCGGGCCGCCGTCGCGCCCCAGCGGCGGCTCCCAGCCGTAGCTCGACGGCTCCAGCCCGCCGCACGGGCGGGCGGCATGGGCGGCGAGCGCCGCGGCGGTCTCCTCGGGGTCACGCCGATAGGGTGCGGTGAGCCGCAGGAGGGCGAGATTCCTGAACCACACGGGGAGCGCTCCTCGCTGTCGGGGGCGGCGGGCGCCGCCGGGCCGGAAGGGGCGCGATTGTAACGGGGATCGGCGCCCGCGCCAGCGCGCCGCGGGGCGGTCTTGCGGGGCCGGCCACACGAGGGGGTCGAGAGGCGCCCGCCGCGGGGCGCACGGCACGGCACGAGGCGCCCGCCGCCATCCCCACGAGCCGCCCGGAGGAGGCGGCTCCTCCGGTCACGAGGCTCCGCGTGGCGCCCGCCGCCGCGCCGGGGTGGGCGATGCCGGCCCGGCAGGGCGGCATCGTGACGGGCCTCGAGCGGGGAGGCCCGGGGCGACAGCGCGAGGTGCAATGCCGGCCAGGACCGCCAGGACCTCGGCACGGATCCGGTCGAGCTCACGCCTGCCGAGCCAGGGCCCGAAGAACAGCGTGCCCTGGTCCGCGCACAGCTCCAGCCCGCCGCCCTCGTTGGCAGCCCCGTAACGGACCTCCTCGATGGCGGCCGCGGGCAGCTCGCGCTCGACGAGCCGCCAGGGCCCGAGAGTCAGCCCGACCCAGGCCCGCTCCCAGTCGACCCGCAGCGTCAGCAGCAGCCGCCCCGAGCAGACCAGCAGGGCGCTGCCGAGCGCGACCAGCGCCGCGCCGAACACCGCCAGCGCGGGCTCTCCTGCGGCCCGATAGGCGGCCAGCAACCCCAGGCCGACCAGGGCCTGAACGGTCCCCATGAGACGCATCAGGCGGGTGAAGCGCTGCTCGAAGCCGCAGCCCCCAGGGTGGCGAATCGAGCGCACCTCGCGCCCGCGCAGGGGCAGCCGGGGCACCTCCGGGAGCTCCAGGCGCCCCTCGGCGGCAAGCTCGGCCACCGACTTGTCGAGATCCTCGACGGCCCGCGAGCGATGACCGCCATCCGGATCGGGGGTCAGCACCGGGCGGCCAAGCAGCCGGGCGATGCGCTCGGTCTCGCCGCGCAGGTCGACCCAGCCCTCGATCCGGATGAGCTCGACGTCGCGCTCGCTGCGCCGGGCGTGCTTGAGGAGCAGCACGGAGACGGTGCGGCCTCGGCGACCGAACGCCCCCGAGGAGTCGGGATAGTGCTCGCTGCGCGCGAGCACGCCGCGATAGGCGGCGAGCGGCTCCGACCAGCGCCGGGTCCTCCACAGGCCGGTGCGCGTGACCCGCACCCGACGCCGGTCGATGTCGATCAGGGTGCGTGCCCGCATGCCGTCGAGCCCGATGAGCGCGATCCCGGCACCGACCAGGGCCAGGATCCCGAGCACCACCCACAGCAGGACGGGGACCTCCGGGGCGGCCGCCCGAAACTGCCCGGCGGCGCGCCACGAGACGACCACGAAGCCGAGCCCGAAGGGAATCATCGGCCAGGCGGAAGGCGTGCGCCGTTCGATGCGAAGCGGCAGGCGCGAGCCCAGCCAGCGCGGCGCCGGCCGATCGTCGGCCGACCGCGCCCGGTACCCGGCGGTGTGCTGCATTCCGACCTGCGCCATCTCCGCCCGGTTATCGGGCGCCGGCCTCACTTCTGAAGGCCAAGGAGGCAGGCGGGCGCCCGGGGCAGCGACCTGCACCGCTCGCCCGCGCCGCGGTGGCCCTAGCCCGGATATCTCACCGCGGCCTATCATCTGCGCCCGCACAGGGCGCTGCCACGCAGGGGCGGCAGTGGACCTCGCGGCCACCCATTCACGGAGGAACTGGCGATGTCGAACGATGCCGAAACGGCCCTCATCGAGCGCGACGCGAACCACCTGATTCACCCCCTGCACGCGCGTGCGGCGCACAGCGCCGGCAAGGTCTGGGTCGGCGGCGAGGGCGCCTTCCTGATCGACGCCAACGGCGACCGCTTCATCGACGGGCTTTCGGGCCTGTGGAACAACACCGCCGGCAACGGGCGGCGGGAGCTGATCGAGGCCGGAGCGCGCCAGCTCGCCGAGCTCGCCTTCGCCTCCGGGTACTGCGGCAGCTCCAACCCGCGGGCCATCGAGCTCGCCGAGCGGCTCGCCGCGATCACCTACCCGAGCATCAACCATTTCTACTTCACCTCCGGGGGCGGCGAGGCGACCGACAGCAACATCAAGATGGCCCGCTACTACTGGAAGCTCCGGGGAAAGCCCGAGAAGACCAAGGTGATCTCGCGGATCTGGGGCTATCACGGGGTGACCCTGGCTGCGATGTGCGCCACCGGGATCAGCGCCTACTGGCCGATGTTCGAGCCGCGCATGCCCGGCTTCGTGCACATCCCCTCGCCCTACCCGTACTTCTACCAGGCCCCCGAGGACGCCCCCAGCCAGGGGATCGCGGCCGCCGACGAGCTCGAGCGGGCGATCCTCGCCGAGGGCCCGGAGACCGTGGCGATGTTCATCGCCGAGCCGGTGCAGGGCGCCGGCGGGGTGATCGTGCCCCAGGACGACTACTTCCCGCGGATCCGCGAGATCTGCGATCAGTACGAGGTGCTGCTGGTCTCCGACGAGGTGATCACCGGCTTCGGGCGCACCGGGCGAATGTTCGGCCTCGAGCACTGGGGGGTGGAGCCGGACATGATCCAGTTCGCCAAGGCGATCACCTCGGGCTACTTCCCGCTCGGCGGGATCGGGGTGAGCGACGAGATCGCCGACGTGATGGAGGCCAGCGGCAAGCCCTGGATGCACGCCTACACCTACAGCGCCCATCCCACCGGCTGCGCCATCGCCCTGGCGATGCTCGATCTCGTCGAGCGCGAGGACTTCCCCGGCCAGGCCGCGGCCAAGGGCGAGCGGCTGCTCGCCGGGCTGCGCGAGGCGCTCGGCGACCACCCCCACGTCGGCGACATCCGCGGCCTCGGGCTGATGTGCGCGGTCGAGTACGTCAAGGATCGGGCCACCAAGGAGACCTTCGACCCGGCCGATGGCGTCGGCGCCAAGGTCCACGCCGCGACCGTCGAGCGCGGGATGTTCAGCCGGGTGCGCGGCGATGCCTACTGCATCGCCCCGCCGATCGTCACCGACGAGGCGACCCTCGACCGGATCCCCGAGATCCTGGCCGAGGCGACCCGCGCGGTGCTCGGCTGAGGGCGGCGAGGGGCGCCCGGGGCCAGCGACCCGCGCTGGCCGCCGGTTCCTGGCCGCCGGCCGACGGTGCCGGCCGACGGTCCGATCCCGGGCAAAGCCCGGGCTACGGGAGGCTACTGCCCGGGATTTCCTCGTAGCCCGGGCTCTGCCCGGGATCGAGCCAG
>CAZRGU010000299.1:0-4171 GCA_964599705.1 uncultured Ectothiorhodospiraceae bacterium | reverse complement strand
GCCCCCTTCTGCCGGCCCCCGCCCTCAGTCCCGGCGCGGCCCGCGCCGCGCGCAGAGCCCGGCCTCGTGCCTTTCGAGCCAGTGGCCGAACTCGGCGGCGGGCAGTGGCGCCGAGAGGTGGTAGCCCTGGATCAGATCGCAGCCGGCGGTCACCAGCCAGCGCAGGCTGGAACGGTCCTCGACCCCCTCGGCCACCACCTCGAGCCCGTCGCCGTGGGCCAGCTCGATGGTCGAGCGCACGATCGCCGCGGCCCGGCGATCCTGGGGCCCGGGGGTCACGAAGCTCTTGTCGATCTTCAGCTCGCAGAACGGCAGCCGGTAGAGCTGCCCGACGGTCGAGAAGCCGGTGCCGTAGTCGTCGAGCGAGAGCCGTGCCCCCTTGAGGCGCAGCCGCACCAGGACATCCATCGCCCGCTCGACGTAGTCGAGCCCGCGGTGCTCGGTCAGCTCGAGCACCAGGCGGCGGGTCGGCCAGCGGTGCGCGGCGATCACCTCCTCGGCGGCGTCCGGAAAGTCGACGTCGCGCAGCAGCACCGGGGAGAGGTTGACGGCCACCTCGAGCGCGTGGCCGCGAGGCTCGAGCGAGCGGGCCAGCGTGAGCGCCTGGTCGAGCACCGTCAGGGTCAGCCGGCGCATCAGCCCGTGGTGCTCGACCAGCGCGAGGAAGCGTGCCGGGAGAACGGTCCCGGCGCTGGGATGGAGCCAGCGGGCCAGGGCCTCGATGCGCACCACGCGGCCATCGCGGGCCCGGACCATCGGCTGGAAGTAGGGCACCATGTGCCCCGCGTCGAGGGCCTCGATCAGCGCGCCGCGCCGGGTGTCGAGATCGGGGGCGCGCGCCGGGGCGGCCGGAGCCACCGGCTGGACGATGCGCTCGCGAACCGCCGCCGGCGTGAACGGCTTGTGCAGCGGCGCGGTCATCTGCAGGCCCATGCTGCGCCCGAGCGTCCAGGTGGTGTCGACCACCCGCCGGTCCATGCCGCTGACCAGCACCACGGTGAGCGGCTCGCGGCGCCGGGCGAGCGCGCGCATCAGCTCCACCCCGTCGCCGCTGGCCAGCTGCAGATCGAGGAAGACCACGTGCGGGGCGAACTCCTCGAGGGTGCGCACGAACCCCTCGGCCCCGGCCAGCACGCGGAGCCGCGCGCCCTCGTGAGCGACGACCCGCCCGATCAGCCGGCCGATGCGCGGGTCGTCGTCGACGACCAGCACCCTGCGGGTCTCGTGGCTGCCGGGTCTCGTGCTGGGACGTGCCCGGGCAGCAGCGTTGCCCATCCGCTTCCTCCCTTGCCGCAGCCGCGCCCGGACGTCGTGCCCGCCTGCCACCTTGGCCGCCGCGCCGCTCGCGGTGGCCGGCCGTTCGCCGTCACGCCGGTCCGGCGCAGGGGGCGGCCCGCACCTTCGGCATCGGTCCCGAGCGTGGTGTCGTGCCACCGCGACCCCTCGCCTTCTCGCCCGCGTGTCGGCTGGGCAGGCCCGGCACGACAGTCCCCCTTATCGACCGCCGACCCGCAAAGCTTAGCAGCGCAACGTAATCCGCGATGCGCTGTTTGGTCAGGACTGTGTAACCGATGGTAACGCCAGCCCGCCGCGCTCACCGGCGCGCGCGGCACGGGCAGCGAGATACGGCCCGGGCGGTGGGGTGGGCACGCAGGGCAGGGCCGGCGGATGGCCGGCGGCGCCCGCGCGCCTGGAGGCGCGGCTCGGCAGCGCCCTTCGCCTCGCTGCGGCCGCAGGGGGCGCGCCCCGGGGCGGCGGATGGAGCGGCGCTCGCCGCCGCGGGTGGCGGGGGCGGTGCGGGCCGGTCGATCAGTCGGCGGCCGGCAGGCGCAGCGTCGCCCGGGTCCCCCGGCCGGGGGTGCTGGCCAGGTGCAGCTCGCCGCCGCAGCTGCGGGCAAAGCCGCGCACGGTCCCCAGGCCGAGGCCGCGCCCGCGGCGCGGCCGGCGGGTGGTGAAGAACGGGTCGCAGGCCTGGGCCAGCGTCCCGGCGTCCATGCCGGTCCCGTCGTCGATCACGTGGATCGAGACCCAGCCGCCGGCCTGCCCGTGGCGGGTGCGCTCGATCTCGATGGCCACCCGGCCGCCCTCGGGCAGCGCCTCGCGCGCGTTGACCACCAGCTCGAGCAGCGCGCTCTCGAGCTGGGCCGGGTCGGTCTCGACCGGCGGCAGCTCGGTGGCCGCCCGCAGGTGCAGCTCGATGCTCGGCGGCAGCGAGCGGCGGATCAGGTCGGCGAGGCGCGCGACCGTCGCGCGCACGTCGACCCGGGTGGAGCGCATCACCTGGCGCCCGGCGGTGGCGACCAGCTTCTCGACCAGCGCGGCGCCGTCGCGGCCCGCCGAGAGCGCATCATCGATCATCGCCCGGCGCTCCTCGTCGGACATCGGCTCCTCGCCGAGCAGGGTGAGGCTGCCGAGGATGACGCTGAACAGGTTGTTGAGGTGATGGCCCAGGGGGCCGAGCAGCTCGCCGATCGCCTGGCGCCGCAGCTCGTCGTCGTCGCCGCGCCCGGTGAGCAGCAGCCTGGTCCCGCCGCCACCGAGCAGCGGCTCGACCCGCACCGCCAGCGGCGGTCCGTCGGCGCCTGCCGGGCGCAGGGCGAGGGTCGCCGGACGGCCGGAGTCGGCGACCGCGGCGAGGCGGGCGTCGAGCGGCCCGTCGCCGGCCACCAGCAGCTCGCCGATCGGGCGATCGCGCAGCTCGGAGGGGCGGCGCCCGAGCCACTGGCAGGCGCCGGCACTGCACGCGTCGATGGTGAGCCGCTCACCGTCGAGGCACACCACGACCGGCGCCCGGGCGGCCGATCCGGGCGTGGCGGGGGCGGGTGGGTGGGCTTGCCGGTCCACGGGGGGATGGTAGCCGTTGGGGGAGGGCCGGTCAGCTCTTCCCGCCATGCCCTACCTGGCGCCGATCGGCGGGGTGCCCCCCGGGGGCCCGCCGGGGGACTGCGGCGGGGTGGTGCGCCTGGGCACCTGTCACGAGCGTCCCCAACGGTGCGATAATGAATGCTCGACTGCTATCGCGGCGGCTCGGCCCTGCCGGGTCCGATGGATGGGGAAGAAGGGAAACACGATCCTCCTCGTGGATGACGAGGAACGGGTGCGGCGTATCCTTGCCCGCTACCTGGCGCGGGAGGGGTTCGCCGTGATCGAGGCCGGCAGCGGCGAGGAGATGCGCGAGCGGCTCGGCAGCACCGAGGTCGATCTGGTGATCCTCGATCTCATGCTCCCCGATGTCGATGGCATCACCCTGGCCCGCGAGCTGCGGGCGCGCTCCGAGGTGCCGATCATCATGCTCACCGGCAAGGTCGACACCATCGACCGGGTGGTGGGTCTCGAGGTCGGTGCCGATGACTACGTCACCAAGCCGTTCGACCAGCGCGAGCTGCTCGCCCGGGTGCGAAGCGTGCTGCGCCGCTACGCGAGCGGGGCGACGCGGGTCGCCGACGGGGGCGGCTCGACCGCGCGCTTTGCCGGCTACACCCTCGACCTCGTCGCCCAGGAGCTCAGCGACCCGGAGGGGCGCCACGTGCCGCTGACCAGCAGCCAGTACCAGCTCCTGGCGGCGCTGGTCGTGCGCGCCAACCGGGTGCTCAGCCGCGAGGAGATCAAGGCCCAGATCACCGGCCGGAGCTGGCATCCGATGGATCGCAGCGTCGACGTGATGGTCGGCAAGCTGCGCCGCAAGCTCGAGCGCGACCCCGACGCCCCGACGCTGATCAAGACCGTGCGCGGGATGGGCTACAAGCTCGCCGCGCGGGTCGACTTCTCGTAGGCCGGGGTATGGCCGGGCGGGCGATCGACGTGGCAAGATAGGCAAGCTACGACCGGAGAGGTACCGAAGCGGTCAAAACGGCACCGACTCGACGGATCGGCAGGAGAGCCGATCCGCACGCGGCAGCGTAGCTGCCGCGCCCGCAGGGCGAGCCACAGGGAAGTGGCGAGTGAAATCGGTTGGGGAATCGAGCGGCGGGCCTCGATGGCCCGCTGCTCGATTTGGTGGCAGGATCAGTGCACGGACGTTCGGAGAGGTACCGAAGCGGTCACAACGGCACCGACTCGAAATCGGTTGGGGGCATACCCGCCCCACGTGGGTTCGAATCCCACCCTCTCCGCCAACATGCAAGCCGAAGCCGCTGCAATACGCGGCTTTTTTGTTGCGCGGTGGATCACC
>CAZRGU010000298.1:0-4175 GCA_964599705.1 uncultured Ectothiorhodospiraceae bacterium | reverse complement strand
TCGACATGGGCGCGCTGATCGCCGGGGCCAAGTACCGCGGCGAGTTCGAGGAGCGGATGAAGGCGGTGCTCAACGACCTGGCCAAGCAGCAGGGCCAGATCATCCTGTTCATCGACGAGCTCCACACCCTGGTCGGGGCCGGCAAGGCCGAGGGGGCGATGGATGCCGGCAACATGCTCAAGCCGGCGCTCGCCCGTGGCGAGCTGCACTGCGTCGGGGCGACCACCCTCGACGAGTACCGCGAGCACATCGAGAAGGACGCCGCCCTCGAGCGCCGCTTCCAGAAGGTGCTGGTCGAGGAGCCCAACGTCGAGGACACCATCGCCATCCTGCGCGGCTTGAAGGAGCGCTACGAGGTCCACCACGGGGTCGACATCACCGACCCGGCGATCGTCGCCGCCGCGACCCTCTCGCAGCGCTACATCAGCGACCGCCAGCTCCCCGACAAGGCCATCGACCTGGTCGACGAGGCCGCCAGCCGCATCCGCATGGAGATCGACTCCAAGCCCGAGGCCCTGGATCGCCTCGAGCGGCGCCTGATCCAGCTGAAGATCGAGCGCGAGGCGCTGCGCAAGGAGACCGACCAGGCCTCCAGGGAGCGCCTCGCCCGGCTCGAGGAGGAGATCGCGGCCGGCGAGCGCGAGTACTCGGATCTCGAGGAGGTCTGGAAGGCCGAGAAGGCGGCCGTGCAGGGCACCCACCACGTCAAGGAGGAGCTCGAGCGGGCCCGCCTCGAGTTCGAGACCGCGCAGCGCGCCGGCGATCTCACCCGCATGTCCGAGCTCCAGTACGGGCGCATCCCCGAGCTCGAGAAGCGCCTCGCCCAGGCCGCCGAGGCCGAGAGCCGCGAGTTCCGGCTGCTGCGCAACAAGGTCACCGAGGACGAGATCGCCGAGGTGGTCTCCAAGTGGACCGGGATCCCGGTGGCCAAGATGCTCGAGGGCGAGCGCGAGAAGCTGCTCGCCATGGAGGAGGCGCTGCACCGCCGGGTGGTCGGCCAGGACGAGGCGGTGCGGGTGATCGCCGATGCCATCCGGCGCTCGCGCGCCGGCCTCTCCGACCCGCGCCGCCCGAACGGCTCGTTCCTGTTCCTGGGGCCGACCGGGGTCGGCAAGACCGAGCTCACCCGGGCGCTCGCCGAGTTCCTCTTCGACACCGAGGAGGCGATGGTCCGCATCGACATGTCCGAGTTCATGGAGAAGCACTCGGTGGCGCGCCTGATCGGCGCCCCGCCCGGCTACGTCGGCTACGAGGAGGGCGGCCAGCTCACCGAGCGGGTCCGCCGCCGGCCCTACTCGGTGCTGCTCCTCGACGAGATCGAGAAGGCCCACCCGGATGTCTTCAACGTGCTCCTCCAGGTCCTCGAGGACGGGCGCCTGACCGACGGGCACGGGCGTACCGTGGACTTCCGCAACACCGTCGTGGTGATGACCTCCAACCTCGGATCGCAGGTCATCCAGGAGCTCGCCGGCGAGGAGAACTACCCGCGCATGAAGGCCGCGGTGATGGAGATCGTCACCCAGCACTTCCGCCCCGAGTTCGTCAACCGGATCGACGAGGTGGTGGTCTTCCACCCGCTCGGGCGCGAGCAGATCCGCGCCATCTGCGAGATCCAGCTCGGCTACCTGCGCCAGCGCCTGGCCGAGCAGGACATCGAGCTCGAGGTCAGCGAGGCGGCCCTCGAGCTGCTCGGCGAGGCCGGCTTCGACCCGGTCTACGGGGCCCGGCCGCTCAAGCGCGCCATCCAGCAGCGCCTCGAGAACCCGCTCGCCCAGGCCCTGCTCGCCGGGCGTTTCGCGAGCGGCGACCGGGTGCGGGTCGAGGTCGCCGGCGACGGCCTGACCTTCGAGAAGGCCACCGCGGCGGCGGCCTGAGGGCGGCACCGGAACGGTCGCCGCCAACCGGGGGGTGTAACGTCGGTCGGGCGCCCGACCGACGCCCGAGCGCGACCCCGCCGTAGCCCGGGCTCCGCCCGGGATGAGCGCCCGGCCGGCGAACGGGGCCGGCGGGCCGCTTCCCCGCCGGGCGTCGGATTTGCTAGCGTAGCGGTTCTCGCGGGGCGGTCCGCGCAGGCGAAGGTGGGCGATGGGCGACAGGGACCGGAGGTCGGAAGGCGAGCGCCTCGACGCGGTGGTCGCCGCCGCGCGCCGGGCGAGCGAGCAGCGCCAGCAGGGCTACCGCGAGCGCGCCCTGGCGCTCTTCCCCTGGGTCTGCGCGCGCTGCGCGCGCGAGTTCGACCGCGCCCACCTCGCCGAGCTCACCGTCCACCACAAGGACCACGACCACGACAACAACCCGCCCGACGGCAGCAACTGGGAGCTGCTCTGCGTGTACTGCCACGAGCAGGAGCACATCAAGTACCTCGAGGCCGAGCGCGCGCCGAGCGCGATCCGCGACGGCGCCGGCGAGGTCGCCACCCACCGCCCGCTCGCCGAGCTCGAGCGGCTGCTCAAGAAGTGAGCGCGAGCGGGGCGAGCGCGGCCGGCCGGTGCCGCGCTGCGCGCCCCTTCGCGGCCCGCTGCGGAGTGAACCATGACCGTCACCGTCAACGAGACCAAGCGGCGCTGCCGCGAGGGGCGCCTGACCCTGGGCGCCGGGGTACGGATGGCCCGCACCGTCGAGGTCGGGCTGGCGATGAAGGCCTGCGGCTACGACTGGCTGTTCATCGACCTCGAGCACGGCCCGTTCGACCTCGAGACCTGCGGCCAGGTCGCGATCGCCGCGCTCGCCCAGGGCATCACCCCGCTGGTGCGGGTCGCGGCCCTCGAGCCGCACCTGTGCACCCGCGCGCTCGACGGCGGCGCCCAGGGCATCGTCCTGCCCCACTGCGAGAACGCCGAGCAGGCCCGCGAGCTGGTCCGGATCTGCAAGTTCCCGCCCGCGGGCGAGCGCAGCTCGGGCGGCGGGCTGGCCCACGCCGGCTTCACGCCGATGGACCCCGACGAGCTGCACGCCGCGGTCAACCGCGAGACCCTGCTGGTGGCGATGATCGAGACCCCCGAGGCAGGCGAGAACGCCGCCGCGATCGCCGCCGTCGAGGGCATCGACGTGCTGCTGATCGGCACCAACGATCTCAGCACCGGGATGGGGCTCGCCGGCCAGCACGACCACCCGCGGGTCGACCGGGTCTACCGGCAGGTGATCGAGGCCTGCGCCGCGCACGGCAAGACCCCGGGGATGGGCGGGTCCTACGACCCGGCGATGGTCGAGCGGCGGATCGGCGAGGGGATGCGCTTCGTGCTCGCCGGCAGCGACCTGTCCTTCCTGCTCGCCGGGGCCCGCCAGCAGGCCGAGCAGATCCGCGCCCGGGGCGCCGCGGCCGGAGCGGAGCGCTGATCGGCGCCCCGGAGCAGCGCCCGGGCAGACCCCTCCACCCTCTGGCCGCGAAGGAGTTCCCAATGAGCGCCTACCTGATCGCCCGCATCGAGGTCACCGATCCCGAGCGCTACCGCGCCTACACCCGTGAGACCCCGGCCCTGATCGCCGAGCACGGCGGGCGCTTCCTGGTCCGCGGCGGCGAGGCCGTGACCCTCGAGGGCGAGGACCCGGGGGCACGCTGGGTGGTGGTCGAGTTCCCCTCGCTCGAGGCGATCAAGGCCTTCTACGCCTCGCCGGGCTACCAGCACGCCAAGTCGCTGCGCGAGGGCGCGGCGCGGGCCACCTTCGTGGCCGTCGACGGGGTCTGAGATCCGCCGCTAAGAGCCGGAGCCGGACCCCTTCCCGAAGAGCCGCTCGAGCTCGCGCCGGGCGCGCTCCTCGGGCGACTCGCCGCCCTCCTCCCCGAGCGCCTCGCCGTCGAGCCCGAACAGGGCGGCGAGCTCGGCGCGGGCGGCGCCGCCGGCCTCGTCGCGGCCCGCGCCGTGGGCGCCCGGACGGGGCTCGAGGTAGCCGCAGAAGTTGGCCCGGGTCTTGTCGGCGACCGGCTCGGCGATCGGCTCGCGGCAGGCGCGCGCCACCGTGGTGTCGTAGAAGCGGCACATCCGGCACACGTGCAGGTCGGCGCCACAGGCCGGGCACTCCTCGCGCCGCCCGAGCGGCAGCGGCACCTCGGCGAGCGCCGCCCCGCACCTCCAGCACTCGAGCCCCTCGACCATGCGCCCATTGTAGCCGGCGGGACACCCCTGCCGACGCCCCAACCGCGACGCCCCGGCGGGCCGAGTCGTGGAGTGGGGTGG
>CAZRGU010000297.1:1701-4179 GCA_964599705.1 uncultured Ectothiorhodospiraceae bacterium | reverse complement strand
GGGATCAACGCCGTTGGCTTGCCCGCCGTCAGCCGCCGCTGCTCTCGCTGCCCTCACCGGTTGCGCCCTTGCTCCCCTCGCGCTGCAGGCGGTAGATGACCGGCAGGATCTTCTTCTCCATCACCTCGGGGGTGATCGCGCCGATGTGCTTGTACTGGATGCGCCCCTCGCGGTCGACGATGAAGGTCTCGGGCACCCCGTAGACCCCCCAGTCGATCCCCACCCGGCCGTCGATGTCGGCGCCGGTGCGGGTGTAGGGGTCGCCGAGCGAGTCGAGCCAGGCCGCCGCATCGGCCGGCTTGTCCTTGTAGTTCAGGCCGTGGATCGGGACCAGCCCGGAGCGAGCGAGCTCCATGAACTGCGGGTGCTCCTCGCGGCACGCGGTGCACCAGGAGGCGAACACGTTGACCAGTGAGACCTCGCCGCGCAGGTCCTTGCTGGACAGCCCCAGGGTGCGGCCCTGCACCGGTGGCAGGTCGAACTCGGGGACCTCCTTGCCGATCAGCGGGGAGGGGATCTCGCGCGGATCGAGGAACAGCCCGATCCCCAGGAACACCGCGATTGCCAGGAACACCACGATCGGGATCAGGAAGCCGGTGCGGCGCCGCCGGCCGGCGCGCGGCGCGGCCAGTGTCTCGGTTGCCGGTTGTGCCATCTCTGCCCTCCACTCGTGCGCCGATTGACAGGGATAGCCTACAGGATGTGTCCTGCGCACAGGTCAAGCGGCCGTCGGGCGGCACCGGGGTGGAACTTGACAGTCACTCGCGGGTCGAAGGGGGCACATGCAGGCCCGCGAGGCGGGGGCCGGCAAAGGGTGTCCGGCCCCGATCGCTCACCGGCGAACGCGGCGAGGGCGCTCCGGCGCACGCAGCGGCGGGGCGGTGGGCAGCGCAGACGGGCCGGGGTTTCAGCGGCGGTCGCCACCCCGGGGCAGGGAGGAGGTTCCGGGTCGGGACCGATTGGAGGCAGCCATGGATACGAGATCTCCGCTACCGGCGATGGCCGGCGGCGCGCCCGCGGCGCCCGAGGGTGAGGCGCTCGCCGACGAGCGGCGGCGGCGTTTTCTGACCGGCGCGGTCGGCGTGGTCGGTGCCGTCGGGGTGCTCGGCGCCGCCGGGACCTTCACTGCGGCGCTGGCGCCGAGCGAGCGGGCCCGCGCCCTGGGGGCTCCGGTCGACGTCGACATCAGCAAGCTCGAGCCGGGCCAGCAGCTCACCGTGAAGTGGCGCGGCAAGCCGGTGTGGGTGCTGCGGCGCACCGAGCAGATGCTCAACGACCTGCCGCGCCTCAACCCGCGGCTGCGCGATCCCGACTCGCTGGTCACCAGCCAGCAGCCGCCCTACGCGCGCAACCCGTACCGCGCGATCCGGTCCGAGTACCTGGTGGTCATCGGACTGTGCACCCATCTTGGCTGCGTGCCCAACTTCCGCCCGGAGTACGCGCCTCCCGACCTCGGCCCGGAGTGGCTGGGCGGCTACTTCTGCCCCTGTCACGGCTCGCGCTTCGACCTGGCCGGCCGTGTCTTCCAGGGCGTGCCCGCCCCGACCAACCTCGTGGTGCCGCCGCACACCTACGTCAACGACACGGTGGTGCGGGTCGGCATCGATCTGCAGTGACAGCCCCGACCAGGAGACTGCCATGAGCCTGACCGTGCACCAGCTCGCCGAGCGGGCCGACACCACCCCGCACGCGGTCCGCTACTACACCCGCATCGGGCTGCTCAAGCCCGATCGCCACCCGGACAACGGCTACAAGCTGTTCGCCTATGACGACGTCCACCGCCTGCGCTTCATCCGCCAGGCCAAGACCCTGGGCTTCACCCTCAACGAGATCGCCGACGTGCTCCACGATGCCCAGCAGGGGCGCTCGCCCTGCCCGCGCGCACGGGCGCTGATCAAGCGGCGCATCGAGGAGAACCGCCGCGAGCTGGAGAAGCTCGCCGAGCTGCAGCGGCGCATGGAGCGTGCGCTGGCGACCTGGGAGCAAATGCCCGACGGGATGCCCGACGGGCATACCGTCTGCCACCTGATCGAGTCGCTTGCTCCCGAGGTGGAGCCCCGCGACTGAACCGGTTTCACCAGTCCCCGGCGGTCCGCCCCGGCGGGCCGGGCGGGCACATGCCCGACGCTCGGGGACGCCGCCATCCAACCCAGTGTGACTTGAGGAGTGACGACACGATGCGAATTCATACACCACCGGCGGTCCTGGCCGCCCTGCTGCTCGGCTTCACCGTGCCCGCGCTCGCCGACGGCGATCACGGCGCCGGATCGAGCGAGACCGCCGGCCACCAGGCCGCCCAGCCGGGCGCCGGGCCAGCGATGATGGGCTCCGGCGGGGGCGGCGGTCCCGGGCCAGCGATGATGGGCTCCGGCGGGGGCGGCGGTCCCGGGCCAGCGATGATGGGCTCCGGCGGGGGCGGCGGCCCCGGGCCAGCGATGATGGGCTCCGGCGGGGGCGGCGGCCCCGGGTCGATGATGA
>CAZRGU010000297.1:0-1601 GCA_964599705.1 uncultured Ectothiorhodospiraceae bacterium | reverse complement strand
CCCGGGCCAGCGATGATGGGCTCCGGCGGGGGCGGCGGCCCCGGGTCGATGATGATGGGCTCCGGCGGGGGCGGTCCCGGGCCGGCGGCGATGGTCCCCGGTCAGGGTGGCGGGGCGGCCCCGGTGATGGGGCGCGCCGGTCCGGCGATGGGCTACGGGATGATGGGCCCGATGATGATGGGCTACGGGGCGCCGTACGGGATGATGGCCCCGATGATGGGCTACGGGGTGCCGATGGGCTACGGGATGATGGCCCCGATGATGGGCTACGGTCCGGCGATGGGCTACGGGATGATGGGCCCGATGGCGGGCTCCGGCGCCGCTCCCGGCATGGGAGCCGGGATGATGGGCCCGATGATGCAGATGATGCAGCGCATGCACGGTGGCCAGGGCATGCACGGGCAGCAGGGCAAGCAGGGCATGCACGGCAAGCAGGGCATGCACGGCGGCCAGCCCTGTCCCGGAGGCGACATGGCGGGTACCGAGCTCGGCGTCGAGCAGGTCCGCGCGATCCTCGAGCAGCGCCTCAAGCGCCAGGGCAGCAAGCGCCTGCGGGTCGGCAGCGTCACCGAGAAGGACGACGAGACCATCGTCGCCGACGTCGAGACGGTCGACGGCTCGCTGGCCGCCCGCTACGAGATCGCTCGGCGCGGCGGCACCTGGGAGCGGGTCGAGTGACCCGCGATCCGGCGAGCAATCCACGTCCGGCGAGAGGAGAGACCGACTGATGTACGGATTCCATGTCACCTTCGACGGCACCTGCGAGGCGGCCGTCGAGCGCGTCACCGAGGCGCTGGCCGCCGAGGGCTTCGGGGTGCTCACCGAGATCGACGTGCAGGCCACCCTGCGCGCCAAGCTCGGCGTCGAGCGCCGTCCCTACCGCATTCTCGGTGCCTGCAACCCCGAGCTCGCCGATCGGGCGCTGACCGCCGAGCCCGACGTCGGGCTGCTGCTGCCCTGCAACGTGGTGGTCCGCGAGGAGCCCGACGGCTCGACCACGATCGCCCTCATCGACCCCGCCGCGATGCTCGCGGTGGTCGACAACCGCGAGGTCGAGGCGATCGCCACCGAGGTGGGCGAGCGCCTCGAGCGGGTCCGCGCCGCGCTCGCCGGTGGGTGAGGCGGAGATCACCGCGTGGCGCTCGGCTGGCGCCACGCGGCGCTCGCCGCCGGGCTGGCCGCGCTGCTCACCGGCTGCGCCGATCGCGGCGCCGCCGGCGCGGCCGCGGGGCGCTACGCGAGCGCCGGGGAGCGCATCTACTTCAGCGGCCTCGATCGCCGCGGGCGGCCGCTGCCGTTCACCGGCGGCACCCTCGCCCAGCGCCTGCGCGGGGGCGGCTGCGCGGGCTGCCACGGCGCGGACCGGCGTGGCGGGGCACGCATGTGGCCGCGCTTCTGGGTGGTCGCCCCGCCGATCACGCCGCCGGCCCTCTATGCGCCGGTGCCCGGGCGGCCGCGCTACGATCCGCGCACCCTGCGCCGCGCGATCCGTGACGGCGTGGCCGCCGACGGGCGCCGGCTCGATCCGGCGATGCCACGCTGGTCGCTGACCCCGCTCGAGCTGTCCGAGACCGTCTACTACCTGAGCTTCTAGCCCGCAT
>CAZRGU010000296.1:0-4182 GCA_964599705.1 uncultured Ectothiorhodospiraceae bacterium | reverse complement strand
GGTGCGTGGCCTGCCGCCCGGCCGGGTGCGTGGCCTGCACGGGCCACGGGGGGCCCCGGCCCGCGCCGCTCACCGCTGCGCGCCGCCGGCGCTGACCCGGCTCGGCGTTGACGGCACCTGATTCGAAATGCAGAATGCCTCTTCATCATCATGAATACAGCCGTCAAGTCCGCGGTGCGGGTGCTCGACCTGCTCGAGGCCTTCGCGCAGGTCCGAAGGCCGATGAGCCTGAGCGAGATCGCGGCACACATCGGCGCGCCGATGAGCAGCTGCCACGGCCTGGTGCGCACCCTGCAAGCCCGCGGCTACCTCTACGCGACCGTCCGGCGCCTGGTCTATCCGACCCGCTGTCTGTTCGATGTGGCGCGCACCATCCTCGAGCACGATCCGATCCTCGAGCGCATCGAGCCCGAGCTCGCCTCGCTGCGCGACGCCACCGGCGAGACCGTGATCCTCGGCAAGCGCGAGGGCCGGGCGGTCGTCTACCTCGAGGTCGTCGAGGGCACGCGCACCATCCGCTACACGGCCCGCCCCGGCGAGCGCAAGCCGCTGCACTCGAGCGCGATCGGCAAGGCGCTGCTCGGCGCCCTCCCCGAGCGCGCCCTCGACGGGCTCCTCGCCGAGCTCGAGCTGCCCCGGGTCACCGCCCGCACCCTGACCGAGCGCCACGCCGTGGCCGCCGATGTCCGCGCCGGGCGCCGGCGCGGCTACTTCGTCACCCGCGGCGAGAACGTCGCCGACGTCATGGCGGTGGCGATCTGCCTGACCCTCAACGACGAGCCCTACGGCATCGCCGTGGCCGGCCCGCTGCAACGCATGGAGCCGAGGCTCGAGGAGATCGCGGCGCGCCTTGCCGGGACCCGGCGCGCGCTGTCCTGCGAGGGAGGCGGGCGATGAGCCGCGCGCCGCCCCTCGGCGCCAGGCCGCGCCGGCGGCGGGTCACCGAGCGATGAGCCGATCCCGGGACACGGACCGCGCGAGCGGCGCGCGCACGCCTGCCGGCCCGCCGATGCCGGCGCCGCGAACGCCCTCGGGCATCGACATCCCGGAGGTCGTCACCGCCGACATGCCGCGCTCCCTGGACCCCGGCCTGCCGGGCGAGTATCCCTTCACCCGCGGCATCTTCCCCAACGGCTATCGGGGCCGGCTCTGGACCTTCCGCCAGTACTCCGGCTACGGCTCGGCCGAGGACACCAACCGGCGCTACCGCTTCCTGCTCGATCACGGCCAGACCGGGCTCTCGGTGGCACTCGACCTGCCGACCCAGTGCGGCTACGACCCGCTCGATGCGATGGCGCGCTCCGAGATCGGCAAGGTCGGCGTGTCGCTCTCGAGCCTCGCCGACATGGAGGCGCTGTTCGACGGCATCGACCTCTCTGCGATCTCGACCTCGTTCACCATCAACGGCACCGCCGCGATCATCTATGCCATGTACCTCGCCGCCGCGGACCGCAAGGGCGTGCCGCGCGAGCGGCTGACCGGGACCATCCAGAACGACATCCTCAAGGAGTACGTCGCCCGCGGCACGTGGATCTTCCCGGTTCGGCCGTCGCTGCGCCTGATCGCCGACACGGTGCTGTTCTCGAGCGAGGAGACGCCGCGCTTCAACCCGATCAGCATCGCCGGCGCCCATGTCCGCGACGCCGGCTGCACCGCGGTCGAGGAGATCGCCTACACCTTCGCCAATGGCCTCGCCTACGTCGACGAGCTGGCCAGGCGGGGCGGCGACGTCACCCGCCTCGCCCGGCGCCTGAGCTTCTTCTTCTACGTCCACATGGACTTCTTCGAGGAGGTCTGCAAGTTCCGCGCTGCGCGCCGGCTGTGGGCCCGGCTGCTGCGCGAGCGCCACGGCGTCGAGGATCCGAAGGCGCTGCGCTTCCGCTTCGGCGTGGTCTGCGGCGGCTCCTCGCTGGTCGCCCCGCAGCCGCACAACAACATCGTTCGCGTCGCCATCGAGACCATGGCCGCGGTGCTCGGCGGCGCGCAGTCGATCTTCACCTGCGCCTTCGACGAGGCCTACCAGATCCCGACCGAGCACAGCGCCGAGATCGCGCTGAGGACCCAGCAGATCGTCGCCTACGAGAGCGGCATCGCCAGGACCGTGGACCCGCTCGGCGGCAGCTTCCTGGTCGAGTGGCTGAGCGAGCGCATGGAGCACGAGATCGTCGCGGTGATGGACGAGATCGAGGCCTACGGCGGCGTCGTGCGGGCGATCGAGGACGGCTGGATCCAGACGCGCATCGCCGAGCGCGCGCGCGAGCGCAAGGAGGCGCTCGACCGCGGCGAGCGGGTCGTCGTCGGCCAGAACTACTTCCGCGACGAGGGCGAGGCGGGCGCCGGCCTCGGCGAGCTGTTTCGCGTCGACCCGCGGGCCGCCGAGCGGGTCATCGCGGCCTACCGGGCGCTCAAGGCGCGGCGCGACGACGCCGCGGTGGCCGGCGCGCTCGAGCGGCTCGCCGCGGCGGCGAGCGACGAGCGCGAGAACCTGATGCCCCACCTGATCGAGGCCTGCCACGCCTACGCCACGGTCGGCGAGATGGTGGCGACGCTCAAGCGCCAGTGGGGCGAGTTCCAGGAGCCGGTGCGCCTTTGAGCGCGGCGCCGAGGAGCCGATGAAGCTGCGGGGAAGACGCATCCTGATCGCCAAGCCGGGCCTCGATGGCCACGACGTCGGCGCCAAGATGATCGCGCTGGCGCTGCGCGATGCCGGGGCCGAGGTGATCTACACCGGCCTGCGCAAGAGCCCCGAGGACATCGCCCGCATCGCCGTCGACGAGGACGTCGACGCGCTCGGTCTCAGCATCCTCTCGGGCAGCCACCTGGAGCTCGTCGCCGAGACCGCGGCGCGGCTGCGCGAGCTCGGGGCCGGCGACATCCGGCTGCTCGTCGGCGGCACCATCCCGCCGGCCGACCACGCGGCGCTGATCGAGGCCGGGGCGAGCGCAGTGTTCACGGCCGAGATGCCCATCGAGGAGGTGGTGGCCCGGATCGGCCGGGAGCTGGCCCGGTGAGCGCGGCGAGCGAGGGGCGCGGGCCGCTCGCCGGCATCCGCGTCCTCGAGCTCTGCCACATCCTCGCCGGGCCCTACTGCGGCATGCTGCTCGCCGACCTCGGCGCCGAGGTGATCAAGGTCGAGCCGCCCGGCGGGGGCGACATGGCGCGGCGCATGGGCCCGCACGCGATCGGCCCCCACAACGCCTACTTCGCGAGCCTCAACCGCAGCAAGCGAAGCGTGACCATCGACCTCGCCTCGCCGCGGGGCCAGGCCGCCCTGGGACGGCTTGCCGCCGGCGCGCACGGCCTCGTCACCAACCTTCGCCCCGCGGTGATCAACAAGCTCGGGCTGACCTACGAGCACCTCAGGCGATGGAACGAGCGCCTGGTCTGCGTGGCGATCACCGGCTACGGGCTCGATGGCCCCTACGCCGACCGCCCGGCCTACGACTACGTCATCCAGGCCCTGAGCGGGCTGATGATGCTGACCGGCGATCCGGGCACGCCACCGACCAAGACCGGCTACTCGGCCGTCGACAACGCCGCCGGGATGATGGGGGTGATCGGCGTGCTCGCCAAGCTCGTCGAGGGCCGGGGCGGGCAGGTCGATGTGTCGCTCTACGACGTCGTGCTCTCGCAGCTCAACTACGTCGCCGGGGCCTGGCTGAACGCCGGCGAGCGCCCGCGCCGATACAAGAGTGGTGCCCACCCCTACATGGTGCCGGCCCAGGTGTTCCCGACCCGCGACGGATACCTCGCCCTGTTCATCGCCCACGACCGCTTCTGGCGGCGCTTCGCCGAGGAGGTCGGCCGGCCCGAGTGGCTGAGCGACCCGCGATTCGCCACCATGGAGGCGCGCCACGCCCACCGCGACACCGTGGTCGCGGCGGTCGAGGCCCTGCTCGCCGAGGACGACACCGTGCGCTGGGTCGAGCGCCTGGCCGCGCGGGGGATCGTCGTCGCCGGCGTGGAGACGCTCGAGCGGGCGCTGGCGAGCGAGCTCACCCGGCGGCGCGACATGGTCGCGACCATCGCCACGCCCGACGGCCCGATCCGGGTCGTCGGCGCGCCCCTCAAGCTCTCCGGCTACCGCCCGCGCTACGCGCCCCCGCCGCTGCTCGGCGAGCACAATCGCGCCCTGCTCGGCGAGGAGGCGGGAGCGTAAGACCGCTTCGCGCCGCCCCGCGC
>CAZRGU010000295.1:0-4186 GCA_964599705.1 uncultured Ectothiorhodospiraceae bacterium | reverse complement strand
GCTCGGAGCGACACGCTGCGAGCACTTCCCTGTGGCGCTCGACGCTCGGCATCCCTGCCTCGCGACGGTCGCTCCGAGCCCCACCCCGCCCGCCGCGCCCCTCGCCTGGGGGGCTGCGCTGCCCGGAACGGGGCCCGGGCCGAGGAGCCCAGCCACCCAGCCCGCATATCTCACCAATCCCCGCCTGCGGGCACCGGCCCGTCTGCCCTGGCGGGACGTACTCCCTCCGGGCGGGGTGGTGCCAAGGACTGGTCGAGACGGGCCGTGCGCCTACAGCGCCTCGGCGATCGCGCGGCCGAGATCGGTGGTGCTCGCCCGCCCGCCCATGTCCGGCGTGCGCAGCGTGGCGTCCTCGAGGACCGTCTCGATGGCCGCCTCGATGGCGGCGGCCGCCTGCCCGTGCCCGAGGTGCTCGAGCATCAAGGCGCCCGACCAGATCTGGCCGATGGGATTGGCGATCCCCTTCCCGGCGATGTCCGGCGCCGAGCCATGGACCGGCTCGAACATCGACGGATGGAGGCGCTCCGGGTTGATGTTGGCCGAGGGCGCGATGCCGATGGTGCCGGCCACCGCCGGGCCGAGATCCGAGAGGATGTCGCCGAGCAGGTTGCTGGCCACCACCACGTCGAACCAGTCCGGGTGGAGGACGAAGTTGGCGCACAGGATGTCGATGTGGTACTGGTCGGTGCGCACCTCGGGAAACTCGCCGGCCAGCGCCGCGAAGCGCTCGTCCCAGTACGGCATGGTGTGGATGATGCCGTTCGACTTGGTCGCCGAGGTGAGGTGCCGATCGGGACGCTCGGCGGCGCGCTGGAAGGCGTAGCGCAGCACCCGGTCGACGCCCCGGCGGGTGAACACCGACTCCTGGACCACGGTCTCGGCGGGGGTCCCGGCGTAGACCCGCCCGCCGATCTCGGAGTACTCCCCCTCGCAGTTCTCGCGCACCACCAGGAAGTCGATGTCCTCGCGCCCGCGGCCGCGCAGCGGCGAGCTGACCCCGCGCAGGAGGCGCACCGGGCGCAGATTGACGTACTGCTCGAAGCTGCGCCGCAGCGGGATCAGCAGCCCCCACAGCGAGACGTGATCGGGGACCCCGGGGAAGCCGACCGCGCCCAGGTAGATGGCGTCGTGCCCGGCGATCTGCTCGATGCCGTCCTCGGGCATCATCCGGCCGCTGCGCGCGTAGCGCTCACAGCTCCAGTCGAACTCGTCCCAGGTCAGCTCGAAGCCGAAGCGCCGGGCGGCGGCCTCGAGAACACGCTGCCCCTCGGGCACCACCTCGCTGCCGATGCCGTCCCCGGGTATCACGGCGATCCGATGAGCGGGCATGTCGAAGCCTCCTTGCTGGACTGCGTTTCCGGTCCGGGCGCGGCCCCGCGCCGCGGCGCGAGATCCCGATCAGAGATTGCGGCGGTAGAAGTCGAACAGCGCCGCGCCGAGCAGAAGGGTAGTGTAGATCGCGCTCTGCGCGCCGATCGAGGCCACCTCCGACCAGCTCCCGTCGAGGTGCACCAGCCAGTCGCTGCGGGTGAAGCGCCCGAGCGAGGGGAGCAGGAAGGCGATGGCATCGGTCAGCGCCCGGATCACCGTCCCGGCCAGCGATCCCGGATTGGACAGCGGCGTGTGGCCCATGAGCTGCAGGGCAGCGATGCTGCGCGCCAGCAGGTAGAAGGCCAGGACCCCGCTCAACGCCCACATGAGCTGCGGGAAGCTGACCACGAAGAGCAGCCCCAGGGCGCTGACCAGCACCAGCTCGAAGCCCAGCGACACGCCCCAGCGCGCGACCGCCTCGAGCGGTGCGAAGGGCAGCAGCGCCAGCGCACAGGCGAGCGCGATCCCGGCGGTCAGGGCACTGAAGCCGAGCTGCTTGCCGAGCAGGTAGCTCGCGCGCGGCAGCGGCAGCGAGAGCACCAGCTCGAGCCCCTTGTCGTCGCGCTCGCGTACCATCGTGCTGACCACGAACAGCGCCGCGGTGAACACCGCCGAGAGGCGCAGGAAGGCGGCAAGCAGCCCTGCCTGGTAGGCTCGGGTGTCGGTGATGGCGACCTCGCCGACCATCGCCGCGAGGGCGAGGCCGACGACGATGAATCCGGCCAGCAGCCACAGCAGGCGGTTGCGGAGCGCCTCGACCAGGGTGTAGGCGGCAATGGTGAGCACGACGAAGAACCCCGCGGCACACGGCGTGGCGGCGATGCACGGGCGCGGCGCGCGGCTGCCGATGGCCCCCCGCCGCGGCGACCCGCCCGGGATAATAGCCGCAACGGCGCCCTGATGGACACGATGCGATGACCTGGCTGTCCACCCTGCGCTCGGCGGTGCTCTCACCGCGCCGCGAGTACGCCCTGCTGGGGGGGATGCTCGCCGCCCTGCACTACGCGCTGTGGTGGGATTTCGGCGGGGCGCTGTCGCGCTCGTTGATGCTCGCCCACCTCGGGCTGTTCCTGCTCTGGCAGCCGCTGTGGCGTCGCGAGCTGCGCCTCGACGTGCGTGCCAGCGCGATCTTCGTCGCCGCGGCGATGCTGCTGGTCATCGGCTTCAACTGGCCGCTGATGGCCTTCTGGCTGCTGCTGCTGATCGGGCTGATCGGCGGGCGGATCACCACCGAGCGGCGCGAGCGCAACGTCTACCTGGTCGCCATGGTGGTGCTGATCTCGGAGCTCCTGGTCGGCACCGTGCCCAACATCTTCGCCGCCCCGGCGCTCAGCCCGGC
Organism: uncultured Ectothiorhodospiraceae bacterium; assembly: GCA_964599705.1. GTDB lineage: Bacteria > Pseudomonadota > Gammaproteobacteria > HK1 > HK1 > CAZRGU01. The sequence continues at coordinate 1,476 of CAZRGU010000295.1, read as the reverse complement.
GGTCCACCGGCTCTTCCAGTACGGGCTCCTGCCGGCCGTGCTCGCCCTGCTCCTGGTGCCCACCCCGAGCGGTCGGCGGGACCCGGAGCCGGGCACCGACTTCTTCTACGGGCTCACCGCCTCGCTGCTGACCTCGGTGCTGGCCCTCGGCAGCCTGCTGCTGATGTACACCACCCGCGCCGAGTACGCGGTGGCCCTGTTCCAGACCCTGCTGGTCATCGCCCTGTTCATCATCGCGATCAGCTGGCTGTGGATGCCAGTGGCCGGCTTCAGTGGATTCGGCCAGATGTGGGAGCGCTACGTGCAGAACGTGGGCACCCCCTTCGAGCACTGGCTCGCCCGGCTGACCGCCACCGCACGCACCCGGCGCACCCCGGAAGGGTTCCTCGAGAGCGCGATCGCGCAGCTCACCGAGCTGCCCTGGGTGATCGGGGTCGCCTGGTCGACCGGAGAAACCCACGGCCTGGTCGGCGAGCGCAGCCCCTTCGGTTGCCGCCACCGCGGCGAGGCGATCGAGCTCGAGGTCTTTGCCCGGCGCCCGCTCGGTGCCGCGCTGCTGCTCCACGCCATGCTCCTGCTGCGCCTGGTCGAGCACTTCCACCAGGCCAAGCTGCACGAGCGCGAGCTCGCCGAGCGGGCCCATCTGAAGGCCATCTACGAGACCGGCGCGCGGGTCACCCACGACATCAAGAACCTGCTCCAGTCCCTGCAGACCCTGTCACGGATCGTCCAGCGCGGCGCCGGGCCGCCCGACGGGGAGGTCCTGGCGCTGCTCCGCCGCCAGCTCCCCGAGCTCAGCGAGCGCCTCCAGCTCTCGCTCGACAAGCTGCGCGCTCCGGCGCCGCAGCGCTGCGATTCGCTGGCGCTCAGCGAGTGGTGGGAGAAGCTGCAGGCGCGCAACGCCGGACGCGATCTCGACTTCCACGCCCGCCTCGAGGCCGACCCCCGCATCCCCCGCGACCTGTTCGACAGCGTCGCCGACAACCTGCTCGAGAATGCCCGCCGCAAGCGCCTCGAGGAGCCCGGCATCGCGGTACGCATCGAGCTCGAGGCCTCCCCCGAGACCGTCGCGCTGCGCGTGACCGACACCGGCCGCCCGCTCCCGGAGGCGATCGCCGGGAAGCTCTTCCGGGCGCCGGTGAGCTCGCGCTCGGGCCTCGGCATCGGCCTCTATCAGGCCCAGCGCCAGGCCCAGCAGCACGGCTACCGGCTGCGCCTCGAGCAGGCTCCCGGGCGGGTCACCTTCGTGCTCGAGCGCGCCCCGCAGGCACCGGACGGGTAGCCCTCCGGGCACGGCCGCGCCGCCGTCGTCGGTCTTGATGGTGCCGCCGTCCGGCGGGTAGCCCTCCGGGCACGGCCGCGCCCGGCGCCGCCCGGGGCCGGGCTCGGAGCCCCGGCGAGCGCGGGTCGTGCGCTTCCCTGGCCTCCCCGCCGGTGCCCGCTCAATGGCCGAGTCGATGTTCGATCGAAAGCCCC
>CAZRGU010000294.1:0-4213 GCA_964599705.1 uncultured Ectothiorhodospiraceae bacterium | reverse complement strand
GGCGGCGAACGCCCGGCGCCAGCCCGCGCGCAGTCCCGGGCAGAGCCCGGGCTACGAGGATGGCCTCCGGCGGGGCTCTCCGGGGCGCCCAGGGGTGTGCGCAGCAGGTGTACGTGCTTCCTTCACAAACTCTCAGCCGAGCTCGGCCGAGCGGACCCGTCTCACCCCGGCCGCGTCGAGCTCGGCGAGGGCCGCGGCGAGCGAGCCCTCGAGGTCGATGGCGCGGCAGGCATCCTCGATCAGCACCGCCTCGAAGCCGGCTCGCCGGGCATCGAGCGCCGAGTAGGCGACGCAGTAATCGGTGGCCAGACCGGCCAGGAAGACCCGGGTCAGTCCTCGCTCGCGCAGGTAGCCGGCCAGACCGGTGGGGGTCGCACGGTCGTTCTCGTAGAAGGCCGAGTAGGAATCGATCGCGGGCCGAAAGCCCTTGCGCAGGACGAGCTCGGCGCCGTCGGTGTCGAGCCCGGGATGGAAGGCCGCCCCCGGGGTGCCCTGCACGCAGTGCTCGGGCCACAGCACCTGGGTCCCGTAGTCGAGCTCGCAGGTCTCGAACGGCGCCCGCCCGGGATGGGCCGAGGCGAACGAGCGGTGCCCGGGAGGATGCCAGTCCTGGGTCAGCACGCGGTGGGCGAAGCGCCCGGCGAGCGCATTGATGACCGGCACCACCTGGTCACCGCCCGGCACCGCGAGCGCCCCGCCGGGGCAGAAGTCGTTCTGCACGTCGATGACCAGCAGCAGGTCGCGCTCGGGCTCGATCATGATGGCGCTCCTCGTAGCGAAAGGCCCCGCCCGGCTCGCTCTCCGGCCCGGGAGCGGGGATACCGGCCCCCCAGGAGGCGCCGCTGCGGTCCGCGCCGCGCGCCGCTCGGGCGGGTCGCCGGGTGATCGTCGCCCGCGCTATTGTGCCTGATCGATGGGGCGGATGACCTGGGCGAGTCCGCTGCCCTCGATGGTCGCGCGGGTCAGCGGCTCCTTGGGCCGGGCCGGCACTGATGGCCGCGCGGGACGCGGCGAGAAGCGGATCGACTCGACCTCGGCGAGCCGGAACTGCTCGAGGCGCTCGCCGACCCGCAGCTGCAGGACCTGGCGACCCGCTCCCTCGAGCACCCCGCTCACCGTGCGCCCGTCACGCAGCACCAGGGTGTCGGCCGGTGCCGCGACCGGCAGCATCGCCACGGTCGCCACCACAAGCATCGTCTGGCCTAGCTTGGTCATCGCGGGTTCCTCGCCTGCTCGCGCCGCCGCGGCGGCCCTGGGCGGCAGGCTACCGGGAGCGGCGCGGCAAGCACCGTGACCGAACTCTCAACGACCCCGATCAGCGCCGCGCGATCGCCGCCCAGCGGGCTGCGCAGGCGCGGCCCAGCGCCTCGGGGGCAAGGGCGATGTCGAGCCCACGACGCCCGGCGCTGACGTAGATCTCGGCAAACGCCCGCGCCGACTCGTCGATGACCATCGGCAGGCGGCGGCGCTGGCCGAGCGGGCTGATCCCGCCGACCACGTAGCCGGTGGCCCGCTCGGCGGCCCGCGGCTCGGCCAGCGCCGCGCGCTTGGCCCCGAGCGCCGCGGCCAGCGCCTTGAGGTCGAGGCGCGCGTCGACCGGCACCACGGCCACCGCCAGCCCCTGACCCTCGACGTTCGCCACCAGGGTCTTGAAGACCCGCGCCGGCTCGACCCCGAGCGCGGCCGCGGCCTCCATCCCGTAGCTCTCCGCGCCGCGCTCGTCGTGCCCATAGCGGTGCAGCGAGAACGCGATCCCGGCCGCTCGCGCCGCCCGCACCGCCGGCGTCATCACCCGCTCGCTCCTGCCCACCCCGCGCCACCCGGCTCGGCCCGCCGCGATTATCCGCCAACCGCTCCCGGCAGGCACGCCGCCACGAGCACCACACGTCCCCCGAACAGCCAGCGACATGGGTCGAGAGTCCCGGGGGACATTCCACCCGGCGCCACCGCAGGCCGCCACGGCGTCTCGCCCGCGGTGAGCCGGTGGTGAGCCGGTGGTGAGCGACCGTCGCGAGGCAGGGATGCCGAGCGCCGAGCGCCACATCAGGGACGTGCCCGCAGCGTGTCGCTCAGCACCCCGCCCCTGCCCTCACCACCGGCGTGTTGCCGGCGACAATCCTCGGAGGCCATCTCGCCGTCGGGTGGTGCCCGACCCACGAGCTGGCGGCTACGCAGACCGGGGCCTCGATGCCGCGAGCTTGGCGCCCGGCTCACCGATGCCCGAGAATCCTCGCTACAGCCATGGCGAGAAGGAACGACCCCGATGAGCGAACCCCCCGGTAACGAGCTGAACGGCGCCACCGCCCTGGTGCGGCTGCTCGAGGCCCACGGCATCGAGGTCGTCTTCGGGCTGTGCGGCGACACCAGCCTGCCCCTCTACGATGCGCTGCGCGCGAGCACCATCCGTCACGTGCTGGCCCGCGACGAGCGCCATGCCGCCTACATGGCCGACGGCTACGCGCGGTTGAGCGGCCGGGTCGGGGTCTGCGAGGCGCCGAGCGGCGGCGGGCTCCTCTACCTGCTCCCCGGGCTCGCCGAGGCCAACGAGTCCTCGAGCGCGCTGCTCGCCATCAGCACCGACGTCGCCACCGCCGCGCGCGGCCGTCACACCCTGACCGAGCTCGACCAGTGCGCGCTGGCTGCCCCGGTGACCCGCCGCAGCCGCTCCCTCGATCGGGCCGAGGCGATCGGGCGCGAGCTGCGCGCGGCGCTGCGCGCGATCACGGCCGGGGTCCCCGGGACCGCCCACCTCGCCCTGCCCCACGACGTGCAGCGCGCCCCGGCACCGGCCGAGGAGATCTACGGCGACCCGCGCTGGGCCCGCTTTCCGGCGCTGCGCCCGGCCCCCGAGCCGGGCACGGTCGAGGCGGCGGCGCGGATCCTGGCCGGCGCCGAGCGGGTCCTGCTGGTGTGCGGCAGCGGGGTGACCTGCTCGGGGGCCGAGGAGATGGTCGAGCTGCTCGCCGAGCGGCTCGGCGCGGCGGTGGCCACCACGGTGAGCGGCCAGGGCGCGATCGCCGAGACCCATCCGCTCGCCCTCGGGGTGATCGGCAGCAATGGCGGCACCGCCGCGGGTGCCGCGGTCGTCGAGCGCGCCGACGCGGTGCTGTTCGTCGGCTGCCGGGCCGGCTCGGTGACCACCGAGCGCTGGCGCCGCCCGGCCCCGGGTGGGGCGCGGATCGTGCACTGCGACCTCGACCCGGCGGTGATCGGCAGCAACTACCGGACCGAGGCCGCCCTGGTCGGCGACGCGCGCACCTGCCTCGAGGCGCTCGCCGCGGCCCTCGGCGCCGGAGTCCGGCGCGGCGGCGAGATGACCGCCGCGGTGCGCGCCGCGCGCCAGGCCAAGCGTGCCGCCTTCGAGCCCCTGGCGGCCAGCGACGAGTGCCCGCTGCGCCCCGAGCGGCTGGTCGCGGCGCTGCGCCGGGCGCTGCCCGACGAGGCGGTGATCGTCGCCGATCCGGGAACCCCCTGTCCCTACCTGTCGGCCTACTACGAGTGGCGCAGCGCCGGGCGCCACTTCCTCACCAACCGCGCCCACGGCGCGCTCGGCTACGCGCTCGCTGCCGCCATCGGTGCCCACCACGCGCGCCCGGAGGCGCCGGTGGTCGCCGTGATCGGCGACGGCAGCTTCGGGATGTGCGTCGGCGAGCTCGAGACCCTGGCGCGGCTCGCCATCCCGGTCAAGGTGATCGTGGTCGCCAACGCCTGCTTCGGCTGGATCAAGGCCGGCCAGCACCACGGCTACTCGGGGCGCTACTTCGGGGTCGACTTCTCGGCCACCGACCACGCCGCGGTGGCCCGCGCCTACGGGCTGGCCGCCTGGCGGGTCGAGGAGCCGGGGACGCTCGACGGCGCGCTCGCCGAGGCCCTCGCCGAGCCCGGGCCGGCGCTCGTCGACTGCCTCTGCCAGCCGCTCCACGAGGCCCGCGCCCCGGTCAGCGCCTGGATCGCCTGAGAGCTTGTGAAAGAACCGCCCGCCTGCTGCGCACGCCCTGGGACGCCCCGGACTGCGCTGTTCCGGGCCTTCCCTGGCCCTGCCCGGTGCCATCCCGCGCTCGAGGCCGGGCGTAGGTCGGGCGCCAGCCCGACGTATGGCTCCGCTTCGGCAGCGAACGTCGGGTGCCGTCCCGCGCCCGATCCCGGGCAGAGCCCGGGCTACGAGGAGGGCCCTGCCCGGTGCCATCCCGCGCTCGAGGCCGGGCGTAGGTCG
>CAZRGU010000293.1:0-4391 GCA_964599705.1 uncultured Ectothiorhodospiraceae bacterium | reverse complement strand
GGCGCCGGCACGAGGGGTACCCGCGCCGGCCCGCCGTCGGCTCAGCCGACCTCGACCGGGATCCGGCCGATGCGGGCGCGCCACTCGGCCGGCCCGCTCTGGTGAACCGCGCCGCCCTCGCTGTCGACGGCCACCGTGACCGGCATGTCCTCGACCACGAACTCGCGGATCGCCTCCATCCCGAGGTCCTCGAAGGCCACCATTCGGCTGGCGCGGATCGCCTTCGAGACCAGGTAGGCGGCGCCGCCGACGGCCATCAGGTAGGCGGCGCGGTGGCGGCGGATGGCCTCGATGGCCGCCGGCCCGCGCTCGGCCTTGCCGATCATGCCGATCAGGCCGGTGCGCGCGAGCATCAGCTCGGTGAACTTGTCCATCCGGGTCGCCGTGGTCGGTCCGGCCGGCCCCACGACCTCGTCGCCGACCGGGTCGACCGGGCCGACGTAGTAGATGACCCGGTCGCGGAAATCCACCCCCTCGGGCAGCCCCTGGCCGGACTCGAGCAGCTCGGCGATGCGCTTGTGGGCCGCGTCGCGCCCGGTCAGCAGCCGGCCGCTGAGCAGCAGCCGGTCGCCGGCCCGCCAGCTCGCGACCTCCTCGCGGGTCAGGGCGTCGAGGTCGACCCGGCGCGCATCCCCCGCCTCCCAGGTCACCGCCGGCCAGTCCTCGAGGCGCGGGGGGTCGAGCACCGCCGGGCCGCTGCCGTCGAGCACGAAGTGGGCGTGACGGGTGGCCGCGCAGTTGGGGATCACCGCCACCGGCAGCGAGGCCGCGTGGGTCGGGTAGGTCAGCACCTTGACGTCGAGCACCGTGGTCAGCCCGCCGAGCCCCTGGGCGCCGATGCCGAGCGCGTTGACCTTCTCGTGGAGCTCGAGGCGCAGCTCCTCGACGGGGCTGGCCGGGCCTCGCTCGCGCAGGGCCTGGATGTCGATCGGGTCGAGCAGCGCCTCCTTGGCGAGCAGCATCGCCTTCTCGGCGGTCCCGCCGATGCCGATCCCGAGGATCCCGGGCGGGCACCAGCCGGCGCCCATCTTCGGCACCGTCTCGAGCACCCAGTCGACGATGCTGTCGCTGGGATTGAGGATTGCGAACTTCGCCTTGTTCTCCGAGCCGCCGCCCTTGGCCGCGATCCGCACGCTGACCGTCTCGCCGGGTACCAGCCGGACGTGGACGACGGCCGGGGTGTTGTCGCGGGTATTGGCGCGCGCGCCGATCGGCGGGTCGACCACCGAGGCACGCAGGGGATTGTCGGGGTCGGTGTAGGCGCGCCGCACCCCCTCGTTGACCAGCTCCTCGAGGCCGGCCTCGCCGTCCCAGCGCACCCCCATGCCGACCTCGAGGTAGGCGACCACGATCCCGGTGTCCTGGCAGATCGGGCGGTGGCCCTCGGCGGCCATCCTCGAGTTGGCCAGGATCTGGGCGATCGCGTCGCGCGCGGCCGGCGACTCCTCGCGCCGGTAGGCCTCGCCGAGCGCGCGGATGAAGTCGGCCGGATGGTAGTAGGAGATGAACTGCAGGGCGTCGGCGACGCTCTGCACCAGGTCTTCCTGCTTGATCACGCTCATCGGGGTCGCTCCTTGCGTTGCGCGGCGCGCGCCGCGTCCCGATGGTAGCGCCGCCCGGACGGCTCAGCCACGCAGGGCGATGACCAGATCCATGACGTTGGTGCCGGTCGGGCCGGTGCGCAGCAGATCGCCGCTGGCCTCGAGGAAGGTCCCTGCGTCGGCCGCCGCGAGCCGCGCGCGGGGGTCGTGCCCGGCGCCCTGGCCGCGGGCGACGGTTGCGCCGTCGACCAGCGCCCCGGCATCCTCGCCCGGCCCGTCGCTGCCGTCGGTACCGGCGGCGAGCAGCCAGCACGCCTCGCGCCCGGCGATCTCGAGCGCCGCGGCGAGCGCCAGGGCCTGGCAGCGCCCGCCCCGCCCGGGGCGCTCGGGGAGCACCACGGTGGTCTCCCCGGCCCACACCTCGACCCCGGGAGCCGCGCCGATCAGCCGCCGGCCGAGCCGGGCGCCGACCGCGCAGGCATCCCCCTCGAGCAGCCGCGGGTGCTCGCGCACCGCCAGGCCACGCCCGGCGAGCGTCGCGGCGGCGGCGCGCCGGGCGTCGGCGGGAGCGGCGATGACGTGGGCCTCGACCCGGGCGAAGGCCTCGGCCGGGGGCAGCGCCGGGGGGCGGGCGGCGAGCGGCGCCAGCCAGTCCGGGAGGGCGAGGTGGGAGCAGTCGATGTCGGCCGGCTGGTGGGCGACCAGCGGCCCGGAGCCGATCACCCGCGGGTCATCGCCGGGCACGTCCGAGATCATCAGCAGCAGCGCCGCCCGGCCGGCCAGCGGCCCCGCCAGGCGGCCGGCCTTGATGGTCGAGAGGCGCTTGCGCACCCGGTTCATGTCGCCGATCGCCAGCCCCGCCCCGAGCAGCCACTCGTTGAGCCGCGCCAGGTCCGCGGCCTCCAGCCCCGGGGGCAGCACCTCGACCAGGCTCGAGGCCCCGCCCGAGACCATCACCAGGAAGCGGGCCTCGCCCGGAGCGGCCTGGAGGAACTCGACCACCGCCTCGCCGGCAGCCAGCGAGGTCTCGTCGGGAACCGGATGGGAGGCCTCCAGGGTGCGCACCGGTGCTGCGGGAGGCAGCAGCGGCGGGGCGTGGCCGTGCTTGGTCACCACCAGCCCGGCGCGCAGCCGCTCGCCGAGGACCTCGAAGGCGCCGGCCATCATGTAGGCGGCGGCCTTGCCGATGGCCAGGGCGTGGCTCGGCGCCCCACCCCGGTAGCCGGCCAGGAAGCGGGCCACCGCGCCGCGCCCGTCGACCCGCGCGAGCGCCGCCCGGTAGGCGGCGAGCAGTGCCGCGCGCGGCTCGCTCGGACCGGCACCGCCGGGCGTGCTCATCGCCCCGCCGCCCGGCGCGGGACGAGGCGGTCGAGCCCGCGGGCCAGATCGGCCTCGATGTCGGCCGGTGCCTCGAGCCCGACGGCCACCCGCAGCAGGCCCTCGCCAATCCCGGCGCGCTCGCGCTCGGCCGCGCTCAGCCGCCCGTGGGTGGTCGAGGCCGGATGGGTGATGGTGCTCTTGCAGTCGCCCAGGTTGGCCGTGATCGAGAGCAGGCGGGTGGCGTCGATCACCGACCAGGCCGCCTCGCGCCCGCCGGCGACCTCGAAGGCGACGATCCCGCCGAAGGCGCGCTGCTGGCGCGCCGCCAGGGCGTGCCCGGGGTGGCTGTCCAGCCCCGGGTAGTGGACCCGGAGGACGGCCGGGTGGGCCTCGAGCCAGCCGGCCAGCTCGAGCGCCGCGGCGCTGTGCGCCTCCATGCGCAGGCGCAGGGTCTCGAGCCCCTTGAGGAAGACCCAGGCGTTGAACGGGCTCAGCGCCGGCCCGGCGGTGCGCAGCACCGCGAAGATCGCATCGTGCAGCCCGCGATCGCGGGTCAGCACCGCGCCGCCGACACAGCGCCCCTGCCCGTCGAGGTACTTGGTCGCCGAGTGCACGACGAGGTCGGCGCCGAGCTCGAAGGGGCGCTGCAGGGCCGGGGTGCACAGGCAGTTGTCGACCACCAGCAGGGCGCCGGCGGCGCGGGCCAGCTCGGCCAGCTCGGCGATGTCGGCGACCTGGCCGAGGGGGTTGGTGGGGCTCTCGATGAGCAGCAGCCGCGGGCGCTCGGCGAGCGCCTCGCGCCAGGCCGCGAGGCGGTCGACCGGCACGAAGCGGGTGGTGATGCCGAGGCGCGGCAGCAGCTTGGTGAGCAGCGAGGTGGTCGAGCCGAACAGCCCGTCGGCGGCCACCACCCGGTCGCCGCTGCGCAGCAGTCCGAGGCAGACGCAGAGGATCGCGGCCATCCCCGAGGCGGTGCCGATCGCGTGCTCGGCCCCCTCGAGGGCGGCGAGGCGCTGCTCGAAGGCACGCACCGTGGGGTTGGTGAAGCGCGAGTAGATGTTGCCCTCCTCGGTCTCGGCGAAGCGCGCGGCAGCCTGGGCGGCGCTCGCGAAGCAGAAGCTCGAGGTGGCGAAGATCGGGTCGCTGTGCTCGCCCTCGGGCCCGCGCGCCTGGCCGGCACGCACCGCGAGGGTGTCGAAGGCGGCGCCGGCGGGCGCGGCGGCGACCGGCGGGTCGATCATGGTCGGCTCCCCGGCCCGCGCCCCGGGCGGGCGGGCACAAAAAAACCTGCCGTCAGCTCGCGCTAAAGCAGGTTCCCGGTCCTCGCTTTAGCGGAATTTCTATAGCGCCCGCAAGCTGAAGCTCAAATCGGCGCTGCGCGGCGCAGGTTAGGGGAGGAGCGGCGTCCTTGTCAAACCGGCTGCGCCGCCCGCCGCGCGGGGTCGGGGCACGGGCCCCCCGGCCAGCACCGGATCCCCGGTGCCGCCCCGCGCTCATTCCCGGGCCAAGCCCGGGCTACGAGAGGGCGGG
>CAZRGU010000292.1:0-4393 GCA_964599705.1 uncultured Ectothiorhodospiraceae bacterium | reverse complement strand
CTCAGCGCCGTGCGCAGGCGTCGGCCAGCGCGCCGAGCGCGGCCAGGTCGAGGCGCTCGGCGCGCTCCCCCGGGTCGACCCCGGCGGCGCGGATCTGATCGGCATCGAGCAGGCCGCGCAGCGCGTTGCGCAGGGTCTTGCGCCGCTGCCCGAAGGCGCGCGCCACCACCTCGGCGAGCAGCCGCTCGTCGCGCACCTCGATGGCCGGGCGGGGACGCACCCGCAGGCGCACGAAGGCCGAGCGCACCCGCGGCGGCGGCTGGAAGGCGCCCGGACCGGCCTCGAGCAGCCGCTCGATCTCGCAGTGGTACTGGACCATCACCCCGAGGCGCCCGCGCGCCGGCTCGCCCGGGCCGGCCAGGAGCCGCTCGACCACCTCGCTCTGGAGCATGAAGTGCATGTCGCGCAGCACGCCGCGCCGGGCCAGGAGGTGGAAGATCAGCGGGGTCGAGATGTTGTAGGGGAGGTTGCCGACCACCCGCAGGGCGCGGCCCGCGGCGAGGGCGGCGAAGTCGGTGGCCAGCGCGTCGGCCGCGTGCACGCGCAGCACGCCCCGGGCGCCGAGCTCGGCGCGCAGCCGCGCGGCCAGCTCGCGATCGATCTCGATGACATCGAGCTCGCCGGCCCGCTCGAGCAGCGGGGCGGTGAGGGCGCCACGCCCGGGGCCGATCTCGACCAGGGCCTCGCCCGGGCGGGGGTCGATGGCGGCGACGATGCGCTCGATGATGGCCGGGTCGTGGAGGAAGTGCTGGCCGAAGCGCCGGCGCGCCGGGGAGGGGCGCCGGGAGGCCCGGAAAGACGGGCTCTCCTCACGGCTCATCGAGCAGGTACTTGACGTAGGCCTCGTCCCTGAGCTGGCGCAGCCAGACCTGGAGCTCGTCGTCGAGCTTGCGCCGGCGGATCTGCTCGCGGGCCGCGGCGCGCCGTGCCCGCTCGGTGTCATCGCGCTCGCGCCGCTCGAGGACCTGTATCAGGTGCCAGCCGAACTGGGTCTTGACCGGCTCGCTGATCTCGCCCGGGGCGAGCGCGTCCATGGCCTCCTGGAACTCCGGGACCACGTCGCCGGGATCGAGCCAGCCGAGATCCCCGCCCTCGGCCGCCGAGGCCGGGTCCTCGGAGTGCCCGCGGGCCAGGTCCTCGAACGGGTCGCCGCCCTCGAGGCGCAGGCGGAGCTGCTCGAGGCGGGCGCGCGCCTCGGCGTCGTCGACCAGCTCGTTGGTACGGATCAGGATGTGGCGGGCGTGGGTCTGGGTGACGATGTGCCGCTCGCCGTCGCGCCGCTCGAGCAGCTTGATGATGTGCAGCCCGCTCGAGCTGCGGATCGGCCCGCGCAGATCGCCCGGCTCCATCTCCGGGACCAGGTCGGCGAACAGGGTCGGCAGGTCGGCGGCCTTGCGCCAGCCGAGGTCCCCGCCGGCGAGCGCCTGCTGGCCGTCGGACTCGGCCGCCGCGGTCTGGGCAAAGTCGGCGCCGGCGCGCAGCCGCTCGAGGATCGCCTCGGCGCGCCGGCGCGCCTCCTCGATCTGCTCGGGCGAGGCGCCGTCGGGCAGCGCGATCAGGATCTGGGCGAGGCGATACTCGGTGTCGGTCGCGCCCTGCTTGGCGGCGGTGGCCAGGAAGTTGTCGATGTCGCGCTCCGAGATCCGGATCCGGCGCTCGACCTGGCTCTGGCGAACCCGGGCCAGCAGGATCTGGTTGCGGACCTGGTCGCGGAAGCGCCCGAAGTCGAAGCCGTCGCGCTCCAGGGTGTCGCGGAACTCGCGCAGGGTCAGGCCGTTGCGCTCGGCGATCGAGGCCACCGCGCGGTTCAGCGCCTCGTCCTCGACCCGGATCCCGAGGCGCGCGGCGGTCTGGAGCTGGAGGCGCTCGAGGACCAGGCGCTCGAGCACCTGGCGGCGCAGCTCGGCGGCGCTCGGGGCCGGGAAGCCGCTCGCCTGGATCCGCTCGAGGGCCTCGGTGACCCGCTCCTCGAGCTCGCTGGCGACGATCACGTCGTCGTTGACCACCGCCACGATCCGATCGAGCTCGACGACCGGCGCGCGGCCGCCCTGCTGGGCCGCGGCGCTCGCGGCGAGCAGCACGCCGAGCAGCGCGGCGACCCGCCGCGTGGCGCGCCCGACGGCCACCGCGCTATGCCGGCGCACGCCCGGGCGTTCCCGGGTCGCGCTCAGAACTGGCGCTCATAGCCCGGGATCCCCTCGCGCAGGAAGTCGAGCGCCTTGTCGCCGATGCCGGCCAGGCCCTTGAGCTGGAGCTGCAGGAACAGCGCCGCGGTATGGTTGCCGGTGGTGTCGCTGAGGTAGCGGCGCCCGATCACCCGCAGCCCCCAGCAGCAGCTCTCGTACTCGAGCCCGAGCACCCCCTCGAGGAGCTGGTTCTCGGCGGGCGCGTAGCTCCACCGCCCGACGGTGCGCCAGCTTCCGGCCAGCGGCCAGGCGAAGGAGACGTCGGCCTGCTCGGCGGCATCGCGCACGAACCGGTAGGAGACATTGAGCACCCTCAGGCGGTCGGGCCGGTAGCGCAGCGCCAGCGCGCTGCGGTCGGTGCGCTCCTGGTGCGGGTCCCAGAGGAACTCGCCGCTCACCTCCCAGGGCGCGCTCGGCCGGGCCCGCAGCTCGGCCACGTAGCTCGACGAGCGGGTCCGCTCGACCGGGTCGCCGGGCAGGGTCACCTTGCGGTCGCGCAGGTAGCGGATCTGGCCGGCGCTGAGGCGCGCGAGCTCACGCCCGGTCGCGGTCAGCAGCCGGGTGGTGACCGCCAGGGTCACCTGGTGGGCATCGCCGACCCGGTCGGCGCCGCTGAAGCGATCGTCGCGGAACAGCTGCCCGTAGCCGAAGGTGTAGCGCCCGGTGTCGAAGACCGGCAGGGCGCGCTGGTCGTCGAACGGCACCAGCAGGTAGAAGAGCCGCGGCTCGAGGGTCTGGAGCAGCGAGCGGCCGCCGAGCGCCAGATCGCGCTCGAAGATCAGCCCGCCGTCGAGGCTCAGCGTGGGCAGCAGCCGGCTCGGCGCGTCGTCGGCCCCGGGCGCGGTGCCCGCGAGCCGGTAGCCGGTGTAGCGCAGCGCCAGGCGCGGCACCAGGAAGGTTCCGGGCGTGCGCACCGGGTAGCTGAGCACCGGGCGCAGGTCGAGGCGCGTGCCGGTGACGCCGGCGCTGCGCTCGAAGCGCACCAGCTCGGCGTCGAGCCCGAGGTTGAGGGCGCGGTCGCGCTCCGGGCGGCGGCTGGCGAGCCGCAGCTGGGGGAGGCGATGGTAGGGGCGGGCGGTGGTCGCCAGGCTGTCGTCCACGGTCTGGAAGGACTGGACGCGGGCCAGCAGCCACCAGTCCTCGCTGCTGTAGCTCAGGTCGGCGCGCTGCTCGAGGAAGGAGCGGCTCGAGACGGCCAGCTCGGTGCCGAGGTCCTCGAAGTAGCGCGGGTCGGAGACCCAGTCGAAGCGGGTATCGAGATTCCAGCGCGGGGCGAGGCGGGTGGCGTGGCGGAAGTGGACCAGGCTGCGCGCCTCGTCGATCTCGCGGTCGAGGGGCAGCAGCTCGAGGTTGAGCTGCCCGCTGCTGCGCGCGGTGAGGTAGCGGAACTCGCCCTGGACCTGCACCCCGCGGTCGGCCATCGCCCGGGCGGCCAGGGTGGCGTCGCGGTTGGGCGCGAGGTTGAAGTAGTAGGGCACCGTGATCTCGGGCCCCGAGGCGCCCGAGAAGCGGGCCCGCGGGGCAAGGAAGCCGCTCTTGCGCTCGTCGCTGAGCGGGAAGGTCAGGTAGGGGCTGTAGAAGACCGGCACCCCCTTGAGGCGGACCACCACGTTGCGGGCGCTGCCCACCCCGGCGGCGCGGTCGAGCTCGATGCGGCTGGCGCTGAGCAGCCAGTCCTCGCGGCCCGGGTCGCAGGTCGTGTAGGTGGCGCGCTGGGCCCTGACCAGCTCGCTGCCGCGCAGCTCGATGCGCTCGGCCTGCCCCCGGCCGTGCTCGCCGGCGAGCACGAAGCGGGCCTGCTCGAGGCTGCCGGCGTCGCTGGCGAGCTCGATGCGGGCCTGCTCCCCGGTCAGGTACAGGTCCTGGTCCCAGAAGCGCACGTTGCCGCTGGCGTCGATCAGCTCCTCGAGCTCGTTGTAGATCACGGTGTCGGCCTGGAGCTGGCGCTCGCCGCGCACCACCTGGACGTTGCCACGCAGGGTCGAGACCCCGCCGCCCTCGAGGCTCGCCTCGTCGGCCGCGACCTGGTAGGCGTCGGGCTCGCCCGGTTCGCCCTCGAAGGGCGGGCGCGCCGGGATCAGGGGGCCGGGGGCGCACAGCGCCCAGCCGCCCGGGGCCGCCTGCGCCGCGCTGGCGGCGACCAGCAGCGCGAGGATCGCGCCGGTGCGGGTTCTCAGCGGTCCGGATCGCGCGCGCACGGCTCTCAG
>CAZRGU010000291.1:0-4398 GCA_964599705.1 uncultured Ectothiorhodospiraceae bacterium | reverse complement strand
GCCACCTCGCGCTCGATCCCGGGCAGAGCCCGGGCTACGAGGACGGCCGCCCGGCGCCGCCTGCGGGCTCGATCCCTCTCGTAGCCCGGGCTCTGCCCGGGACCGGTCCCCCGGCGGGCACCGGCCGGCTGGCCAGGGAAACGCGCGACCCGCGCTCGGCGGGGCGCTGAGCCCCGCCGCCCCCGCGCCGGCGTTGAGCCGCGGGCGCGCATGATCGAAACTGCGCCGCGGGCGCCCCCGGGCGGGGCGCGGAGCAGGCATCGATGCGGATCGCGATCTTCGGCGCCGGGGCGGTCGGCGGCTACTTCGGGGGACGGCTGGCCGAGGCCGGCCGCGAGGTGGTGTTCATCGCCCGCGGGGCCCACCTCGAGGCGCTGCGCAGCCACGGCCTGCGCCTCGAGAGCATCGCCGGGGATGCCCGCCTCGGCCCGCTGAGCGCCTCCGACGACCCCGCCGAGCTCGGCCCGGTCGACGCCGTGCTGGTCGCGGTCAAGACCTGGCAGGTGGGCGAGGCGGCCCGGGCGATGGGACCGCTGCTCGGCCCCGAGACCTTCGTCTGCCCGCTGCTCAACGGGGTCGAGGCCCCCGACGAGCTCGCCGCGGTGCTCGGGCGCGAGCGGGTCCTCGGCGGGCTGTGCGGGCTGATCGCGATGCTCGCCGGCCCGGGCCACGTGCGCCACCTCGGCGCGGCCCCGTTCGTGCGCTTCGGCGAGCTCGACAACCGGCGCAGCGAGCGCGTCGAGCGCCTCCTCGAGGCCTTCGCGGGCTGCATCGGGCTGAGCGCCGAGGTCCCCGCCGACATCCACGCGGCGATGTGGCGCAAGTTCCTGCTGATCGCGGCGATGAGCGGGGTGGGCGCGGTGACCCGCGCGCCGATGGACGTGGTGCGCACCCTGACCCCCACCCGCCGGCTGCTCGAGGCGGCGATGCGCGAGACCCTGGCGGTGGCCCGGGCGCGCGGGGTCGCGCTCGACGAGGAGGCGGTGGCCAGCGCGCTCGGCTTCGTCGACGCCCTGCCCGAGGGCGCAACCGCCTCGATGCAGCGCGACATCATCGAGGGCCGCCCCTCGGAGCTCGAGGCCCAGAACGGTGCGGTGGTCCGTCTCGGCGAGGCCGCCGGGGTCGACACCCCGGTCAACCGCTTCCTCTACCAGGCGCTGCTGCCCCAGGAGCAGCGGGCCCGAGGCGAGATCCGGTTCTGAACGCAGGGCGCTTCTCGGGCACAATGGGCCGTGCCGGGGCCGGCCGCGGTGAGCCGGGCAGCCGGCCGGTGATCTCGGCGTGAGGAGAAGCCGATGAGCACACGGCGCGGGCCGCTGGCCCGCTTCACGGTGATCGATCTCACCCGGGTGCGCTCGGGCCCGACCTGCGTGCGCCAGCTCGCCGACTGGGGGGCCAACGTGATCAAGGTCGAGGCCCCCGAGCGGCTCGACACCGGCAAGGGGCTGGGCGGCGCGCGCGACGGTCCCGACTACCAGAACATCCACCGCAACAAGCGCAGCCTGACCTTGAACCTCAAGGACCCCGAGGGGGTGCGCTGCCTGCTGCGCATGGCCGCGCGCGCCGACGTGCTGGTCGAGAACTTCCGCCCCGACGTCAAGCGCCGGCTCGGCATCGACTACCCGGCGCTGCGCGCCGCCAACCCGCGGCTCGTCTACGCCAGCATCTCCGGGTTCGGCGAGGACGGCCCCTACGCGCTGCGCCCCGGCTTCGACCAGATCGCCCAGGGGATGGGCGGGCTGATGTCGATCACCGGGCTGCCCGGCCAGGGGCCGGTGCGCACCGGGATCCCGATCGCCGATCTCAGCGCCGGGCTCTACGCGGCCCTCGGGGTGCTGATCGCGCTGCTCGAGCGCGAGGTCTCCGGCGAGGGCCAGTGGGTGCAGACCTCGCTGCTCGCCGCCCAGATCGCGATGCTCGACTTCCAGGCCGCGCGCTGGCTGATCGGTGGCGAGGTGCCGCCCCAGGCCGGCAACAACCACCCGACCAGCATCCCCACCGGGGTCTTCCGCACCGCCGACGGACACATCAACATCGCCGCCAGCGGCGAGACCATGTGGCGGCGGCTGTGCGCGGTGCTCGGCGCCGAGGCGCTCGCCGAGCACCCCGACTACGCCGACGGGGCGGCCCGGCTGCGCAACCGCGACGCCCTCAACCGGGCCCTCGAGGAGCACCTCGTGCGGCGCACCTCGGGCGAGTGGATCGCCGCGCTCAACGAGGCCGGGGTGCCGTGCGGGCCGATCTACACCATCGACCAGGTCTTCGCCGACCCGCAGGTCGAGCACCTCGGCCTGACCCGCGAGGTCGAGCATCCGCGCCTCGGGCGGCTGCGCGTGCTCGGCCAGGCGCTGCGCCTGAGCCGCGGCCCCGAGCCCGACTACCGGCCGGCCCCGGAGCGCGGCGCGCACAGCGCCGAGGTGCTCGCCGAGCTCGGCTTCGGCGCCGGCGAGATCGCCGCGCTGCGCGAGCGCGGGGTGATCTGAGCGAGGGAGGAACGAGGTGAGCGACCCGATCGACACGCTGCGCTGCGAGCGCGACGGCGCCCTGCTGCGCCTGACCCTCAACCAGCCCGACAAGCACAACGCGATCTCCTTCGAGATGTGGCAGGGGATCGCGGCGGCGCTCGCCGAGGCCGGGGGCGACGAGCAGGTGCGGGTGGTGGTGCTGCGCGGCGCCGGCGGACGGGCCTTCTCGGCCGGAGCCGACATCTCCCAGTTCGGGGAGCGGCGCAGCGGCCGCGAGGCGGTCGCCGAGTACAACGCCGCGGTCAGCCAGGCCTACCAGGCGGTGCTCGAGTGCCCGAAGCCGGTGCTGGCCTGCATCGAGGGCTACTGTCTCGGCGGCGGGCTGGGGCTGGCGCTGTGCTGTGACCTGCGCTACGCGGCGACCGACGCGCGCTTCGCGATCCCGGCCGCGCGCCTCGGGCTCGGCTACAGCTACCAGGGCCTGCGGCTGCTGGTCGGCCTGGTCGGGCCGAGCCGCGCCAAGGAGATCCTGTTCACCGCGCGCCGCTACCGGGCCGACGAGGCGCTCGCCATGGGGCTGGTCAACCGCCTCTACCCGCCCGCCGAGCTGGCCGCGGCGGTCGACGAGCAGGCCGCGACCATCGCCGGCAACGCGCCGCTCACGGTGCGCGGGGTCAAGCTCACCGTGGCCGAGATCCTGCGCGACCCCGGGGTCGCCGACCTGGCGCTGTGCCAGCGCCTGGTCGACGAGTGCTACGCCAGCGAGGACTACGCCGAGGGGCGGCGCGCCTTCGCCGAGAAGCGCCCGCCCCGCTTCCGGGGACGCTGAGCCGGGTCCACGGCGCGCGGTGCCCCGGCGGCGGCTTGAATCCGCGCCCGCCACGCCGTTCAATCGCCAGGCCGAGCCCGCATCTCTCACCGGCGAGCGGGGCGCACGCTCGCCATGCAGCGAATCAGGGAGGAATACGCGATGAGCATCGTTCAGGCCGCGGTCGTGCAGGCCGCCCCGGTACCCTTCGAGCGCGAGGCCACCATCGACAAGCTCGCCACGCTGACCGCCGAGGCGGCCGCCGGCGGCGCCGAGCTGGTGGTCTTTCCCGAGGCCTTCGTCAGCGCCTACCCGAAGGGGCTCGACTTCGGCGCCCGGGTCGGGATGCGCTCGCCGGAGGGGCGCGAGGACTTCCGCCGCTACTTCGCCAGCGCCGTCGACGTCCCCGGGCCGGCCACCGAGCGGATCGGGGCCGCAGCGCGCGAGCACGGCGTGCACCTGGTGGTCGGGGTGATCGAGCGCGACGGCGGGACGCTGTACTGCACGGCGCTGTTCTTCGCCCCCGACGGGTCGCTCCTCGGCAAGCACCGCAAGCTGATGCCGACCGCCATGGAGCGGCTGGTCTGGGGCTTCGGGGACGGCTCGACGCTGCCGGTCTTCGACACCCCGCTCGGGCGCCTCGGGGCGGTGATCTGCTGGGAGAACTACATGCCCATGCTGCGCATGGCGATGTACGCCAAGGGCGTCGAGCTCTACTGCGCGCCGACCGCCGATGACCGCGACACCTGGGTGGCGAGCATGCAGCACGTGGCCATGGAGGGGCGCTGCTTCGTGCTGTCCTGCAACCAGTTCACCCGCCGCGGCGACTTCCCGGCCGACTACGCGGCCGTCCAGGGCGACGACCCGGAGACCGTGATCTCGCGCGGCGGCAGCCTGATCTGCGGCCCGCTCGGTCAGATCCTCGCCGGGCCGTGCTTCGGCGAGGAGGCGATCCTGCGCGCCGCCCTCGACATGGACGAGATCGCGCGCGGCAAGTACGACTTCGACGTCGCCGGGCACTACGCCCGCCCCGACGTCTTCCGGCTGCTGGTCAACGAGAGCCCGATGCCGGCGGTCACCACCCACAGCGATCCGGGGGCATTCACGCCGACCGGGTAGCGGTGG
>CAZRGU010000290.1:0-4444 GCA_964599705.1 uncultured Ectothiorhodospiraceae bacterium | reverse complement strand
CGGGCTAGACCTCGGCGCGCCCCTCCAGGGCGAGCGCCAGGGTGCCGCCGTCGACCAGCTCGAGGTCGCCGCCGAGCGGCACCCCGTGGGCGATGCGGGTGACCCGCAGCGCATGGCCGCGGGCCAGCTCGGCGATGAAGTGGGCGGTGGCCTGCCCCTCGGGCGTGGTCCCGGTGGCGAGGATCAGCTCGCGCACCTCGCCGCCGGCGAGGCGCTCGGCGAGGAGATCGAGCCCGATCTCGTCGGGGCCGACCCCGTCGAGCGGCGAGAGGTGGCCAAGCAGCACGAAGAAGCGCCCGCGGTAGCCGGTCCCGCTCTCGATGGCGACCACGTCGGCGGGCGTCTCGACCACGCAGAGCAGGCTCGGATCGCGCCGCTCGCTGGCGCAGATCGCGCACAGCTCACCCTCGGTCAGGGTCCGGCACAGGCGGCAGTGCCCGACCCGCTCGAGCGCCTCGCCGAGCACCTCGACCAGCTCCCGGGCCCCGGCGCGGTCGCGCTGCAGGAGGTGCAGGGCCATGCGCTGGGCCGACTTCGGGCCGACCCCCGGGAGGCAGCGCAGGGCGGCCATCAGGCGCTCGATCAGCGGGCTCACCGCCGCACCCCGCGTGCCGTCAGAACGGCAGCTTGAGCCCGGCCGGCAGCTCGAACCCGGCGGTCAGCCCGGCGAGCCGCTCGCGGGTCTGCTCCTCGACCTTGCGCACCGCGTCGTTGATCGCCGCGGCCACCAGGTCCTCGAGCATCTCCCGGTCCTCGGCGAGCAGCATCGGGTCGATGCGTACCCGGCGCACCTCGTGCTTGCCGGTCATCACCACCGCGACCATGCCGCCACCCGACTCGCCGGTGACCTCCAGGGTCGCGATCTCCTCCTGGGCCTTCTGGAGCCGCTCCTGCATCTCCTGGGCCTGCTTCATCAGCCCGCCGATCCCGCCTTTCATGTCCCCTCTCCCCCGTCGATCACCCGCACCCGGCGCTCGTCGACCTCGGTGTCGAAGAGCGCGCAGATCGCCTGCACTCCCTCGTCGGCCCGCACCGCGGCCACCGCCGCGGCATGACGGGCCTCGGCGGCACGCTCGCGCACCCGCGCCGGGGTCTCGCTCTCGACCTCGGCGATGGTGATGTCGAGGCGCAGCGAGCGGCCCAGGTGGTGCTCGAGGGCATGGGCGAGCTTCTCGTGGACCCGGCCGCGGGCGAGCTGGCGGTGCCCGGGCGCGAGGCGCAGGCGCACCACCGTCCCCTCGTCGGCGATCAGCTCGCAGTTGCTGGCCAGCTCGCGGACCAGCCCGCCGAGGGCCATCTCCTCGATCGCCGCGACCCAGCCGGCCGGCTCGAGCCGGCCTCGCTGCCCCTGCCGGCCCGCGGCGGGCGGCGGCGCGGAGCGGGACTCGGCGCCGGCCGCCGCCCTGTCCGCCGGCGCCGACCCGCCGCCCGGCCCCGGGCCGGCGCCGGGCGGCGGGGCCCCCGGCCCGCCCTGCCCGGCAGGGGGCGCCGCCGGGTCGCCGGCGGCGAACGGGCGGAAGGCGAGCATCCGCAGCAGGGTCATCTCGAAGCCGCCGCGCGGCTCGGGCGAGAACGGCAGATCGCGGCGCCCGAGCAGCGCGATCTGGTACCAGAGCTGCACATCCTCGGGCGCGATGCGCGCGGCCAGCGCCGCCCACGGCGCATCGTCCTCAGTGGCCGCCTCGGGCACCACCTGGGCGGTGGCGATCGCCTGCAGCGCCGAGAGCATCCCGGCCAGGGCCTCGTCGAAGTCGGTCGCCTGGGCCTGCATCTCCTCGACCCGGGCGAGCAGCGCGGCGGCATCGCCGGCCGCGAGCGCCTCGAGCAGGGCCTCGACGTGGGCATCGTCGAGGGCCCCGAGCATCGCCCGGGTCTCCTCGAGGCCGACCCGCCCGGCACCGAAGGCGAGCGCCTGGTCGAGCAGGCTGAGCGCATCGCGCATGCTGCCGCGCGCGGCCCGCGCCAGCAGGCGCAGCGCCGCCGGCTCGGCCTCGACCCCCTCCTCGGCGGCGATGCGCTCGAGGTGGGCGCCGATCTCGCTGGCCGGGAGCTGGCGGAGGTTGAACTGCAGGCAGCGCGACAGGACCGTGATCGGCAGCTTCTGCGGGTCGGTGGTGGCGAGCACGAACTTGACGTGCGGGGGCGGCTCCTCGAGGGTCTTGAGCAGGGCGTTGAAGCTCTTCTCGGAGAACATGTGCACCTCGTCGATGAGGTACACCTTGTAGCGCCCGCGGGTCGGGGCGTACTGGACGTTGTCCATCAGGTCGCGGGTCTCGTCGACCTTGGAGCGCGAGGCGGCATCGACCTCGACCAGGTCGATGAAGCGGCCCTCGTCGATCTCGCGGCAGGCGGCACACTGGCCACATGGGCGCGAGCCGACCCCGGCCTCGCAGTTGAGGCACTTGGCCACGATCCGCCCGAGGGTGGTCTTGCCGACCCCGCGGGTGCCGGCGAACAGGTAGGCGTGATGGAGGCGCCCGGCGTCGAAGGCGTTGGCCAGCGCCTGCACCACGTGGCGCTGGCCGACCATCTGCGAGAAGTCGCGCGGGCGCCACTTGCGGGCCAGGACCTGATAGCTCACGGGCTGCTCACCGGGCGAACCGCCGCCCCTGCCATGTCACGGAATTGGAGGCGGCCCACACCCGCCGCACCCCGGCACTCGCCTCAATCGTTACCGCTGCTCCCTCCCGGGCCTGACGGGGTTCGCGATCTGGCGATGCGAGGGGACCGGTGGGGCCGCCGTCGACCGCTCGGCGGGCTCGCCGAAGCGGCTGCCGCCGGAGGCGGGCAGGTTACTCAACGGGGTCGGCGGCGTCAAAGCCGGGCGCGTCCCGCGCTGCCGGCGCTCCCGCTGGCCGCGCGAAGCCGGTCTCGGCGTGGAGGCGGCGTGGCCGGCGCAGCCACGCGGGCCGCAGCGGCGCCCGTCACTCGGTCAGGCGAAAGGTGATCGGCACCAGGACCTCGCCGGGCACCGGCCGGCCCCCGGCGGTGGCCGGCGCGAAGCGCCAGCGCCGCACCGCCCGCAGCGCCGCCCGGTCGAGCCGCCGCGACCCGCTCGAGGCCTCGATCGAGACCGCCCGCACGGCCCCGGCGGCGTCGACCTCGACGCGCAGCACCACGCGGCCCTGCTCGCCGCGCAGCCGCGCGGCGTACGGGTAGCGCGGGCGGGGATGGGTCCCGGGACCGGCGAGCGGGCGCGGCGCGGTGGTGGTGGCGCCAGCGGGGCCGTGCACCCGGCCTCGGGCAGCGCCGGCGGCCGGCTCGCCAGTCCCGGGGCGCGGCCCGGAGGCCGGGCCGGCGGGGCGTGGAGCGGGAGCGCCCTCCGGCCCGCGCGGCGCCCGCCCGGCCGGTGCCCGAGGCGCCTCGGGCGCCGGCTGGGGCGCGGAGGCGCTCGAGCGGTGCGCCGCCGCGCCCGCGGCAGCCCGCCTCGAGGCCGGCCGGCACCGCTCGCCGGGGCGCGCGGCGCACGAGGCCGGGGATGGCGACGGGGCAGCCGGCGAGACCGCCCCGCTCCCCTCCAGGGGCCGGGCCTGCGGCGCGGCGCCCGGAGCGGCGCCCGCCATGGCTTGGCGCCGGGCGCCGGCGCCCGGGCGCGCGAGCCCTCGCGTCCGCTCGCGCTCCCCCGCCGCGCGGGCCGCGGGCGACGCCCCGCGCCGCACCGCCGGGACACGCCGCGCGGGCGCCGGCGGTGCCGCCTTCGGCGGCTGGCGGGCGACGCGAGCCACCGCGCCGCGCCGGGGGGTGTGCGGCGCAACCGCCGCCGGGGCGCGGGGCTGCCCGGCGGGCGAGGGCACATCGGCCGTGGGCCCCGAGCGGGGCGCGCTGCCGGGCACGGCGGCGCCACCCGGGCCGATCGCCGGGGCGTACCGGCCCGCCACGGGCGTGCGCCGGGGGAGCGGCGCCCGGGGCGCGGCGCGCGCCTCGCCCACGCCACCGGGAGGCTGTCGCGTGCGCCTTGCGGCATCGCCCGGTGCGGAGTGTCGCGGCGCTCCGGCGCGCTGCGTCTGACTGCCCGCTCCGTGGCCGGTGCGCGCGGCGTCCACCAGCAGCACGCTGAGCACCTTGCCCGGCGCGAGGCGCTGCACCTCGCCCGGCAGCCTCGCCGCGAGCAGCCCTGCGTGCAGCCCGAGCGAGACCACCAGGGCGGCCAGCAGCCGGCGCCGCGCCGCGCCCGGGCCGCGCTCCGGGTCGACGGCGGCGGCGCCGAGCGGCAGAACGGTGGCGGCGCCGGTCGCGGCGAGCGGCAACGGCTCGGCGGGCCAGACGGCGGCAGCGCTGCGCGCCCGCATCGCTCACCGCCCCCCGGGCGCGGGCGCCGGTCCGCTTGCCGAGCGCGCGGCGGCCCCCTGCGCCCGGCTCCGGGCAGGCCGGGCGCAGCCCACCGTCGCCGCCCCCCGGCCGGGGCCCGTGCCCTGCTCGGCCGCTGCACGCGGCTGCCCGGCGC
>CAZRGU010000289.1:0-4524 GCA_964599705.1 uncultured Ectothiorhodospiraceae bacterium | reverse complement strand
TGTAAGCATCAGGTCGGGGGTTCGATTCCCTCAGCCGGCACCATCCTGCAACCGGGCGCAACGTCCGGAAATGAGAAAAATAATCCGAAGATACAATAAGTTATATCTTCGCCTCACAGGCTTCGATGGCATGCTCTTGCTTGACCGTGCAGGCGGCCCTGCATAGCATTTCGGCTGCTCTGTTACCTATATGTTACCTATATGTTACCTATACGAGGAGACAACAGGATTGAGAGCACGCTTCTCGGTGCCCTGGCTGCGTGCCCTGAGACCGCCTGAGCGGGGCCAGATCGATTACTTCGACACCAACAAGATCGGCGACGGGGTGAGCTTCGGGCTGCGGGTCAGCGCCGGTGGTACACGGACGTGGTTCCTGCTCTACCGCAACGGCGGCCGCCTGCAGCGCATCAAGGTCGGTCGCTATCCGGACCTCGGACTGGCCGATGCGCGGGCGCGGGCGCGAAACCATCTGGCCGCGCTCCTGGCCGGCGAGGATCCGGCGGAGGCACGCCGGGCCGCGCGTGCTGCGGCCCGCTTCTCGGTGCTCGCCAGCGATTATCTCGAGCACTACGCGCGGGCGCGCAAGAAGACCTGGTGGCGTGACCAGCAGATGCTAGAGCGTGACGTACTGCCCCGGTGGGGCCGGCGGCGGGCCGCGGACATCACCCGCCGGGATGTCCGCAAGCTTGCCGAGGCGATCGCGGGGAGGGGCGCTCCGGTGCTCGCCAATCGCACCGTCTCGCTGGTGCGCCGGATCTTCAACTTCGCTCTGGAGCGCGACGCGGAGGATCCTCGACAGCGGCTGTACTTCCTCGACTCCAATCCGGCGGCGCGCATCGGTCGCCTCACGCCGGAACGCGCGCGTGACCGGGTGCTCAGCGCCACCGAGATCGGGCGCGTCTGGGAGGCGCTCGGCGAGACCGCCAGGCTCAGCGAGCCCGTCGTCCTGGTGATGAAGCTGATCCTGGTGACCGCCCAGCGCTGCGGGGAGGTGGCCGGGATGCGCTGCGAGGAACTCGATCTGGCCGGCGCCTGGTGGACGCTACCGGCCGAGCGCTCGAAGAATGGCCTCGCCCATCGCGTGCCACTCTCGCCGCTGGCCGTGGAACTGCTCGAGGATGCCCTGGCCCGCACGGCACGCGGTGGGTTCCTGTTCGCCAGCCCGCGGGGGGATGCCCCGATCCAGGCGACCAGCGTCTCGCATGCCGTGCACCGGCACACCTGCTTTGGTCTTGAGCGATGGACGCCGCATGATCTGCGGCGCACCGCTGCGACCCACATGGCAGCCCTCGGCGTCTCCCGGCAGGTGCTCGCCCATCTGCTCAACCACGCGGAAAGCGGTGTGACCGCCATCTATGACCGCTCGAGCCACGACCTCGAGAAGCGCGCCGCGCTCGAGGCCTGGGCGGCCCGGCTCGAAGAGCTCCTCCCCGGCCGCACCGGGCAGGAAAGCGGGCGGCATGGCAGCACGGGGCTTCCCGATCCGGGGTAGACGCTCAGCGAGAGGCGGCAAGTTGCTCCGTCGTGCGGTGAGCGGCCGATAATGGGCCGGCGACGCCGCTTAGCGGGCCGGATCCCGCGATTGCCAAGGGGCATCCTCGCCGTGCACGTCACGGTACACGGAGGCATGCGATGGAGCACACGACCCGGCCGCGCGAGGTCGTCGCGCTGCTTACCCTGCGCCAGCTCGAGGACGCTGGCCACGGGCACCCGAGCACGATCTGGCGCCGGCTCCGGCGCGGCACCTTTCCGCGCCCACTCGACATCGAGGGCAAGCCGCGCTGGCGCGAGGCGACGATCCGCGCCTACCTGCTCGCCCTCGCCGAGGGCTGCGATGCCACCGAGGCCGCGCGCCGCGCCGAGGCGCTGGTCCATGCCAACGACCGCCGGGTGCTCGCCGAGGCCGGCGCGCTCGCGAGGCACGCCGAGAGTCTCTGAGGCGCGCCACCACTCGGCCAGCCCGCCGCCCGCTCGCTCAGCCGTCTCGCTCGTGCCTCGCCTGCGCCGGAGGCTGGCCCCGGCGGCCAGGCTCGTCGTGGGGGCCGGGGGTGCGGGCCGGCGGGTGGTGGTGCTCGAGGAGCCGCCGGAACAGCGCGCGGTAGGCGGCGCGCAGGGTGGCGCCGGGGTCGGAGCGGCCGGGCGAGACCGCGCTCAGGCCGCTCGGCAGGTGGGTGATCCGGCAGGCGACCCCCGGTGCCGGCTCGCCGCCACCCTCCGGGCCGGTCAGCCAGCGGACCTCGAGCTGGGCTCGCCGGAGCCGCATCCGGCCGGGGAAGGGGACGACCCTCGACTCGCCCATGGCGGTGGCTCCCGTGCGCAGCGAAGCCAGCGGCCCGCCAGCAGGGTGCGTGGTCGCCGGCGGGCCGGCGTGCAGGCGGGGATTCGGGGTGCCTCGGCCTGCGAACCTGTCCGGGGATATCGGCAGGCGGGGCGCAAACTTGCACCGGTGCGCGTTTAGCGCGCCACGGGGGCCCGTCGCCGCGCACTAGCATCGCGGGATGCAGCCCCGCGTCTGCCAGCTCGCGCTCGTCTGCCTGCTCGCCGCCCGCGCGGGCCTCGCCACCCCGGCGGCCCCCTCCGAGCCGCGCTCCGAGCCTGGTCCCGCGGGTCCGGCGGGCGGCCGAGCGAGCAGCGTGGCGCGCGCGGCGGGACGCTTCTACCGGCGCAAGGCCGAGGGCTGGTTCTGGTACGCGATCGAGGTGCAGCGCCCGGCTGCGGGACCGAAGCGGGCGGCTCCCCGCCCGGCGCCACCGGCCGGGGCCAGCGGCCCTGCCCGACCCGCGCCGCTCTCGAGCGCCTGGCTGCGGGCCAACCTGCCGCGATACCGAGATCTGGCCATCGACTCGCCGAGCGAGACCAACGTCGCCGCCTACCTCTACCTGCAGAAGGTCGCGCTCGACAAGGCCTCGCGCTTCGCCGAGGTGAGCGCACGGGTGGTGCTCGCCGACCCCTACCTCGACGAGAACACCCGCCGCCCGACCGCGACCTTCGCGGCCAACGCCATGAACGCCGAGGCCGGCAGGGCGCGTGCGGCGCTGCTGCGGCGCATCGCGCGCGGGGTCGCGCTGATCTTCTTCTTCCGCTCCGACTGCCCCTACTGCCACCTGCAGGCCCCGGTGCTCGAGGCCCTCGAGCGCCTCTACGGGTTCACCGTCTACCCGGTCTCGCTCGACGGGCGGGGGCTCGGCGACGGGCGCTTCCCGGCCTTTCGCGCCGACCGCGGCCAGGCCCGAGCGCTCGGCGTGGTGACCGTGCCGGCGCTCTTCCTCGCCCGCCCGCCGGCGGGGATCGCACCGCTCGGCCAGGGCGCGCTGTCGCTCGCCCAGCTCGAGGAGCGGATCGTGCTCGCGGCGACCCGCGCGGGCTGGGTCACCGAGGGTGAGTACCGGCGCACCCGGCCGCTCGGGCCGGGCTCGCCGCGCCTCGATCTCGGCGCAACACCCGGGGCGGTTCCGCTCGCCCCGGCCGCGCTGGTCGCCTACCTGCGCCGCCGCGCGCTCGTCGAGTAGCCGCATGCGACGGTTACCGTCCCCGCCGTCCCCCCGGGTGCTCGCCGCGGCACTGTCCGTCCTCCTCGCTGCAACGGGGGCTCGCGCCGATCTCCAGGCCGAGCTCGACGGCATGTTCGACTCGATGACCAACGTGACCGCGCCGCTCGCCCACATGGGGCAGCGCCGCGGGGTGCTCGCCGGTGGCTCGGTTGTGACCCGCAACCACATCGTCGAGGCGAACCCGGTCTCGATCGTGCCCCCCTCGTTCAGCGCCGGGTGCGGCGGGATCGATCTGTTCGCCGGCTCGTTCTCGTTCGTCAACGCCACCCAGTTCGTGCAGATGCTGCGCTCGGTGGCCTCGAACGCCGCCGGCTACGCCTTCGAGGTGGCGCTCGGCAACATGTGCAAGGAGTGCCTGCAGTCGATCGAGACCCTGGCCCGCAAGATCCAGGCGCTCAACCAGCACTTCGGTAACAGCTGCCGGCTGGCCAAGGGGGTGGTCAACGACACGCTCGATGCCTTCGACATCGCCCACAAGGACCGCACCTCGCTGATCGGGTTGCGCAAGGGGATCGGGGACGTGTTCGACGTGTTCTCGGACGCGGGCGGTGAGGACCCCGGCGCCCGGGTCGAGGCGGGCGCACCGGCCGAGGCGCGCCGCGAGCTCCACGGCAACCTGGTGTGGCGGGCGCTGCGCTCGCAGGGGGCCGAGGGGTGGTTCCGCTTCGGCGACGTGGCGCTGCTCGAGGCGATGATGAGCCTCACCGGAACGCTGGTGGTCGGCCCGCCGGTCGCTGCCCCGGACGGCGAGGGGAGCAGCGCCCGGATCACGACCTACCCGCCGCTCGAGCTCACGGTGAGCGATCTGGTCAACGGCTCGGGCAGCGGGCCGGGGCGCACGGTGCGCGTCTACCGGTGCACGGACACGAGCGCCGACGGGTGCCTGGCACCGGTGGCGAGCGCGGTAGCGCTACGCGGCCTTCGCGAGCAGGTCCGCGAGGTGCTGCTCGGCGGGGTGGGCGGCGTCGGCCTG
>CAZRGU010000288.1:0-4535 GCA_964599705.1 uncultured Ectothiorhodospiraceae bacterium | reverse complement strand
GACCCCATCCCATCCTCGGACCCATGCCCCCCATGCCCCTTCGTGTCGCCGATACGCTGTCCGCCGAGGCGGCCTCGGGATGAGCGGCGCGGTGCGCCTCGAGCGCCTCGTCGTACGCCGGCTGCGGGTGCCGTTGCAGGTCCCGTACCGGCTGTCGCTGGGCACCGTCGAGGCCTTCGAGACGCTGCTGGTGGAGGCCGTCACCGAGCAGGGCCGGACCGGCTGGGGCGAGGCGACGATGCTCCCGGGCTACACCGAGGAGCGCATCGGCGAGGCCTGGCGGCTGGCGAACGCTGCCGCGCCGGCCCTGCTCGGGCGGGCCATGGGCGATGCCAGAGTGCGGGCCATGGCCCTCCACGCCCGGGCGCCGTTCACCGCCACCGCCCTGGTCTCGGCGCTGGAGATGGCCGAGGGCCACCCGGTGCTCGCCCCCCCGGCAGGCTCCCGGGTGGCGCTGCTCGCCGTGATCAACGCCAGCGGTCGCGAGGCGCTGAGCGAGGAGATCGAGCAGCGCCTGGCCGAGGGCTACCGCACCCTCAAGGTCAAGGTCGGCTTCGAGGTCGAGGGCGATCTCGAGCGCCTGGCCTTCATCCAGGAGCGGGTCGGCGCTCGCGCGCTGCTCAGGGTCGATGCCAACCAGGGCTACCGCCGGGCCGAGGCCATCGCCTTCCTCGAGCGCCTCGATCCGGCCGGCATCGAGCTCCTCGAGCAGCCCTGCGCGGCGGCCGACTGGCAGGCGGCGGTGGCGGTCGCCGAGGCGGCGCGGGGGCGCGGGCCGGCGATCATGCTCGACGAGTCGATCTTCGGGCCGGGCGACATCGAGCGGGCTGCCGATCTGGGCTGTGCCGCGCTCATCAAGCTGAAGCTGATGAAGATGGGCGGGCTGGCAGCCCTCATCGACGGGCTCGAGCGGATCGCCGCGCGGGGCATGGGCGCGGTGCTCGGCAACGGCGTGGCCGGAGACATCGGCTGCTGGATGGAGGCCTGCGTGGCGGCCGGCAGGCTGGCGGGCGCCGGCGAGATGAACGGCTTCCTCAAGCCGCGGACCCGGCTCTTCGAGCTGCCGGTGCGTCTCGAGGCCGGAGCGCTGGCGCTCGGGCCCGGCGGCGTGCGCCCCGATCGGGAGGCGATCGAGGCGCACACCCTCGAGCAGCGGGACTTCCATGCCGGCCCGGCGGGGTGGCGGCGGGCCGGCGGCGGGCGATGAGCGGGCCGGGCAGGGCAACCCTGGTCACCGGGGTGATCGGCTCCGACACCCACATCGTCGGCAACCGCATCCTCAGCCGGGCGCTCGAGGCCGCCGGCTTCGAGGTCGTCGCCCTCGGCGCGCTCACCCCGCCCGGCGAGTTCATCGAGGCGGCCATCGAGACCGCCGCCGACGCGATCCTGGTCTCGTCCCTCTACGGCCAGGGCGAGCTCGACTGCCGGGGCTTTCGCGAGCGCTGCGTCGAGGCCGGGATCGGCTCCATCCTGCTCTACGTGGGCGGCTACCTGGTGGTCGGCGAGCAGTCCTGGGAGAGCATCGAGCGGCGCTTCCTGGAGATGGGCTTCGACCGGGTGTTTCCGCCCGGCACCCGGCCGGGCGGGATCATCGCGGCGCTGGCCGAGGACCTCGCCCGGCGCCGCGGGGAGGGCCCGCCGGCGGGGGGGCGGCGGTGAGCCTGGCCCTGCTCATCGATCTCGGCAGCACCTACACCAAGCTGCGGGCCGTCGATCTCGAGGCCGGGGCGCTGCTCGCCAGCGCCCAGGGGCCCTCGACGGTGGCCAGCGACGTCAACCTCGGCATCGACCGGGCGCTCGCCGAGCTCGCCGCGCAGATGGGCGGGCTGCCCGAGTTCCGCTACCGACTCGCTTCGAGCAGCGCGGCCGGCGGGCTGCGCATGATCACCGTCGGGCTGGTCCCCGAGCTCACCGCCAAGGCGGCGCGCCTCGCCGCGCTCGGTGCCGGCGCCCGGGTCGCCGGGACCTTCTCCTTCGAGCTGACCGCCTCCGACCTCGAGGCGATCGTCGCCGCCGCCCCGGACATCGTGCTGCTCGCCGGCGGCACCGACGGGGGCAACCGCGAGGTCATCATCCACAACGCGCAGCGGCTCGCCGAGAGCGCGCTCGGCTGCCCGATCGTGGTGGCCGGCAACCGCAGTGCCGCCGAGGCGGCCGCCGGCGAGCTGCGCGCCGCCGGCAAGCCGGTGGTGGTCACCGAGAACGTGATGCCGCGCCACCTCGAGCTCAACATCGAGCCGGCCCGCGAGGCGATCCGGCGCCTCTTCCTCGAGCGCATCGTCCACGCCAAGGGCATCGACCGGGCCCGCGCCCGTCTCGACGCGGTGCTGATGCCGACCCCGGCCGCGGTCCTCCAGGCCGCGCAGGGCCTCGCCGAGGGGCTGGCCGGGGAACCGGGGCTCGGGCCGCTGCTGGTCGTCGACATCGGCGGCTCGACCACCGACGTGCACTCGATCTGCGCCGGGGTCCCGAGCGATGGCACGGTCCTCTACCACGGCCTGCCCGAGCCGCACGCCAAGCGCACCGTGGAGGGCGATCTGGGGATGCGGCACAGCGCCCGCGGAGTGATCGCGCAGGCCGGGGCGGAGGCCGTCGCCGGCGAGGCCGGGTTGAGCGGCGCGGCGCTCGAGGCGCTGCTGGCGCGCTGCGACGAGGACGTCGAGTGGCTGCCGCAAGGCGATGACGAGCGGCGCTTCGACCAGGCGCTGGCGCGCGCCGCGACCCGCCTCTCGGTGACCCGCCACGCCGGCACCCACGAGCAGGTCTACACCGCCGGCGGCCCGGTCACCGTGCAGCGCGGCAAGGACCTGGCCGAGGTGGCGACCCTCATCGGCACCGGCGGGGTGCTGGCCGGCAGCCGCGAACCGGCATCGATCCTCGCCGCGGCCCTCGCCGGCGCGGATGCGCCGCTCTCGCTGCGCCCCCGCGAGGCCCGCCTGCTGCTCGACGCCGACTACCTGCTGTTCGCCTGCGGCCTGCTCGCCACGGTCGAGCCGGCCGCGGCCCTGGCCCTCGGCCGCGCGGCGCTGCGCCCGATCGGGGCGGTGCGGGCCGGGGAGGAGGACTCCGGGCATGGTGCAAGCGCCGCTCAGTGAGGCCCGCATCCCCGGGCAGGAGTTCGCGCGGATGCGCCGCGCCAACCTGGCGCGCTGGCCGACCGGCGCCGAGGTCGACCTCGACGAGGCGGTCGCCTACCTGCAGGGCCTGCCGGCCGGCCAGCAGCTCGCCGCGGTCATGCGCCGCGCCGCCGAGCAGGGGCGCTGCCTGACCCAGCCGCGCGGCGGGTTCGCCACCTTTGCGATGCACCGCCAGCTGCTCGAGACGCTGGATCGGCAGGGGCTCGCCGACATCCTGCCGACCACCACCGACAGCTACACCCGCAACGAGCGCTTCGCCGAGGCCGGGCGCGGCGCCGAGGAGTCCGAGCGGCGCGGGCGCTCGATGCTCAACGGCTTCCCGGTGGTCAACGCCGGGGTGGCCCGCTGCCGCGAGCTGGTCGCGGCGGTCACCAAGCCGATCATCGCCCTGACCGGCACCTCGTTCCCGCGCCTGACCGGCGAGATCGCGCTGGCCGGCGGGCTGACCGGCTACCTCGGGTCCGGCGTCGCCTACACCACCTCCTACACCAAGGAGACCTCGATTGCCGAGGGGATCCGCGGCTACCAGTACCTCGACCGACTGGTGGCGCTCTACGGCGAGCGCGGCGTCGAGCTGCACCGCCGCCAGCCAGGGTTCCTGACCGGCACCAACATCCCGCCCTGCGTGGCGATCGCGGTCTGCATCGTCGATGCGCTGCTCGCTGCCGCCCAGGGGGTGCGCCAGTACGGGCTGGAGCTCGGCCAGACCCTGCACCTGGTCCAGGACGCGGTGGCCATCGATGCCTGCAACGGGCTGGTCCAGGAGTACCTGTGCGCCAAGGGCCACCGGGACGTGTTCACCACCGTGACCTCGCTGCACTGGATGGGCGCCTGGCCTAGCGACCGCGCCCAGGCCTTCGGGCTGCTGGTCTACGGGGGCCTCGCGGCGGCGCTCGGCGGTGCGGTCAGCGTCACCACCAAGAGCGTCGCCGAGGCGGTCGGGCTGCCCAGCCCCGAGGAGAACGCCGAGGGGCTGCGCGCCACCCGGATGGGCATCTATCTCGCCCGCGGCGTCTCGCTGCGCGAGCTGCCCGAGTACCGGCGCGAGCGGGCGATCCTCGAGACCGAGGTGCGCGCCATCGTCGACAAGGTTCTCGAGGCCGGTGACGGGGATGCCGCGGTGGGCGCCGTGCGGGCCCTGCAGGCCGGCCTGCTCGACGTGCCCTGGTCGCCGAACCGCGAGTGCCGCAGCGCGCTGATGCCGGCGCGCGACGCCGACGGCTACCTGCGCCTGGCCGACACCGGGGCGCTGCCGCTGCCGCCCGAGATCCGCCGCTACCACCGCGAGTGCCTGGAGCGAGCGGCCCGCGAGCGGGGCCAGCCCTACGGCCCGGATCTCGCCATCGACAGCGTCTACGAGCTCACCGAGGATCTCGGCAAGCTGGTCCCGGGAATCGG
>CAZRGU010000287.1:0-4591 GCA_964599705.1 uncultured Ectothiorhodospiraceae bacterium | reverse complement strand
GTCGACCGGGCCAACGCCGAGCTCGCCCGGGTCGAGCAGGTCAAGGCGTTCCGCATCCTGCCCAAGGTGCTCGACCCGGAGGAGGACGGCGAGCCGGTCACGCCGACCCGCAAGGTCAAGCGCAAGCTGATGTACGAGCGGTTCGCGGAGCTCGTCGAGTCGATGTACGACGAGCGCGAGTCGGCCCGCCAGGCCGCCGAGACGGCCGGCCTGCTCGATGAGCTGGCGGCGGCCGGGACCCGGGCCGGGGCATGAGGCCGGCAAGCGCTCGGCCCTCTCCGCCGGCCCGGCGCCCGGCCGCGAGCGGAGTGCAACCCATGACGACGGAGGGAAGGCTGTGAGGAGAGAAGCACTGGTCATCATGGCGGCGGCCACGCTCGCCGCCGCCACCACGGCGCCCGGCCCGGCCCGGGCCGCCGAGCCCTACCGGGTCGGCGTCTCGGCGGCCATGACCGGGCGTGGCTCGGGCGGCTACGCGCCGGTGGTCGAGGCGATGAAGCTCTACATCGAGCGGCTCAACGCGGCCGGTGGCATCCATGGCCACCCGGTGCGCCTCATGGTCCGCGACAACCAGGCCCAGCCGGCCAAGGGGGCGGCCGACGCCAAGCGCTTCGTCAACCAGGAGGGGGTCCACCTGCTGGTCAACTCGAGCCTGTCGAGCACCTACGCGCCGATGATCGCGGCCGCTCGCAGGGGGCGCGTGGCGCTGCTGTTCGCCGGCAGCGTGTGCCCCAAGGAGGTCTATCCGCCGGCCGACCCGCTGCTCGCCTGCTCGACGGCCTACGCGGCCAACCTCGACGGGCGCTTCGCCATCGACTTCATCCGCGCCGAGGCCGCAGGGCCGGTGCGCCTCGGCGTGGTGTCGATGGCCATCCCGATCTCGCGCGCCGAGGTCGACGGGGCGGCCGCCTACGCCAGGGGGCTCGGGGTCGAGGTGGTGGCCAACGAGGCCGTCCCCCCGCCGACCCCGGACTACTCGCCGTTCGCCACCAAGCTGATCGGTGCGGGGGCCGACTGGGTCTACTCCTGGGCCCCGTGGGTGACCCAGGTCAAGACCTTCCAGGCCCTGCGCAAGCAGGGCTGGAAGGGCCGGTTCGTCGCCTACGCCCACCTCAACGCCGAGGAGGAGCTCAAGCGGATCAGGGACCCGGGGCTGATCGTCTACGGCGCCAACGCCCTGTTCCAGGACGATCTGCCGATCCACCGCGAGATCCGCGAGGCGCACGCCCGCTCGGGCGCCAAGTACCCGGCCACCTTCCTCGCCGAGGGCTGGATCGCCGGCATGACCATCGAGGGGATCCTGCGCAACGTCCCCTGGCCGGCCAGCCGCGACAAGGTGGTGGCGGCGCTCGGCAAGGTCAACGTCGATCTCCAGGGCCTGCGCGGCGGTCCGCTGACCTGGAGCGAGGACAACCACTTCCGCCTGCGCCACTACTACCGGGTCTACCGCTGGGACGAGGCCAAGGGCGCGATCGTCCGGGTCAGGGACTGGACCGGGGTGGACGTGAAGTAGCGCCATCCTCCGCGGGCGGCCTCGGCTTGCGGCGGCGCCGTCTCGCCGCGCGGGCCCCCAGCGCGGCGCCGGCGGGCGCCGAGGCCGCCCGGAACGGGAAGCGCGTGGGCTGATCATGCAGATCCTCGTCAACATCGTCGTGCTGGCCGCGATCTATGCCCTGATCTGCAGCGGCTATGTCCTCGTCTACCGGGTCAGCCGGGTGCTCAACCTCGCCCATGGCGAGCTGATGATGGTGGGGGCCTACCTGCTGATGACCCTCGCCGGGCTGCTCGCCGGCAGCCCGCTGCTCGCGGTGGGCGCGGCGCTCGCGCTCAGCGCAGGCCTGGGATTCGCGGTCTACGTCCTGCTCATGCGGCGCATGACCGGCGAGCAGGTGCTCGCCGCGGTGCTGACCACCATCGCGCTCGGGATCCTGCTGCGCGGGGTGGTGGTGCTGGTCTGGACGGCCCGGCTCCAGTACCCGCTCGAGGCCCTGGGCTGGGAGAACGGCTCGCTGAGGCTCGCCGAAGGGGTCGCCATCTCGGAGGTCGGTGCGCTCATCGTGGCCGTCGCGGTGGCCGTCTACACGGGGCTGTTCGTCTTCTTCCGCTTCACCCGCTGGGGGGTGCGGATGCGGGCCGCCGGCGAGAATCCGCTGCTCGCCGCCCAGCGCGGGATCGGGCTGTACGGCATCTACGCGCTGGCCTGGGGGCTGGCGGTGCTCACCGGCGGGGCCACCGGGATGCTGCTGGCGGCCGACTCGGGGCTCGAGACGACCATGGTCATCGTCGCGCTCAAGGCCTTCCCGGCCGCCCTGGTCGGCGGCCTCGACAGCCTGCTCGGCGCCGTGATCGGCTCGCTGATCGTGGCCAGCGCCGAGGTGCTGGCCATCCAGTACCTGGACCCGCTGGTCAGCGACGTCGCCCCCTTCCTGGTGCTGCTCGCGATGCTGATGGTCCGCCCCTGGGGGCTGCTCGGCACCCGGGAAGAGTTCGAGCGGGTGTGAGCCGATGGCGCGCTCGAGCGGGCACTTCAAGACCAGCTACCGGGCCGAGCTGGCGCTCGTCGAGACCCCCTTCCAGTGGTTCTGGATCGCGGCCCTGGCCCTCGCGCTGGGCGCCTTACCGCTCGTCGCCGGGCCCTTCGCGCTCGACCTCGCCAACCAGGTGCTGCTCGCCGTCGTCGGCGCCGTGGCGCTGATGCTGCTGTCGGGCTTCGCCGGGCAGATCTCGCTCGGCCACGCCGGGCTGCTCGCCGCCGGCGCGTTCACCACCGGCGTCCTCTACAAGGAGCTGGGCGCGCCGTTCTGGGTGACGGTGCCGGCCTCGGCGCTGGTCGGCGGGGTGCTCGGGGTGGTCTTCGGGCTGCCGTCGCTGCGCCTCAAGGGGCTCTATCTGGCGATCAGCACGCTGGCGCTGCACTTCATCGTGGTCTTCCTCGGCGCCGAGTACGAGACCCGCCGCGGCTACTCGTCCGGGGTCA
Source organism: uncultured Ectothiorhodospiraceae bacterium (assembly GCA_964599705.1). GTDB lineage: Bacteria > Pseudomonadota > Gammaproteobacteria > HK1 > HK1 > CAZRGU01. The sequence continues at coordinate 1,614 of CAZRGU010000287.1, read as the reverse complement.
TCGTCGACCCGCCAGTGATCGCCGGCGCCGCCCTCGAGGACCCGCGCGGCTGGTACCTGGTGCTGCTGATCACGGATGCGGTGGTGATCCTGTTCAGCCTCAACCTGCTGCGCGCCCGCACCGGGCGGGCCTGGGCCGCGATCCGCGATCGCGACGTGGCCGCCGAGGCGCTCGGGGTCCCGGTGCACCGCTACAAGCTGCTCGCCTTCGTGATCTCCTCGGTCATGACCTCGCTGGCCGGGTCGCTGGCCGCCTACTACCAGGGCTTCGTCTCGGTCGAGGCCTTCTCGCTGTTCCTCGCCATCCAGTACGTCGCCATGGTCATCATCGGCGGGCTGGGCTCGATCCTCGGGGCGGTGCTCGGCGCGGCCTTCGTGGTGCTGCTGCCCTACGCCATCGAGTACGCTCTGGCCGTGCTGCCGTTCGCCGATCGGCTCGCCGACCAGGTGTTCGCCCTCAACTACGCGAGCTTCGGCCTGGCGATGATCCTGTTCCTGCTCTTCGAGCCCGAGGGGCTGGTCGGCATCTGGCGGCGGCTGCGCGACTACTTCCTCGAGTGGCCGTTCCGCCACCGCGGGCGCGGCGGCTGAGCGCGGCCGATGGACGGCCCGGCATCGCCACCGCCGCTGCTCAGGCTGGACACGGTCGAGGTCGTCTACCATCAGGTCGCGACCGCCATCCAGGGGGTGTCGCTGGAGGTGCGCGCCGGTCAGATCGTCGCCCTGCTCGGGACCAACGGCGCCGGCAAGACCACCACGCTGCGCGCCATCTCCGGCTTTCTCGGCATCGACGATGCGCGCATCACCGACGGGGACGTCCTCTACCGGGGCGCCTCGATCGCCGGCCAGCCACCCCACCGGGTCACCGCCCGCGGCATCGTCCTGGTGCCCGAGCGCGACAAGGTCTTCGAGAGCCTGACCGTCGAGGAGAACCTCGCCGTCGTGGTGCGCGGCGGCCGGCGGCGCGCCGGAGTGGCGAGCGCCGAGTCGGCCTTCGAGCTCTTTCCCCAGCTCGCCGAGTCGCGCGACCGGCTGGCCGGCTACCTGTCGGGCGGCGAGCGCCAGATGCTGACCATCGCCGCGGCCCTGCTGTGCGGGCCGCGGCTGCTGCTGGTCGACGAGCTCTCGCTGGGGCTTGCCCCGCGGATCGTCGACGAGCTGGCCGAGCGGCTGCTCGCCATCCGCCGCGACCTCGCGGTGACCGTGCTGCTCGTCGAGCAGAACGTCCAGGCGGCCCTGGCGATCGCCGACTACGGCTACGTGATGGAGAACGGGCGGATCGTGCTCGAGGGCGAGCCCGGGCGCCTGCTCGGCCACCGCGACGTCCAGGAGTTCTACCTCGGGCGCGGCGCCGAGGGCGAGGGCCGGCGCAGCTACCGGGACGTCAAGCAGTACCGGCGCACCCGGAGGTGGTATGGCTGAGGCGGGCGCCCTCGAGCTCAGCGAGGTCTCGCTCAACTTCGGCGGCCTCCAGGTGATCGACGCGCTCTCGCTGGCGCTGCGCCGCGGCGAGCTGCTCGCCCTGATCGGTCCCAACGGCGCCGGCAAGACCAGCGTGCTCAACTGCATCAGCGGCATCTACCGGCCGGCCGGCGGGCGGATCCGCTTCGAGGGT
>CAZRGU010000286.1:0-4636 GCA_964599705.1 uncultured Ectothiorhodospiraceae bacterium | reverse complement strand
GGGCTGTGGCGCCGGGCTCGGGGATGCCCGAGAATCCGCGCTCATGGGCGGCCAGCAAGCTCCGATCCCGGCCCCGGTCCTCGCGCGGCTCAAGGAGGCGGCCGGTGCCGGCGGGTTCCTCGAGGACCCGGGCGAGGCCGCGCCCTACCTCGAGGACGTGCGCGGCATCTTCCACGGGCGCGCGGCCCTGGTGCTGCGCCCGGCCTGCACCGAGGCGGTGGCGGAGTGCGTCGCGCTGTGCGCCGAGGCCGGCATCGGGGTGGTGCCCCAGGGCGGCAACACCGGGCTGGTCGGCGGCTCGGTGCCAGGAGCGGGCGGCGGCGAGGTGCTCCTTTCGCTCGATCGCATGACCCGGGTGCGGGCCGTCGACCCGCGCGAGTTCACGATCACCGTCGAGGCCGGCTGCCTGCTCGCCGAGGTCCAGCGCGCCGCCGCCGAGGTCGGGCGGCTGTTCCCGCTCAGCCTGGCGGCCGAGGGGTCGTGCCGGATCGGCGGCAACCTGTCGACCAACGCCGGCGGCACCGCGGTGCTGCGCTACGGCAACGCCCGCGACCTGGTGCTCGGCCTCGAGGTGGTCCTCCCCGACGGGCGGGTCTGGGACGGGTTGCGCGGGCTGCGCAAGGACAACACCGGCTACGACCTCAAGCAGCTCTTCCTCGGCGCCGAGGGGACCCTCGGGGTGATCACCGCCGCGGTCCTCAAGCTCTTCCCGGCCCCGCGCGACGTGGCCACCGCCTGGGTCGCGGTTCCCGGGCCCGGCGCCGCCCTCGACCTGCTCGCCCGGCTGCGCGAGGCGAGCGGCGACGCGGTGGTCAGCTTCGAGTACCTGCCGCGGCTCTGTGTCGACCTGGTCCTCGAGCACCTCGACGGGATCCGCGACCCGCTGGCCCGGCCCCACCAGCACTACGTGCTCCTCGAGCTGGCCTCGAGCCGCACCGACGCCGGGCTCGGTGCGCTGCTCGAGCGCGCGCTCGCCGCCGCCCTCGATGAGGGACTGGTCGAGGACGCCACGATCGCGGCCAGCAGCGCCCAGCGCGCCGCCCTGTGGGCGATCCGCGAGGGCATCCCCGAGGCCCAGAACCGCGCCGGCGGGACCCTCAAGCACGACGTCTCGGTGCCCCTGGCCCGCGTCCCCGAGTTCCTCGAGCGCGCCACGCGGGCCGTCGAGGCGGTCTGCCCGGGGGTGCGGGCGATGGGCTTCGGCCACCTCGGCGACGGCAACGTCCACTACAACCTGGTGCGCCCGCCCGGCGAGGACGAGCGCCGCTTCCTGGCCCGCGGCGAGGCGATCACCCCGCTGGTGCACGAAGCGGCCGAGGCCCTCGGCGGCAGCTTCAGCGCCGAGCACGGCATCGGCGTGCTCAAGCGCGCCGATCTGGCCCGCTACCGGGGCGGGGTCGAGCTCGAGCTGATGCGCACCGTGAAGCGCGCCCTCGACCCGCGCGGGATCATGAATCCCGGCAAGGTGCTGTAGGGCCGGCGACCCCGGGGAACGCGCCAGACCGGCCCCGGACCGCCAAGGGCCCGGGGCCGAGCGCTGGATGGCGGAGCCGCTACTGGCAGCCCTGGTACTTCTCGAGGAGGCGCACCGGCTTCTTCAGGGCGTCGCGCCGGAACGGGTCGCCGAGCTCCTCGGTGACCATCACCTCGAGCACCGTGGGGGCGTCGCTGGCGATCGCGGCGCGCAGCGCGTCGCCGACCTGGTCGGGATGATCGACCCGCACCCCCTCGGCGCCCATCGCCCGCGCGATCTCGGCGAAGCTCGGGTTCTTCAGGTTGGTGCCGACGAAGCGGTTGGAGTAGAAGTCGATCTGGTTCTTCTTCTCCGCGCCCCACTGGCCGTTGTTGAACACCACCGCGACCACCGGGATCTGCTCGCGGGCCACGGTCAGGGTCTCGAGCAGGCTGATCCCCCAGGCCCCGTCGCCGACATAGGCCACCGCCGGGCGGTCCGGGCAGGCGATCTTGGCCCCGATCGCGGTCGGGAAGGCGTAGCCGCAGTTGCCGAAGCTCATCGGCGCGAAGAAGCTCGGCGCGCTCTCGAAGCGCAGGTAGCTGTTGGCCACCGAGCAGATGTTGCCGATGTCGGTGGTCACCATGGCGTTGGCCGGCAGCGCCCGCTCGAGCTCGCGCAGGCAGCGCCGCGGGGCGATCGGCGAGCCGTCCTCCTGGCCCCACTGGTCGAGCTCGGCCTCCCAGGCCGTCTTCTGGCTGGCCACCTCGGCGAGGCGCTGCTCGCGGTTGCCGTGGCAGGCGATCGCCGCGTTGCTGGTCTGCAGCCGGGAGAGCAGCTCGGCGGCGGCCTGGTCGGCGTCGCCGCAGACCCCGACGCTGATCGGCTTGACCAGGCCGAGCATCCGGTGGTCGCAGTCGACCTGGATGATCCGGGCGCTCTCCGGCCAGTACTCGATGCCGTGCTGGGGCAGGGTCCCGAACGGTCCCAGGCGGGTGCCGAGCGCGAGCACCACGTCGGCCTGGGCGAGGATCTTCATCGCCGCCTTCGAGCCCTGGTAGCCGATCGGGCCGCACCACAGCTCGTGGCTGGCCGGGAAGGCGTCGTTGTGCAGGTAGCTGGTGACCACCGGCGCGCCGAGGTACTCGGCGAGCGCCCTGGCCTGCTCGACCCCGCCGCTCATCACCACCCCGCCTCCGGCGACGATCACCGGGAAGCTCGCCCCGGCGAGCAGCTCGGTGGCCGCCGCCAGGCTCTCCGGCCCGCCCGGGCCGCGCTCGATGCGGTTGGGGCGCGGGATGGCGACGTCGATCTCGCCGTAGAAGTAGTCGCGCGGGATGTTGACCTGGGTCGGGCCGCGCTCGCTGAGGGCCAGATCGAAGGCGCGGCCGGTCAGCTCGGCGATGCGCTGGGGCTGGCAGACATGGGCCTGGAACTTGGTGATCTTGGAGAAGATCGGAAGCTGGTCGGTCTCCTGGAAGCCGCCCAGCCCGATGGTGTTGTCGCCGGTCTGGGGGGTGATCGCGACCACCGGCGAGTGCGCCCAGTAGGCCGCGGCGATGGCGGTGACGAAGTTGGTCACCCCGGGTCCGTTCTGGGCAATGCACACCCCGTGGCGCCCGCTGACCCGCGCGTAGCCGTCGGCCATGTGCGCCGCGCCCTGCTCGTGGGCCACCGAGATGAAGCGGATCCCGGCCGGCTCGAAGATGTCGAGCGCGTCCATGTAGGCCGAGCCGACAATCCCGAAGACGTGGGTCACGCCCTGGGCGACGAGGGTCTCGACAAAGGCCTCCGAAGGCGTCATCCGAGTCATATCACTCTCCTTGGGGACAGGGCCATCGGCCGGTGTCCCGGGTTGTTCTTCGCTGCGCCGCCGCCGGCCGCAAGCGGCGGCGGCACCCCCCGGTTTGCCGGGCGATGCCGGATCAGGCCTGCTGCATCGAGCTCAGCGGCTCGACAAAGTCGTAGCCGAGGTCGTGGGCGACCTCGCGGCAGGTGACGTCGCCGCGGTGCACGTTGAGCCCGGCGCGAAGGTGCGGGTCGTCCTCGAGCGCCTGGCGGTAGCCCTTCCCGGCGAGCGCCAGCACGTAGGGCAGGGTGACGTTGTTGAGCGCGTAGGTCGAGGTCCGCGGCACCGCCCCGGGCATGTTGGCGACACAGTAGTGGACGACGTCGTCGACCACGTAGGTCGGGTCGGAGTGGGTCGTCGGGTGCGATGTCTCGAAGCAGCCGCCCTGGTCGATGGCCACGTCGACCACCACCGAGCCCGGCCGCATGCGCCGGATCATGTCCGCGGTGACCAGCTTGGGGGCCGCCGCGCCGGGCACCAGCACCCCGCCGATCACCAGGTCGGCGCCGAGCACGTGCTCCTCGACGGCGGTGCGCGTCGAGTAGACGGTGTCGAGCGGGCGCCCGAACTGGCGCCAGAGGCGCTTGAGCACCTCGGTGGAGCGGTCGATCACCCAGGTGTCGGCGCCCATGCCGATGGCGACGTGCGCGGCGTGGGTGCCGACCACCCCGCCGCCGATGATCACCACCCTGGCCGGGTCGACGCCGGGCACGCCGCCGAGCAGCACCCCCTTGCCGCCGTGGGCCTTCTCCAGGCAGTGCGCGCCGGCCTGCACGGCGAGCCGCCCGGCCACCTCGGACATCGGCGCGAGCAGCGGCAGGCCGCCGCGCTCGTCGGTCACCGTCTCGTAGGCGATGCACACCGCGCCGCTCTCGACCAGGTCGCGAGTCTGCTCGGGGTCGGGCGCCAGGTGCAGGTAGGTGAACAGCACCTGGCCCTCGCGCAGCATCCGCCGCTCGTTGGCCTGCGGCTCCTTGACCTTCACGATCAGCTCGGCGCGGGCGAAGATCTCGGCCGGGTCATCGACCGTGCTCGCCCCGGCCGCGCGGTAGTCCTCGGCCGAGGCGCCGATGCCGAGCCCGGCATCGCTCTGGACCAGCACCTGGTGGCCGTGGTGGACCAGCTCCTGGACGCTCTGCGGCGTCAGGCCCACGCGGTACTCGTGATCCTTGATCTCTTTCGGTACCCCTACCAGCATCGCCGCTCTCCCGGTGTGTAGAGACTCGCGGTGCGCGTGACCGCGAACATTACGCTAACGGGGTGCCGGCGAGCGCGCATAGAGCCAGCCCGCCCCCTGCTGCTGTGCCAGGCGTGCGTCCCGCCCCCGGGCAGCG
>CAZRGU010000285.1:0-4637 GCA_964599705.1 uncultured Ectothiorhodospiraceae bacterium | reverse complement strand
GAGGAGAGCCTTGAGCGAGTCCGTCTCGCCGCGTGTCGCCCTGCTGGTGACCTGTGTCGTCGACCTGATGCGCCCGCGGGTGGGCTTCGCCGCCGCGCGCCTGCTCGAGGCGGCCGGCTGCCGGGTCGAGGTGCCGGGACCGCAGACCTGCTGCGGGCAGCCGGCCTACAACAGCGGCGCGGCCCGCGAGGCGCGCGCCCTGGCGCGGCGCACCATCGAGCTCTTCGAGGGCTACGACTACGTGGTCGCCCCCTCCGGGTCGTGCATCGGGATGGTGCGCGAGCACTACCCGCGGCTGCTGGCCGCCGAGGCGCGCTGGTCGGAGCGGGCCCGGGCGCTGGCCGCGCGCAGCTACGAGCTGACCAGCTTCCTGGTCGACGTGCTCGGCGCCGAGCCGCCGGCCGCGCGCCTGGCCGGGCGCGCCGCCTACCACGACTCCTGCTCGGGGCTGCGCGAGCTCGGGGTGCGCGCGCAGCCGCGCCGCCTGCTCGCCGCCGTCGAGGGGCTCACCCTGGTGGATCTCGCCGAGCCCGAGGTGTGCTGCGGCTTCGGCGGCACCTTCTGCGTCAAGTACCCCGAGATCTCGGCGCGCCTGGCCGCCGACAAGGTCGCCGACGCCGCGGCGAGCGGTGCCGAGCTGCTGCTCGGCGGGGATCTCTCCTGCCTGCTCAACATCGCCGGGCGGGCCAGCCGCGAGGGGCGCGCGCTGCGCTGCTTCCACGTCGCCGAGGTGCTCGCCGGGATGGCCGAGGGGGCAGCGGCGATCGGCGAGCCGGCGAGCCGGCGCGGGGAGTGACGGTGGAGCCGCGCTGCCACGAGTTCCAGCGCCGCGCCGTCGAGGCGCTCGCCAGCCCCGAGCTGCGCCAGGCCATGGGGCGCGCCAAGGGCGGCTTCATCGGCAAGCGCCAGGCCGCCGTGGATGCGCTACCCGAGTGGCAGGCGCTGTGCACCGCGGCGGCCGACATCAAGGAGCACACCCTGCTCCACCTCGACTACTACCTGGAGCGCTTCGAGCGCGAGGTCGAGGCCCGCGGCGGTCGGGTGCACTGGGCCGAGACCCCGGCCGAGGCGCGCGACATCGTGCTCTCGATCTGCCGCGCCGCCGGGGCGCGGCGGGTCACCAAGGGCAAGTCGATGGTCGCCGAGGAGATGGCGCTCAACGAGCACCTCGAGGCGGCCGGCCTCGAGGTGCTCGAGACCGATCTCGGCGAGTACATCATCCAGCTCGCCGGCGAGCCGCCGAGCCACATCATCGCCCCGGCGGTGCACAAGACCAAGGACCAGATCACCGAGCTCTTCCACCGCCACCACGCCCGCCACGGGATCACCGAGCGGGTCACCGAGGTGCCGGCGATCGTCGACCAGGCCCGCACCGTGCTGCGCAAGGGCTTCCTGGCCGCCGACGTCGGCATCACCGGGGCCAACTTCCTGGTCGCCGAGAGCGGCTCGGTGGTGCTGGTCACCAACGAGGGCAACGGCGATCTCACCAACACCCTGCCGCGGGTCCACGTGGTCACCGCCGGGATCGAGAAGCTGGTCCCGACCCTCGAGGACTGCACCAGCATCCTGCGGGTCCTGGCGCGCAGCGCCACCGGCCAGGAGATGTCGGTCTACACGACGTTCTCGACCGGCCCGCGGCGCGCCGCGGACGCCGACGGCCCCGAGGAGCTCCACGTGGTGCTGCTCGACAACGGCCGCTCGCGGATGCTCGGCAACGAGTTCCACCCGATGCTGCGCTGCATCCGCTGCGGGGCGTGCATGAACCACTGCCCGGTCTACCTCGGCATCGGCGGGCATGCCTACGGCTGGGTCTACGTCGGGCCGATGGGCTCGGTGCTGACCCCGCTGATGGTCGGCCTCGACGAGGCCCGCGACCTGCCCAGCGCCTGCACCCTGAACGGGCGCTGCGCCGAGCTCTGCCCGATGGGCATCCCGCTCCCGGCGCTGCTGCGCGGCCTGCGCGAGCGCGCCGTCGCCGAGCGCCTCGAGCCGCCCGCCGCCCGCGCCGGGCTGGCCGCCTGGGCCTTCCTGGCGCGGCGCCCGCGCCTCTATCGCTGGGCGACCGAGCTCGGGGTCGGGGTGCTCGGCCGGCTCGCCCGGCGCCGCGGGCGCTTCCACTGGCTGCCGCTGGCCGGCGGCTGGACCGCCGAGCGCGACCTGCCGGCCCCTCCCGGCGAGACCTTCCAGTCGGCCTGGCGGCGCAGGGGCGGGCGATGAGCGGCGCGCGCGAGCGGATCCTCGCCTCGCTGCGCGCCTCGCTGGGGCGAGGCGGCCCGTTGCCCGAGAGCATCGCCGCCGGGCTCGAGGCGCGCATCGCCGCGGCCCACCGCAACGTCCTGCCGGCCTACGACGAGGACCCGGTCGAGCGCTTCGTGGCCAAGCTCGAGGCGGTCCACGGGCGGGTCACCCGGGTCGCCGACCTCGGCGAGCTGGCCGCCGCGGTGGCCGCACACCTGGCCGAGCACGACCTCGGACACGCCCTGCTGGTCGCCCCCGACCCGGCCCTCGACGCGATCCCGTGGCCGGACGGGATCGCCATCGAGCGCCGCGCCGCGCGCGGCGAGGACCGGGTGAGCGTGACCGCGGCCTTCGCCGGGGTCGCCGAGACCGGCACCGTGGTGATGCTCTCGGGGCCCGAGAGCCCGACCACCTTGAACTTCCTGCCCGAGGACCACCTGGTGGTCCTGCGCGCCTCGCGGGTGGTGCGCTACCTCGAGGACGTCTGGGCGCGGCTGCGCGCCGAGCGCCGCGAGCTGCCGCGCACCGTGAACTTCATCAGCGGCCCGTCGAAGACCGCCGACGTCGAGCAGACGCTGCAGGAGGGCGCCCACGGGCCGCGCCGCCTGCACGTGCTGCTGCTCGAGGGGTAGGAGTCCGCTGGCACCCCGGTGCCAGGAAGACATCGCCGGACTACCCCTCGCCGCCGGCGGGTAGCTCCAGGCGGGGCGGAAGTCGCCCCCGCTCGATTCCCATCCGAGCCTCGGCGTACTCGCGGACCCTGTTGTAGGTCTCGAACAGCATCGTCCCGCGCTCGCGGGCCGCGAGCAGGTCGGCGGCCAGCCGCTCGGCGCTCTCCGCGTACTCGTGCACCAGCCGGTTGCGCAGCCGCCGCAGCTCGAGCCAGCCCTCGGTGTCCTCGAGCACTCCGAGGCGCTCGGCGCGGTTGAGAACCTCGATCTGCGCACCGGGGGGCTCGGCGAGCGCGGTCAGCCAGCGCGGCAGCAGCCGCCCGGCGATCGTGTCCTGCATGCGGCCGAAGCGGGAAACGAACGCCTCGAGCCGCTCGGCAAGCTCCGGTGCCTGCTCGAGCCGGCGCACCCAGGCGGCGTCGATCGGCTCGGCATAGAGCCGCCGCCAGCTGAAGGCCAGGTGCTCGCCCTCGCGCCGCACCAGCTCAAGCGTGTCCAGGAACCGCTCGACGAGACCGAGCGTCGCCCCACTCATAGGGTCACCCCGGTGCGCAGGGCCTCCTCGTGGATCGGGCGGCGCTCGGTCCGAGGATCGAGGAGGAAGACGTCGACCGGATGGCCGTCGAGGCGCATCTCGAGCCGTGCACCGAGCCGCAGCTCGGCGCCGTGCCGATCGGTGATCGGCCGCGGGCAGCGGACCAGCAGGTCGATGTCACCCCCCCGGGCCCGGTCATCGACGCGCGAGCCGAAGACCCGCACCTCGGCCTCCGGACCGAGCAGCTCGGCGACGGTCTCACGGATGATCTGGACCTGGCGTTCGGACAGGCGCATGGCGCGGTCGGGCTCGCTGCGATCGTGGGCCGGGCGGCACCAGCGCAGTATAGCGAAGGACTCGCACGAGCCAGGAAGGCGGCAAGACGGGGAATCAGGCCGAGACCGACACCACCGGGGCGCGAGCGGCATAGCTGCCTCGGTGCATGCGTACGACAGCGGTCATGTCAAGCCCGGAGGTCGAGGAAACTTCGCATCCCTCACACCCCCGCTCATGCCCTCGCCACCCCCGCCAAAGCTCAAGTGATTTCGAGGAAACGTTCCCGCGGAACGTGTCGTTCCGCGCGGGTCCGGCCGCCCATGCCGCTCCTCCTTCGGCGATCTGGCGCCAGATCCAGCTCCGGACCGCGGCCTGGCGATGGCCACCCGATCTCCGCGAGGAACCGGCAGCCGCAGCCGTGGATCGGTGAGATATGCGGGGTGGGCACCTCCTCGAGACCCCGAACCTCTCCAGCGTCGCCCTGCTCGCCCTCCAGGTGAGGGTACGCCGCGCGCGGCCCCGGCATCGACCCGATCCGGCTCGCGCTACGAGCCCCGTTTCACCCGGGAGAGCATGGCCGGGGTCGCCGCCCGAGCCGAGAGCGCCCCCTGCGCTGGCCGGGGCAGTCTGTCGGCCTGGTCGGCGAGCGGCTGCCGATCCCCGCGGATGGCGGATCAGCGCGGACACCACGTTGGTGTCGAGCAGGTAACGCGATGCCACGCCAAGAGCCCGGTCTCGTCGAGCGGTGCCAGATCCTCGTCCACGTCCAGAAACGACTCCTCGATCGGCTCCAGGGAGGCGAGCACGGCGCGCAGGCCCCTCTTGCGGGTCGGCTCGACGATCAGCCGGTCGCCCTCCTTGCGGACGATTGCCTCGCTGCCTTCGAGCTCGAGGTCCCTCGGACCATGCGCTAGCCC
>CAZRGU010000284.1:0-4640 GCA_964599705.1 uncultured Ectothiorhodospiraceae bacterium | reverse complement strand
CCGCCCACCCAGGCGCGCGACGGGCACTAGCCCGGATCGCCGAGCGGCTCGACCCGCGCCGCGCAGTACTTGAACTCCGGGATCTTGCCGAACGGGTCGAGGGCCGGGTTGGTGAGCGCGTTGGCCGCCGCCTCGGCGTAGCAGAAGGGGATGAACAGCACCCCGTCCGGGATCGCCCGGTCGGCCCGCGCGGTGAGCTCGATCGCGCCGCGCCGGGTCACCACCCGCACCCGCGCCCCCGGCTCGACGCCGAGGCGCTCGAGGTCGGCGGCCGACAGGCAGGCCACCGCCTCGGGCTCGAGGGCGTCGAGCACCGCCGCGCGGCGGCTCATCGCCCCGGTGTGCCAGTGCTCGAGCTGGCGCCCGGTGGTCAGCACCATCGGGTACTCGTCGTCGGGCCGCTCGGCCGGCGAGACGATCCCGGCCGGCACCAAGCGGGCCCGGCCGCTGGCGGTCGGGAAGCCGTCGCCGAAGACGATGGCGTTGCCCGGGTGATCGGGCGCCGGGCACGGGTAGGTGACCGCGCCCTCGCGCTCGAGGCGCTCCCAGGTGATGTTGGCCAGCGACGGCATCACCGTCTTCATCTCCGCGAACACCTCCTCGGGGCCGCGGTAGCTCCAGTCGAGGCCGATGCGCCGGGCGATCTCCTGGATGATCCACCAGTCCTGGCGGGCCTCGCCCGGCGGCTCGAGCGCCGGGCGCCCGAGCTGGACCTGGCGGTTGGAGTTGGTGACCGTGCCGCGCTTCTCGGGCCAGGCCGAGGCCGGCAGCACCACGTCGGCATGGAAGGCGGTCTCGGTGAGGAAGATGTCCTGGACGACCAGGTGCTCGAGGGCGGCGAGCGCCTCGCGGACGTGGCCGGCGTCCGGGTCGGACATTGCCGGGTTCTCGCCCATCACGTACAGCCCCTTGATCCGCCCGGCGCGGGCCGCGTTCATGATCTCGACCACGGTGAGCCCGGGGTTCGGGTCGAGCGCCCGGCCCCAGGCCTGCTCGAAGCGGGCCCGCACCTCCTCGGCGCCGACCGCCTGGTAGTCGGGGTAGACCATCGGGATCAGCCCCGCGTCCGATGCCCCCTGGACGTTGTTCTGGCCGCGCAGCGGGTGCAGGCCGCAGCCCGGGCGGCCGACGTGGCCGGTGATCAGGGCGAGCGCGATCAGGCAGCGCGCATTGTCGGTCCCGTGGACGTGCTGCGAGACCCCCATGCCCCAGAAGATCATCGCCCGCTCGGCGCGCGCGAAGGTGCGGGCCACGGTGCGGATGGTGGCCGCGTCGATGCCGCACAGATCCTGCATCGCCTCGGGCGGGAAGGCCTTGAGGTGCTCGGCGAGCTCCGCGAAGCCCTCGGTGTGGGCCTCGACGTAGGCCCGATCGTAGAGCCCCTCGGTGACGATGCAGTGGAGCATCGCGTTGAGCAGCGCGACGTCGGTGCCGGGCCGAAACTGGAGCATGTGGGTGGCGTGGCGGCGCAGGGCCTGGCCGCGCGGGTCGGCCACGATCAGGGTGCCGCGCTTGGCGAACTGCTTGAAGAAGGTCGCCGCCACCGGGTGATTCTCGGCCGCGTTGGTGCCGATCAGCAGCACCACCTCGGCATCGAGGGCGGCGGTGAACGGCGCGGTGACCGCTCCCGAGCCGATCCCCTCGAGCAGCGCCGCCACCGAGGAGGCGTGGCAGAGCCGGGTGCAGTGATCGACGTTGTTGCTGCCGAAGCCGGTGCGCACCAGCTTCTGGACCAGGTAGGCCTCCTCGTTGGAGCCCTTGGCCGAGCCGAAGCCGGCCAGCGCCCCGGGCCCCTCGCGGTCGCGGATCGCGGCCAGCCCCGCGGCGGCCCGCTCCAGCGCCTCCTCCCAGCTCGCCTCGCGGAAGTGGCTCGAGGGGTCGGCCGGGTCGACCTCGCAGTCGGCCGACTTGGGGGCGTCGGGACGGCGGACCAGCGGCCGGGTGAGGCGGTGGGGGTGGCGGGCGTAGTCGAGGCCGAAGCGCCCCTTGACGCACAGCCGCCCGCGGTTGCCGGGCCCGTCGCGCCCGTCGACGGCGACGATCGCCTCGCCGGCCACGTGGTAGGTGACCTGGCAGCCGACCCCGCAGTAGGGACACACGCTGTCGACCTCGCGGGTGGCGAGCGCCCGATCCACGCCGGCCTCGTCGACCAGGGCGCGCTCGCGCAGCGCCCCGGTCGGGCAGGCCTGGACGCACTCGCCACAGGCGACACAGGTGCTCGCCCCCATCGGGTCGTCGAGGTCGAAGACCACCTTGGCGCGGTGGCCGCGCCCGGCCATGCCGATGACGTCGTTGACCTGGACCTCGCGGCAGGCGCGCACGCACAGCGTGCAGTGGATGCAGGCGTCGAGGCGCACGTGCATCGCCGGGTGGCTGGCATCGGCGGGCGGCGCGGCGCGGGCCGGGTAGCGGCTGGTCTCGACGCCGAGCGCCGCGGCCCAGCGCCAGTAGCGCGAGTCGCGATCCGGGCCGCGCTCGCGCGGCGGCTGGTCGGCGGCGAGCAGCTCGAAGACCCCGCGGCGCGCGGCCAGCGCCCGCTCGCTCGCGGTGCGCACCTTCATCCCCGCGGTCGGCCGGCGCACGCAGGCCGCGGCGAGCGCCCGCTCGCCCTCGACCTCGACCATGCAGGCCCGGCAGTTGCCGTCGGCCCGGTAGCCGGGGGCGGGCGTGTAGCAGAGGTGAGGCAGGGTGGTGCCGAGGCGCTCGGCGACCTGCCAGATGCTCTCGCCGGGGCGGGCCTCGACCTCCCGGCCGTCGAGCTCGAAACGCACCGTATCGCTCATCGGACCTCCTCCGGGAAGTGGGCGAGCAGGGCGCGCAGCGGGTTGGCCGCCGCCTGCCCGAGGCCGCAGATCGAGGCATCGGCCATCACCTGGCCGAGCTCGGCGAGCAGCCCGCAGTCCCAGTCCGGGCGCTCCATCAGCGCCACCGCCTTCTCGGTGCCGACCCGGCACGGGGTGCACTGCCCGCAGCTCTCCTCGGCGAAGAAGCGCATCAGGTTGAGCGCCACCGCGCGCAGGTCGTCGCGGTCCGAGATCACCACCAGGGCGTGCGAGCCGACGAAGCAGCCGTGCTCCTCGAGGCGCCCGAACTCCAGCGGCAGGTCGGCGAGGCTCGCCGGCAGGATCCCGCCCGAGGCCCCCCCGGGCAGGTAGGCGCGCAGGCGGTGGCCCTCGGCCATCCCGCCGCAGTGCTCCTCGATGAGCTCGCGGGCGGTGATCCCGGCCGGGGCGAGCTTGACCCCGGGCTCGCGGACCCGCCCCGAGACCGAGTAGCGGCGCAGCCCGCGGGCCCCGTGGCGGCCCTGGCCGGCGAACCACTCGGCGCCCTTCTCGAGGATGTCGCGCACCCAGGACAGGGTCTCGACGTTCTGCACCAGGGTCGGGCGCCCGAACAGCCCCCGCTCGGCGACGTAGGGCGGGCGGTGGCGGGGCAGGCCGCGCTTGCCCTCGATCGACTCGATCATCGCCGACTCCTCGCCGCAGATGTAGGCCCCGGCGCCGCGGCGCAGGTGCAGCTCGACCCCGCCGGCGATCCCGGCCTCGGCGAGGGCGGCGAGCTCGCGCTCGAGGATCCGGTGCGCGGCCGGGTACTCGTCGCGCAGGTAGAGGTAGATCGCCTCGGCGCCGACCGCCCAGGCCGCGATCAGCGCCCCCTCGAGGACCCGGTGCGGGTCGCTCTCCAGGCAGTGGCGGTCCTTGAAGGTGCCCGGCTCGCCCTCGTCGGCGTTGACCGTGAGCAGGCGCGGGGCCGGGTAGCCGCGCACGATCCGCCACTTGCGCCCGGTCGGGAAGCCGGCCCCGCCGAGCCCGCGAAGCCCGGCCTCGTCGAGGGTGGTGGCGACCTGCTCGAAGTCGCGCTGCCCCTCGCGGCAGGCCTGCAGGGTGAGGTAGCCACCGCCCGCCCGGTAGGCATCGAGGTCCCGGTAGGCGGGCAGCTCGGGCTCGAGCGCGCCGGAATCGATGGCCGCGCGCACCGCCCCGAGGTCGGCGCGCTCGAGGTGGCGCTCGCCGACCTCGACGGCCGGCGCCCCGGCGCAGCGACCCATGCAGGGTGCGCGGACCACCCGCACCCCGTCCCCGAGACCCTCCTCGAGCGCGGCGAGCAGCCGCTCGGCGCCGGCCAGCATGCAGCTCACGCTGTCGCAGACCCGCACCGTGATCGGGGCGATCTCGGCGTCGTCGGCGACCACGTCGAAGTGGGCGTAGAAGGTCGCGACCTCGAAGACCTCGGCCATCGCCAGGCCGAGCTCCTCGGCGAGCGCCACCAGGTGGCGGTGGCGCAGGCAGCCGAAGCGCCGCTGCAGCCGGTGGAGGTGCTCGACGAGCAGGTCGCGGCGCCGAGGGGCGTCGCCGAGCGCCTCGCGGACCTCGGCCAGGGCGGCCGCCTCGAGCTGACGGCCCTTGGGGTGGGGCCGGGTCCTGCGTCTCCCTGCCCCCGGGTGGCGGTGACGCCACACCTCGCCTCGCTGCTCGCTCATGCGCATCCTCCTTACGCGCTCGCCGCTCGCCACGCCCGCGCGGCCGGATGATCAACGCTATACCGGAGACCCCTCGCGCGGCAAGCATCACAACGGCCCACGCCGGGCATGGACTCGTGGCCCACGTCGTCCCATCCAGCAACGGATCTCGCCGGAGCCC
>CAZRGU010000283.1:0-4651 GCA_964599705.1 uncultured Ectothiorhodospiraceae bacterium | reverse complement strand
CGCCACTCCCCGCCCTACCCGCAGGTGCTCGACAGCCGCCTGGTGATCCTCTGGGGCCACAACCCGGTGAGCACCGCGCCGCACTTCGTGCCCTGGCTGCGCCGCGCGCGGCGGGCCGGCTGCCACTGCGTGGTCATCGATCCGCGCCGCTCGCGAAGCGCCCGCGGCGCCGACCAGCACCTCGCCCCGCGCCCGGGCACGGACGCCGCCCTGGCCCTGGGGCTCGCCCACGTGATCTGCGCCGAGGGGCTCCACGACGCGGCCTTCCTCGAGCGCCACACCCGCGGCTGGCCGGAGCTGCGCGAGCGCCTGGCCGACTACCCGCCGGCGCGGGTCGCCGCGATCACCGGGATCGAGGAGGGGGCGATCGTCGAGCTCGCGCGCCGCTACGCCACCACCCGCCCGGCGCTCATCAAGATCGGCGACGGGCTGTGCCGCAACCGCAACGGCGGGCAGAGCGCGCGGGCGGTCTGCGCGCTGCCGGCGCTGACCGGCCAGTACGGGGTGCGCGGCGGCGGGCTGATGTACTCGACCAGCGACGAGCTGCCCTGGCACGCAGAGACGGTCACCCGGCGCGGGGAGTGCGCGGCGCCGGGCCGGGCGATCAACATGAACCGGCTCGGCGCGGCGCTGACCGGCGAGGCGCGCGACCCGCCGATCCGCGCCCTCTACGTGTGGGGCGCCAACCCGGCGGCGAGCACCGCCAACGCCTCGCGGGTCATCGCCGGGCTGCGCCGCCCGGATCTGTTCACGGTGGTCCACGAGCTGTTCCTGACCGACACCGCGGCGCTCGCCGACCTGGTGCTGCCGGCCACCTGCCAGCTCGAGCACCCCGACCTGCACCGCGGCTACGGCCAGCACGTGCTGGCCTGGAACGAGCCGGCGCTCGCCCCGCCCGGGGAGTGTCGCAGCAACTGGGACGTGATGCGGGCGCTCGCCGCGGCGCTCGGTTACCGCGAGCCGTGGCTCACCCAGGACGCCGTGGCGGTGGCCGCCGAGATCCTCGAGGCGAGCGCCGCGCAGCCCGGCTGGCCGCTCCCCGGCCTGACCCTCGAGCGGCTGCGCCGCGAGGGACCCGTGGAGTACGGCGCCGATGCGGTGCCGTTCGCCGGCGGGCGCTTCCCGACCCCGAGCGGGCGGGTCGAGCTGTACTGCGAGCGCCTTGCCGAGGAGGGGCTCGACCCGCTGCCCGGCTGGGTCGAGCGCCCCGATCCCGACCCGCCGCCGGCCGGGGCCGACCCGGCCGAGGCCCTCGAGCTCATCTCGCCGGCCGCCCACCACTTCGTCTCCTCGAGCTTCGCCAACCGCGCCGACCTGGTGCGCCGCGAGCACGGCCCGGTCGTCGAGATCCACCCTGCCGATGCCGCCGCGCGGGGGATCGGCGAGGGCGACGCGGTGCGCATCGCGAACCGGCGCGGCGCGCTGGTGCTCGCCGCGCGGCTCAGCGAGGCGCTCCGCCCCGGGGTGGTGGTCGCCACCAAGGGCTGGTGGCCGCAGCACCACGGCGGGCGCAACGTCAACTGGACCACCCCGGACGCGCTCGGCGATCTGGCCGGGCAGAGCACCTACCACAGCAACCGGGTGTGGCTGAGCCGCGCCGGCTGAGCCGCCCGGGCCAGATCCACGGTGGCCGGGTCACGGGCGGCGCGCCCCGGCCCTGGGCGCACGGCGACGAGCGCCGGGCTCAGAGCGCGATCACCCGCAGCGGGTAGTGCGCGGCGATCCGTGTGAAGTCCCTGTCGTTGTGCAGCAGCCGACAACGGTGCTCCAGGGCGGTGGCCGCGATGATGCAGTCGTTGGTCTTGCGCACGGTGATGCCCTTGCCGCGCAGCGCACGGTAGATGTCCGCGGCCCGGATGAACACGCGCTCGGGCATCGGCAGCATGATCAGGGGGGCGAGGCGGCGGCGCACCAGGCGGTAGGTCGACGCAGCGGTGATGCCTTGCAGGATCTCGGTCAGGATGATGCCGCAGATCGCCAGATCCTGGTCGTCGAGGATCAGCCGCTCAAGCGCCGCGACGTGCCCGCGATCCCGGCCGGCGAAGAAGTCGATCCAGACGCTCGTGTCGACCAGGATCACGCGCCGCGGCCAGCGCGCATGCCGGCCAGATCGCCCTCCCAGTCGACCTTGCCCTTCAGCGCCAGCAGCCTCCTCTGCTCGCGGTGGCGAAGCAGCTCGCGCAGGGCGAAGTCGACCAGCTCGCGGCGGGTCTTGAGCCCGGTGGCCTTGAGGGCTGCCTGCACCAGCCGGGTGTCGAGCACGATGTTGGTACGCACGCAGTCCGCGGTCCTGCCGGTCCCCCTCAGAGACGTGCTCCTGTACACATTATTGGCACTCATCGTGTGTATGATAGCGGGGCCCGGGGCGACCGCCAAGACGCGCCGACGGGTCCGGCCCGCGGTGTGCTCGCCGCCCGGATGCGGAGCGGCGCTCGCAGGCGCTCACCCCTCGTGCATTCAGCCCGGATATCTCACCAATCCGCGGTTGCGGGCGCCGATCCACTCGCCCTGGCGGGACGTGCTCCGTCCCGGCGCCTCGACGGAGTGTTGGATTCACCTTCGCCGCCTCCCGGTCCGTGCGCCCCGCCAGAGCGGCGTCTCGGCGCCCTCGCTCCGCTCGTCGGTTGAGAGATCCGCACTCGCCTCCCGAACCGCGCAATGTCTGCGCACGAAAACCAGAATGAGAAAAGTTCTCTACGACGGATCAATGACTTATCGGCGTCCCGTATCGTAGGATTCGTTTTCAAAATCGTTGACTGTCGGGCCCGGGCTGGTAGACTTCGTGGCCTACCGACTGCAACCGGGAGGACGGTTCCATGCGCATCTGTGTCGTCGGAGCGGGCGCCATCGGCGGGCTGCTCGCCGCGCACCTGGCCGAGGCCGGCAACGAGGTCACCGTGATCGACGTCGGCGCCCACCTCGCCGCCATCCAGCGCGACGGGCTGCGCATCATCCGCCCGGACGGGACGAGCTTCACCACCCGGCGGCTGCGCGCGCTCGGCTCGATCGCCGAGGCCGGCGCCCAGGACCTGGTGATCCTCGCCGTCAAGGCCAACGTCATCCCCCAGGTCGCCGGCGAGCTGCCGCGTCTCTACGACGAGGGCACCTGCCTGCTGCCGGTGCAGAACGGCCTGCCCTGGTGGTACTTCCAGCGCCACGGCGGACCCTTCGAGGGCCAGGTGATCGAGACCGTCGACCCGGGCGGGCGGATCGCGGCGACCATCGACCCGGCGCGGATCATCGGCTGCGTCACCTTCCCGGCCGGGGCGGTGCTCGAGCCCGGGGTGATCCGCCACGTCGAGGGCAACCGCTTCCCGCTCGGCGAGCTCGACGGCAGCGAGAGCGAGCGGGCCGCGCGGATCGCCGAGCTGCTCAACGGCGCCGGCTTCAAGTCGTTCGTGATCAGCGACATCCGCGCCGAGATCTGGCTGAAGCTCTGGGGCAACCTGTCGTTCAACCCGATCAGCGCCCTGACCCACGCCACCCTCGAGGAGATCTGCACCTACCCGCCGACCCGCCAGCTCGCCCACGACATGATGGCCGAGGCCCAGGCGGTGGCCGGCAAGCTCGGGATCACCTTCCGGCTGCCGATCGAGAAGCGCATCGAGGGGGCGCGCAAGGTCGGCGCCCACAAGACCTCGATGCTCCAGGACGTCGAGGCCGGCCGGGCGCTCGAGATCGACGCCATCATCGCCGCGACCATCGAGCTCGCCGAGCGCGTCGAGGTGCCGGTGCCGGCGATCCGCGCCGTCCACGCCCTGGTGGCGCTGCTCGACCGCAAGATCCAGGAGGCCCACTCGGCCGTTCAGCTCTGCGCCGTGGCCTGAGGGGCCGCCTCCCACGTCGCATCACGGAAGAGATTCAAGGAGACGCCATGGCACGCTGGGCACGCTACCGCCACCAGGGGGCGGTGCACTTCGGGACCCTCGAGGACGGGCGCATCGCCGAGCACGAGGGGGATCTGTTCGCCGACCCGCGCCCGACCGGGCGCGAGGTGGCCCTCGAGGAGGTCGAGCTGCTCACCCCGGTCGAGCCCTCGAAGGTGGTCGCGCTGGCCAACAACTACCACGCGCTGCTCGCCAAGATGGGCAAGTCGGCCCCCGAGCACCCGCTCTACTTCTTCAAGGCCAACAGCTCGCTGCACCCCACCGGGCAGCCGATCCGCCGCCCGGCGGCCTACGCGGGCAAGATCATCTTCGAGGGCGAGCTCGGGCTGGTGATCGGGCGCACCTGCAAGGACGCCTCCCCCGAGGAGGCGCTCGAGTGCCTGTTCGGGGTGACCTGCATCAACGACGTCACCGCCATCGAGCTGCTCAACGCCGACCCGGGGTTCCCGCAGTGGACCCGCTGCAAGGCCTTCGACACCTTCGGGGTGATGGGGCCGGTGGTCGCCACCGGGCTCGACCCGGCGAGCCTGCGGGTGCGCGCGCTGCTCGACGGCCAGGAGCGGCAGAACTACCCGGTCAGCGACATGGTCTTCCCGGCCGGCGAGCTGATCAGCCGCATCTCGCAGGACATGCGCCTGCTGCCCGGCGACGTGATCGCCTGCGGCACCAACGTCGGGGTCGGCTCGCTGCGCCCGGGCAACACCATCGAGATCGCCATCGACGGGGTCGGCAGCCTGGTCAACGTCTTCGAGCCCGAGGACTGA
>CAZRGU010000282.1:2626-4672 GCA_964599705.1 uncultured Ectothiorhodospiraceae bacterium | reverse complement strand
CGTAGCCCGGGCTCTGCCCGGGATCGGTCCCCCGGCGGGTACCGGCGGGGAGGCCAGGGAAGCGCGCGACCGGCGCTTGTCGGGGGTCTGAGCGCTGCCGGCGCCGTTCGCCGCGAGCGGCAGCCGGGCGCCTCGCGGTGCGCTACAGTTCGCGGCAGGTTGGACGGGTCGGCGGGGGTTCGGCGGGTGCGGCCGGGAGTGACCGCTCGCTCGCGGGTATGAGCATGCACGCGCGATGTCATGCACGGCGCTCCGGGCGGCGCGACCCCTCGCGAGCGGTGCTCTGCCGGGTGCTGCTCGCCGCGCTGATCGCCGTCGCGCCCGGGGCGCTCGCCGTCGGTCGGGCGGGCGCGGCGCTGCTGCGCGACTTCGCCCTCCCGCTGCCGCTGTTCGCGCCCGCCAGCGCTTGGCGACAGTCGGCGCGCGGGGTCGCGGTGGCCGCCGACAGCGACGCCAAGATCCTCCACCTGTACCGGGTGCTGCGCGGTGATACCCGCACCCTGCGCCCGCGCGGGCTCGAGCCGCTCGGCTGGCCGTTCGCCGACGTCAACCACGACGAGTTCGCGATCCCGATCTTCGCGGCCGGTACCGGCACGTGGCGCATCGCGCTGCGCGACTACGCCGGGCAGCCCTCCTGGCCCGGCCCGAGCCTCGCCCCGCGGGTGTTCGGCGGCCCGGTCGAGGTCCCGCGCGGAGCCGGCCCGCTGCGCCCGGCCGGCCCGGCGGGCAGCGACTCGGACGGCCACCTGGTGCTCTACGAGCAGCGCCAGGCGCTCGAGTACGACCTCTGGCAGGCCTCGACCGCGGGGCCGGGTGGCGAGGTGCGCGGCGCCGGCGAGCGCGGCGCCGCGCTCGTCGCGGCCGGTGCCGTCGAGCGCTTCTCCGTGCACGGCAGCGCCACCAACCCGCGCGGGGAGTCGAGCGCGCGGGCCACCGGGATCGCGCTGCTCGCCGGGCTGCTCGTGCCCGAGGACATCGAGCGCGGGCGCATCGACCACGCGCTCGCCTTCGCCGCCCCGGTGCTGCGCAACCGCAGCCCCGATCCGAGCGAGCCGCTCCCCGGCGAGGCGGTCTACCCGGCGGCGACCACCGAGACCGACTTCTACGACGTCGGGCCGCACGGCTGGCGGGCCGGGGAGCGGATCCGGCTCAAGGAGGGGCTCGTCGACGAGGACTGCGTCCCGATCGAGGAGCGCGAGGCCGCGCCCATCACCCGGATGTTCCTCGCCGCGCTGCGCGAGCACGGTGCCTACCTGGTCGACAACGCCGCCGGGTTCTCCTTCTTCGCCGAGGACATCCACACCGCCCCGCTGCGCCTGTCGCGCGCGGCGGTCAATCGCCTGGCCGGGCGCCCCGCCGAGGCGCCGCTGCCGGCCGGCAAGACCCGCTGGCAGGTGGTCATGGAGGCGCTCAACGCCGCGCTCGAGGGCCTGCCGCTGGCCTGCGGCCCCTGGCGCGACGGCCAGGACCCGGCGCGGGCCGCCATCACGCGGGCCAACTTCGAGGTCATCGCGCCGGCCCGCGAGCCGTGAATCGGTGAGAGGTGCGGGCTAGGCCCGGGACGGTCGCGAGGCCCCTCGGGGACGGCCCTGGACGATGAAGCGATGCGCGCTGCCGATCGCCTCGCATGGCGCGCGTGGTGCACCGCGGCGCCCTCCCGGCGACTGTCCTGTGCGGCTCTTCCGGCGCGTCGGGTCCCTGCCACCGAGCATCACGGCAAGAACGACGAGCTCAGGTTCTTCGATCAGATGGAAACGGAAAACGGCGAGTCACGGCGCGCCTGATCTCGCCGGCCACCCTTGGGAAAAGCTCGGGATGCTCGGACATGATGACATTGTCCGCAGCACTTCATCCAGGAATTCCGACCCAAGCCCGGGCCGCTGCTGCTCGTACCATCGGGCTGCATCTGCGACATCCGCTTCCGCTTCCGGGCGCAGACAGACAATCACAGGGAGGCTCGAGCTCGCTCTATCGCCTCCGCGGCCGGCACCCCCGGGTCATTCGATAGTCGATATGCCTCCAGCCTCCGGTCGAGCTCTCGCCGTT
>CAZRGU010000282.1:0-2526 GCA_964599705.1 uncultured Ectothiorhodospiraceae bacterium | reverse complement strand
CGGGTCGCTCTCGACGAGCAGGTCGAGGTCCCCGCCACGGGCCTCGTCGCGCACCCGCGAGCCGAACAGCCGCACGGTCGCGCGCGGGCCGAAGACCTCCTCGCAGGCGGCGCGGATGACCCTTCTCTCCTCGTCGCTGAGACGCATGGCGGGGCGTCCTCGAGGCCGGCTTGCAGCGCCACACCATACCATCGGCGCCGCCCGGGGACGCACCGCGGCGCCGGCCTCGGACGCCGCCGCCCCGGCTCGCCGGGCCATCCGTTCCGGGCGGGTCCGGCTCCGATCTCCCGGGCCATAAACAAGACACTTGAAGGCGACAGTAAAACTGTCCTATACTCCGCTCCCATGAACGAGGAATCGCGCTCGTTCACCCCGGACGAGCTCTGCCGGCTCGTGGAGGTGCCGCGGCGCACGCTGCGCTACTACGTCCAGATCGGCCTGCTCGCCCGGCCCCGCGGAGCGGGGCGCGGCGCGCGCTACACCAGCGAGCACCTCGAGCGGCTGCTCGAGATCCGCAAGTGGCAGCGGGCCGGCCTGTCGCTGGAGCGCATCCGCGAGCTGCTGAGCGCGGAAGGGGCCGAGGAGGGGCTGCGCCCGCCACCGCGGCCGCGCAGCCCGGGCAGCGTCGAGGTCTGGAGCCACGTGGTGCTCGGCGAGGGCGTCGAGCTGCACGTCGAGGCGCAGCGCGCCGAGCTCACGCCCGAGCAGGTGCGGGCCCTGGCCAGCGGGGTGGCGGCGCTCTACCGCCGGATCCGTTCCGGCGAGGAGGAATGACGCCATGGATCAGCTTGCCACCGCCGCCGCCACCCTCGAGCCCGTCGGCGAGGCCCGCGTCGCCCTCGAGGCCGTCGAGGTCGAGGCCACGATCCGCGGGATGCTCGCCGAGGCGAGCCTCACCCAGCGCTACCGCAACCTCGAGGCCGACCCGATCGAGGTCGTCTACACCTTCCCGCTGCCGCTCGACGCGGTGCTCCTCGAGCTCGCCGTGGAGCTCAACGGAGAGCGCCTGCGCGGGGTGGTGCGGGCCCGCGCCGCGGCCGAGAGCGAGTACGAGGAGGCGATCGAGGAGGGCCACTCGGCGGTGCTCCTCGAGCAGCTCGAGCCCGGCCTCTACACGGTGAACCTCGGCAACCTGCACGGCGGCGAGCAGGCGGTGGTGCGGGTGCGCTACGCCCAGCTCCTGCGCTGGCAGGGCGAGACCCTGCGCTTCCACCTGCCGACCACCGTCGCCCCGCGCTACGGCGACCCGGCCGGGGCCGGGCTCGCCCCCCACCAGGTCCCCGAGCACGCCCTCGAGGCCGGCTACCGCTTCGCGCTGCGGCTGCGCATCGAGGGGGCGCTGGCCCGGGCGGCCTTCGAGTGCCCGAGCCACCCGCTGGCGGTCAGCGACGGCGAGGGCTGGCGCGAGCTGGCGCTCGCCGGCGCCGCCGCGCGGATGGACCGCGACTTCGTGCTGGTGCTGCGCGAGCCGGCCGGGGCGGCGAGCCAGGCCCTGGTGGCCGATGCCGAGGAGGGCCGGATGGTGCTCGCCTCGTTCCACCCGCGCATCCCGCGCGAGGCCCCGGCCGCGCCGCGCTGCGTCAAGCTGGTGCTCGACTGCTCGGGCTCGATGGCCGGGGACTCGATCGTCCAGGCCCGCGCCGCGCTCGCCGAGATCCTCGGCCTGCTCGGGCCGGCGGACTGGTTCCAGGTGGTGACCTTCGGCTCGAACCACGAGCTGCTCTTCGCCGAGCCGGTCCCGGCGAGCCCGGAGAACCGGGCCATCGCCCGCGCCGCGCTCGCCGGCCTCGACGCCGACATGGGAGGCACCGAGATCGGGGCGGCCCTCGAGGCGGCCTACCGCTGCGGCGGCCCGGCGGGAGTGCCCGGCGAGGTGCTGCTGGTCACCGACGGCGAGGTCTGGGAGCACGAGGCGGTCATCGCGGCCGCGGCACGCTCGGGCCACCGGGTGTTCACGGTCGGGGTCGGCAGCGCGGTCGCCGAGGCCTTCCTGCGCCGCCTCGCCGAGCGCACCGGCGGGGCCTGCGAGCTGGTCTCGCCGCGCGAGGCGATGGCCGAGCGGATCGTGCGCCACTTCCGGCGCATGAGCGAGCCGCGGGCCGAGTCGGTGGCGCTGCGCTGGCCGGGCGAGGTCCGCTGGCAGGCCCCGGCGGCCCTCGATGCGCTCCATGCTGGCGACACCGTGCACGTCTTCGCCTGCCTTGCCGGGACGGCGGCCGGCGAGGTCGCCCTCGAGCTCGAGCGAGGCGGGGGCGAGCGGCTGCGCGAGGCGCTCGCCCTGCCCGCCCCACTCGCCGATGCCGGCGCCGCCGAGACCCTGGTGCGCCTGGCCGCCCACCGGCGCCTCGCCGACCTCACCGACGAGCAGGCCGCGGCGCTCGCCGAGCGCCACCAGCTCGTCACCCCGCTGACGAGCTGCGTGCTGGTCGCCGAGCGGGCTGCAGGCGAGCGCGCCGCGGGCGTGCCGCAGCTTCGCAAGGTGCCCGCCGAGCTCGCCGCCGGCTGGGGCGGGATGGGGTCGGTGGA
>CAZRGU010000281.1:0-4695 GCA_964599705.1 uncultured Ectothiorhodospiraceae bacterium | reverse complement strand
GACCCGTTCAGCGGCCGCGCGACTCGATGCGTAGCGAGGTGCCGCCGGCAGGGAGCATCGGACCGAGGCCGGTGGCGCTGAGGATCGCCCGGTGCCTGCTCGGGGAGTGGCCGAAGCGTGCCTTGTAGCTGCGCGAGAATCCGGCCAGCGAGACGAAGCCGGTAGCTGCGGCGACCGCGCGCATCGGCAGCTCCGCGTAGAGCACGAGCTGGCGCGCGCGGTTCAGGCGCATGTTCAGGTAGTGGCGTATCGGAGGCTCGCCGATGCTGCGCCGGAACAGGCGCTCGAGCTGGCGGCGCGACAGCCCGGTGCGACGCTGCAGCTCGCTGAGATCGAGCGGATCCTCGATGTGCTGCTCCATCAGCGCGATCACCCGGGTGAGCCTGGAGTGGCTCGCCTGGCGGTGGTGATCGGCGGCGCTGCGCTGGTCCCCGGACGACGCGCGTACCTGCTCGTGGACGAAGTCCTGGGCCACCAGGCGGCCGATCGCGGGTCCGTGGTCGAGCGGGATCAGGTTGCACACGCCGAGAGCATCGGATGACGATGTGGTTACCCCGGAGCGAGGAATGCCACGATTCTAGACCTGACCCCAATCGGCCTGCGGGCCATCGCCCCCACCGAGGCCCGTGCCCTGGGCAGCCGTGAACCGGTGAGCGATGCGAACTAGAATCGGTCTTGGGGCTCTCGGATGCAGAATGCTCGAGGAGCCCCTTGCGGGTCCCTGCGCAGGGCTGCGAGGCCGTGGGCGAACCACAACGACCGTGTGCGCCGGCGCCCGACCGGCGCCCCCAGCGCTCCGGCGCTCCGGTCGGCGCCGCGCGTCCGCCGCATCCCGAGGGCGATCTGCTCGGACTCCTCGGGCTGCTCTACGGCGCCACCACCGAGCCGGCCCGGTGGCGTGACTTCCTGGCCGCGGTGGTGGCACTGCTCGGCGGGTCGAGCGGTGCGATCAACTTCTGGGACCGGCGCCACCACGGCCTCGAGTTCAACGTGCTGTGGGGCGTGGACGAGGCGAAGCTGGCGCTGTTCGAGCGGCTCGCGGAAGGCGATCCGCTCGTTCAGGAGCTCGTGGCTCGCCCGCGGCCGGCGCCGTTCACCTGCCGGATGGTCCTGCCCGAGGCGGTCATTCGCGAGAGCCGGATCTACCGCGAGCTGCTGGCGCCGGAGGGCATCGAGCACCGGCTGCTGGTCGAGTTCAGCGCCACCCCCGACTCGCTCACCGTGCTCTGCGTGATGCGTGGGCCCGACGCGGCAGCCTTCGCGGCACCCGACCTCGACCTGGCCCGCTCGCTCCTGCCCCACCTGCGGCGGGCCTTCGAGCTGTATCGCCGGCTCGCCCGCCTCGAGACCGACCTGGGCGGCGCCCTGGCAACCGTCGAGGCGCTCGATGTCGGCGTGGTGCTGATCGACCGGTTCGGAACCTGCCTGCGAGCCAACCGCGAGGCGAGCTCGATCCTCGCCGCCGGCGACGGCCTGTACCGCGACGGCGAGCGGATCCGGTGCCGCGACCCGGACGCCGACCGCGCACTCGCCCGGTTCATCGAAGAGGCGGTGGCGGCCGCCGAGCGGGGCGTGCGGATCCCCGGGCAGGGCCTCGCGGCAGAGCGGGCCACGGCCGCCCCGCCCTACTCGCTGCTCGTCTCGCCGCTGCGCACGATCGAGGTCGCCCCCGCGGTGCGCGCCTTCGGTGGCCCGGTCGCCACCCTGCTGATCTCGGATCCGGCCCGCGAGCTCGACCTGCCCGGCGAGTACCTGCGGCGGCGCTTCGGGCTGACCCCCGCCGAGCGCCGGATCGTCGAGCGGCTGCTGTGCGGCGCGAGCGCGAGCGAGATCGCCGAGCACGCCGGGGTGCGACACGACACGGTGCGCGCCCACCTGCAGCGCATCTACGCCAAGACCCGCAGCCGGAACCGGGTGGAGCTGGTGCGGGTGCTGCTGGCGAGCTGCGGCTGGCAGCGAGCCGGGAAGCGGTAGGGAATCACCCGCGGGGGTGACCCCTGCGAGGCGGCGACCTATCCGCCCCGCGGCTCGTCTGTCGGAGATTCTTACACGCTTCCGGTGCGGGAATCTCCACCCATTTTCCCCGGTTCTCGACGTAACCTGTTGAGTGTCCTCCATCATTTCCCTTCCGCCGGATCCACGCCCCCCACACCTGTGGGTGTCGGAACGCTTTACATTCCCATGTAGGCCGATCGGGACAGCGTCTCCAAGCGATTGAGTTCGCAGCCGATCCCAGAGCGGGCACGTGTGTTGCAGAGCATCGGTGGGCGTACCCGACCGGCTGCGGTGCGACCCCCGAGCGGGCCGTCAGCCCGATGCCGGCCGGAGACCCCGACATCGATCCAACGAGTCGAGGAGAGCTCAGATGAGACCGTTCGATGCATCACAGCGCACCTGCCGGCGAGCCCGGCGCTCGCCGCTGCCCGGCCCCCGGGTGGCGCACCCGCCCCGCCACGCCCGGGTCCCGCCAACCGACGGCCCCCCTTCCCACCGGGTACCGGCGAGCCGGGTTCCCCGGCCGGCGGCCGGGCTGGCGCTCGCCCTTGCCCTGGCCGCGACTGCCCCGGCCGGCGCGACCATCGTGCCGAGCGGTGCGGTCAACTCGTTCGATTTCGACAGCTTCATGCCCGGGCCTGCCGTCACGGTCGGCGACCTCACGGTCGATGACGGCGATCCCCTCACCGGCGAGGGGCCGAACGTCGAGATCGGGGTCGGGGTCGCCGCCACGCCTACCAGCGGCAGCCTGACGGTCGATGGCGGCTCGACGCTCCGGGCCGGCGGCATCCGGGTCGCGAACCCCCAAGGCTCGCTCGGCAGCACCACCATCACCGGGGCCGGGACGCGCCTGGAGCTCATCGGCCGGAGCATCAATCGGATGGAGATCGGATCCGGCGGCACGGGCTCGATGGTGGTCGAGCAGGGCGCGGTGGTCGATGCGGCCAGCGACCCGGGGCTGTGCGACCCCGGGTGCAACAACTTCGTCGGCACCGCCGCCGGCTCCACCGGCGCGCTCACGATTCGGGATCCGGGCTCGCGGGTGGACGCCGTCAACGTCTTCGGTGTCGCCGCGGCCGGCGTGTTCGACATCCTGACCGACGGCTTCGACTTCGGCGTCCCCGGGGGTGCGACCACCGCCACCGTGGTGGTCGAGAACGGGGGGGTGCTCAGCACCGGGAGCAGCGAGATCTCGCTGGGCCCCGGGGGCAGCGTCCCCACCGGGACCGAGTCCACCGACGGCACGGTGATCGTGCGCGGGGCCGGCGCGCACTGGACCAACGCCGGGGCGCTGGACATGGCCACCGGCGCCAACTCGGTCGCCCGCCTGCAGATCGAGAACGGCGGCGCCGTGGATACCGGCGGCCCCTCGGTGCTCGGCAAGGTCGGCGCCGCCACCGTCCAGCTCGCGAGCGGCGCGACCCTCGCCACCCGGGGCGTCGACCTCGGCGGGGATGCCGGCAGCAGCGCCGACATGACCATGAACGGGGGCAGCACCTGGGAGAACGCCGGCCGACTCGGCATCGGCGGCGCCGCGGGGGGCAGCGGCAAGCTGGTCATCGACGGCGCGGGCACGGTGCTCCGCTCCCTGGACGATCTCGCCTCGCCATTCAGCTCCCCGGTGCGCGTCGGCCAGGGCGGCGTCGGCGGCGGGGCAGGCGACCTGACCGTCTCCGGCGGCGCCCGGCTCGAGACCTTCTTTCTCGATGTCGGGCGCAGCGACGCGGCGGGCAACCGCATGGCCATTACCGGGGCGGGGACGGTGGTCGAGGTCTCGCCCGACAACGGCGACGCCTTCGGCCCGCCCTTCGACCAGGAGGCGGGCTTCGCCCGGGTCGCGCGCAATGCCGGCGATCGCGGCGAGCTGGTGATCGACAGCGGCGCGCTGCTGCGCATCCGCGACACCGGCGGGCTCGGTACGCCCGGGGATCCGGCGGATCTGCGCTCCGGCCCGGGCCTGCAGATCGCGCGCCAACCGGGCAGCGTCGGGTCGGTCACCGTGGACAACGCGACGGTCGAGATCACCCAGGTCGATCCGGTGATCGCGAGCCTCGGCGGCCCGTTCCTGCAGGTCGGTCGCTCCGGGGACGGCACCATGCGGCTCCTCAACGGCGCGCTGGTGCGTCTGGCCGGCGACCAGTCCATCGTGCAGGTCTCGCGCGGGGCGAACGGCGGCCCGGTGCTCGCGCGCAGCCTGCTCGAGGTCCAGGGCGGCAGCCGGCTGGAGATCGATGCCGCGGGCGGCAGCGCCACCCTGAGCATCGGCCAGAGCGCCAACGGCGACGGCGAGGTGCGGGTCTCGGGTCCCGGGTCGGCGATCACGCTGGGCAACGGCGCGACCACCGTCAACGTCGGTCTCGCCGGCCAGGGGATCCTCAACGTCTCGGGCCAGGGCCGGGTCAGCGCCGGCAGCATCCACGTCAACGCCGGCGGCAGCCTCGGCGGCGACGGCACCGTGGCCGGCCAGCTCGCCCTCGACGGGGGGCAGGTCGGGCCCGGCAACTCGCCGGGCACGCTGACCGTGGACGGGGATTTCACCATGAACGCGGGCACGCTCGACATCGAGATCGGCGGCCCGCTGCCCGGCGAGTTCGACCTGCTCGACGTGAGTGGGCTGGCGAGCTACATCGCCGGCCAGATCCTGTTCGACTTCGTCGGCGGCTTCGTGCCGGCGCTCGGCGACACCTTCACGTTCCTGAC
>CAZRGU010000280.1:2600-4709 GCA_964599705.1 uncultured Ectothiorhodospiraceae bacterium | reverse complement strand
AGCACGGCGCTCGTCGAGACCGTCGAGAGAAGCCTCGCCGCGGCCCAGTCGCTGCTCGGCAACCAGGCGCTGCAGCTCTCGAAGGACGAGCCCGGGGGGACGTTCCGGGCCCTCTACGCGCTGCCCTCGCGCCTGATCGGGACGCTGCGCGAGGAGCGCATCGGCCGCGACCCGGCCCGCGCCGAGCAGGATCGCGCCTGGCTCGCGCGCCTGCCCAAGGCCGAGCTGCACTGCCACCTCGGGGGAGTGCTCACCGTGCCCGAGATGATCGAGGTGGCCGGCGTCCTGGACGCGGAGGTATCCGATCATGCCGGGCGCGACCGATCCTTCCGGCGCTGGCGCGAGGCGCTCGCCGAGGCGGTGCGCGAGGGGGATCTGGCCGCCGTCGAGGCGCTGGCCGGCGGGGGTGACCTCAAGACCCTGCGCAGCGCCTTCGAGGCCCCCGAGCCGCTCGCCGTGGCCGCCTTCCTGCTCGCCTTCGCGGGGCACGCCGAGCGCCTCGAGGCGCTGATCTACGGGGAGCTGGCCGACCCGCGGCGCTTCTGCGGGGTCGGGATCGAGCGCTACGAGGCGCTCGGCGACCTGCAGGGCTCGGGGCTGCTCCAGCACCAGGAGACGCTGCGCGCGACCCTGCGAGCGCTCGCCCGGCGCTGCCGGCGCGAGCGGGTCCGCTACCTGGAGCTGCGCTGCTCGCCGATGAACTGCACCCGCGGGGGGCTCGGCGCCGAGCAGGTGGTCGCGGTGCTCCTCGATGAGGCCGAGCGCTTCGCCGAGTGCGAGGTCCGGCTGAGCTTCATCGCCAGCCGCCACGGCTCGCTGGAGCTGGCCGCGGAGCACGTCGCGCTCGCCGTCCGGCTCCTCGAGGACGACGCTCGTTTCCGGCGCCGCTTCGCCGGCTTCGACCTGGCCGGCGCCGAATGGGCGCGCTCGCCCGCCGAGCTGCGCGAACTGTTCGCCCCGCTGCGCGAGCGGGTGGTGCGCACCACCATCCACGCCGGCGAGGGCGAGCGCCCGGAGAACATCTGGGAGGCGGTCTACGAGCTGGCCGCCGACCGGATCGGGCACGGCCTGACGCTGGGCGAGGCCTCCGCCGAGCTGTGCACCCGCTTCCGCGATCGGCGCATCGCGCTCGAGATGTGCCCGTCGAGCAACTACCAGATCGTCGGCTACCGCGATCACCTGCTCGGCAGCGGGCCGAAGGATCGCCACTACCCGCTGGCCAACTACCTCGCCGAGGGGCTGCACGTGACGGTGAACACCGACAACCCGGGGATCTCGCGCACCACCCTTGGCGAGGAGTACTTGAAGGCGGCCGCGATGAGCGAGCAGGGACTCACCCGCTGGGAGGTGCTGCGGATCGTGCGCAACGCCTTCCGGGCCGCCTTCTGCGAGCACACCGCGCGCCGGGAGCTGCTGCTCGCGGCCGAGCGCGAGGTGATGGAGGCGATCGCCGCGGAGGCCGGACCGTGAGCGCCGGGCGCCCGATCCTGACCGTGGCCCGCGAGCGCCTGCCGGCCGCCTGGCTGCCCGCGGAGGGGGCGGTCGAGCTCACCTGGCCGGTGCTCCTCGAGGCCCTCGCGGCGGCCGAGCCGCGCTGGATGGCCCGTAACCTGGCCGAGCACGACCCGAGCCGCAAGCAGCCGATCCCCTACGTGCTGCTGCGCGACGGCGCGGGGCGGCTGGCGGCCTACCGCCGCGCGGGCAGCGAGCGGCGCCTGCACGGGCGCTGGTCGCTCGGCGCCGGCGGGCACGTCGAGCGCGACGACGAGGCCGAGACCCTCGGGGCGACCCTGCTTGCCTGCGCGCGCCGCGAGCTCGACGAGGAGCTCGACGGGTTCAGCGCGCTCGAGGAGCCGCGCTTCCTGGGGGTGATCAACGAGGAGCTGACCGAGGTCGGGACGGTGCACTGGGGGCTGGTCTTTCTCGCCGAGGCCGGCGAGCCGCCCCCGCGCGGGGGCGCCGAGCTCGGCGAGCTTCGCTGGCTGGAGCGCGGCGCGGCCGAGGCCCTGGCGCTCGAGCGCTGGAGCCGGCTGGCGCTGCGCCTGTGCCCGGCCCCGAGCGGCACAGGCGCCCGCTGAGCCACGCCCGAGACGTCTCCGCGGAAACGTC
>CAZRGU010000280.1:0-2500 GCA_964599705.1 uncultured Ectothiorhodospiraceae bacterium | reverse complement strand
CGTCTCCGCGGAAACGTCTCCCCTCGCGGCGCGGCCTGCCCGCCCAGAGCGGCGCCGGGCGCCGCGGTCGG
The DNA here is from genome assembly GCA_964599705.1 of uncultured Ectothiorhodospiraceae bacterium. Classification (GTDB taxonomy): domain Bacteria; phylum Pseudomonadota; class Gammaproteobacteria; order HK1; family HK1; genus CAZRGU01. The sequence continues at coordinate 2,429 of CAZRGU010000280.1, read as the reverse complement.
CCGCCGGCCCCGGCAAGGTTGCCGGAGCAGCTTGCCGGGGCCGATCCGCGCTTCAATGACACCATGAAGCACCGCGACCTCTACATCGCCGCCTACGACGTGCGCGACCCGAAGCGGCTGCGCGCGGCGCTGCACGCGGTCAAGGGCTACGCGACCGGCGGGCAGAAGTCGGTCTACGAGTGCTTTCTCACCCCCGCCGAGAAGGCCTCGCTGCTCGCCGAGCTGCGCGAGGTGCTCGACCTCGAGGCCGACCGCTTCCTGCTCCTGCGCCTCGACCCGCGGATGGGGATGACCGCGCTCGGGGTGGCGGTGCCGCCGTGCGACCCGCCGTTCTTCTACCACGGCTGAGCGGGGCCGGCGCCGTGGCCACCCTCTACCTCGACCGGGCCGGGCTCGAGCTGCGCCGCGAGGGCGGTGCGCTGGCGCTCTACGACGCCGGCACCCGGGTGCGCACGGTGCCGATCGTGCTCCTCGAGCGGATCGTGCTGCAGGGCGACACGCTGCTCGGCTCGGGCCTCATCGGCCACCTCGGCGAGGCCGGGGTCGAGCTGGTGGTGCTCAGCCGCCGCCACGCGCGGCGCATGGCCCTGGTGCTCGGCCCGCCGCACGGCGATGCCCGCATCCGCCTCGCCCAGTACCGTCTCTGGCACCAGGAAGACGAGCGGCTCGCCTGGGCGCGGCGCATCGTCGCCGCCAAGGTCACCGCCCAGCGGCGCCTGATCGAGCAGGCCGAGGAAGAGCGCCTCGATCGGCGCAGGCCCCTGGTCAAGGCACGCCGCCAGCTCGCCTCGATCCGCGAGCAGGTCGGCGAGGCCCCGGACGTCGCCGCCCTGCTCGGCCTCGAGGGGGCCGCGGCGGCGGCCTACTTCGGCGGCCTCGGCGCGCTGTTCCCGCCGGCGCTCGGCTTCAAGGGGCGCAACCGGCGCCCGCCCCGCGACCCGGTCAACGCCTGCCTGTCGCTCGGCTACACCCTGCTCCACGCCAGCGCGGTGCGCGAGGCCCACGGCGCCGGCCTCGACCCCTACGTGGGCTTCTTCCACGAGCCGGCCCACGGGCGCGCCTCGCTGGCCGCCGATCTCATCGAGCCGCTGCGCCCGCACGTCGATGCCTGGACCTGGGAGATGTTCCGCACCCGGCGCCTGCGCGACGGGCACTTCCGCCGCGACAAGGGCGCCTGCCTGCTCGACAAGGCCGGGCGGCGCACCTTCTACGCGGCCTTCGACGGCCACGAGCGGGCGCTGCGCCGGCTGCTGCGCCGCCAGTGCCGCCAGCTCGTGCGCACCCTGCGCGCGGGCGCGGAGGCCGAGCGGTGAGGCCGCTCTACCTGGCCGGGCGCGAGCCGCTCGACGTCGCCCTCGACGGGCCGGCGCTGCGGGTCAGCAGCCCCGGGCGGGCCGACGGGCGCTACCCGCTGCGGCGCCTCTCCCGGGTCATCGTCAGCGGCGAGGTCGAGTGGCAGACCCGGGCGCTGACCGCCTGCCTGGAGCGCGGCGTCCCGGTGACCTTCCTCGACCGCGAGGGGCGGCTGCTCGGCTACTGCTTCGGGGCGCGCTCGCGCGAGATGCCGCTCGCCGAGCGCCTCCAGGAGCTGCTCGACCGGCCCGACTGGGCGGCGCGCTATGGCGACTGGCGGGCCGCCGAGGAGCGCAAGGCGATCCTGCGCGCGCTCGGCGGCCACCGGGCCCGCCTCTCCGACCTGCGCCCGGCTGCCGTGCGCGAGCACCTGCTCGCCGGGCACCTGCGCCTCGCCCGCCCGGCCCGGGTGCGCCGCGTGCACCGGCTGCTCGTGGGGATGCTCGCGGCGCTGAGCGGCGAGGTGCTGACCCGCTCCGGGATCCGCCCCGAGCTGATCGGCTTCCGGCGCCGCGGGCTGAACCTGGCCAACGACCTCACCGGGCTGCTCGAGTGGGAGCTGCACGCCACCACCCGCGCGCTGCTGCGCGAGCGGCGCCGCGAGCGCCTCGAGCAGCCGGCCATCGCCGCTGCCTTCGAGCGCGCCGCCCCGCGGCTGCTGCGCCGCGGCCACGGCCACCTCGGCGCCCTCGAGCGCTGGCTGCGCGAGCTCTGGACATGAGCGCCGGGCGCTCGGGAAGCTACCTGATCGCCTACGACATCCGCGACCCGCGCCGGCTGGTGCGGATCCACCGCTACCTGCGCCGCCACGCGGTGCCGGTGCAGTACTCGGTGTTCGTCGGCCGGCTCACCGGCCGTCACCTGGCGCGGGTCACGGCCGGCATCGAGCAGATCATCGATGCGCGCCGCGACGACGTACGCATCTACCCGCTGCCGGCGCGCTGCGAGCGCGAGACGCTGGGCCCCGAGCTGTTCCCCAAGGGGGTGCTGATCAGCGCCCCGCTGGCGCTGCCACGCTGAGCGCCCCGACGACCGCCGGTCGCGCGCTTCCCTGGCCTCCCCGCCGGTGCCCGCCG
>CAZRGU010000279.1:0-4743 GCA_964599705.1 uncultured Ectothiorhodospiraceae bacterium | reverse complement strand
TGCGCGCGGGGGGGTAAGATGCCGGCCGGTCCCAGTCGCCGTGTGTCCCGTCGATGAGCCCTTCCGCCTCGCGCGCCGCGATCGCCTTCTCCTGCCTGGGGCACCTCTACATCCACCTGTTCACGGCCTTCTACTTCGTGGTCGTGCTCTCGCTCGAGCGGGCCTGGGGGATGCCCTACCCGGAGCTGATCGAGCTCTGGACCCTGGGGGCGCTGCTGGTCGGGGTCGGGGCGCTGCCCGCCGGGCTGCTCGCCGATCGCCTCGGGGCCAACCGGATGATGGTGGTCTTCTTCCTCGGCATCGGTGCGGCCTCGATTGCCGCGGGCACGGCCGACGGCCCCGGCGGGCTGCTGCTGGCGCTGGCCGGGATCGGCCTGTTCGCCTCCATCTACCACCCGGTCGGGATCCCGTGGCTGGTGCGCAACGCCGGGGCGGCACGCGGCAAGGTGCTGGCCTTCAACGGCATCTTCGGCTCGCTGGGCACGGCGCTGGCCGGGATCACGGCCGGCGCCTTGATCGACCTGGCCGGCTGGCGGGCGGCGTTCATGGTCCCCGGCGCGGTCGCGGTGCTGACCGGCCTGGCGCTCGTCTACCACCTGGCCCGCACCGGGATCCCCGACCTGCGCGAGGGGCGCGGCGAGGCCGCGGGGGGAAGCCGCGCCGATGCCCGGCGTGCCCTGGTGGTGCTGCTGGTGACGATGTTCGTCGGCGGGGTCATCTACCAGAGCACCCAGACCGCGCTGCCCAAGCTGTTCGCCGGGCGCCACGGCGGGCTGGCCGGCGAGGGGGCGACCGGGATCGGCGCCCTGGTGGCGATGGTCTACGTCGCCGCCGGGCTGATGCAGCTCATCGGCGGGCACCTCGCCGACCGCTACCCGCTCAAGCGGGTCTACCTCGGCGCGCTCGCCCTGCAGGCGCCGCTGCTGTGGCTGGCCGCGGGCGCCAGCGGGCTGCCGCTGGTGGCGGTCGCGGCGCTGATGGTGATGGCCAACGCCGGGGCGCTGCCGGCCGAGAACATGCTGCTGGTGCGCCACACCCCGGCGCGGCGCCACGGCCTGGTCTTCGGGATCAAGTTCGTGCTCGCCTTTGGCGCCGGGCCGCTCGCCGTGCAGCTCGTGGCCCTCATCAGCGCCCGCACCGGCGGCCTGTACTGGGTCTTCGCCCTGCTCGCCGGGCTGGCCGCCTTCGCCCTGGCGGTGGCCACCCGGCTGCCCGCCGAGCGCCGGGTCGCCGGCCCGGCGCTCGGCACCTGACCGACCGATCGATGGAGGACACGGACGTGAACGAGCACCCGATCAGCCGCTTCCCGGTCCCGGCGCTCGAGGAGCTGCCCGAGGACGTGCGGGCGCGCATCCTCGAGGTCCAGGACAAGGCCGGCTTCATCCCCAACGTCTTCCTGGTCCTCGCCCACCGGCCCGACGAGTTCCGCGCCTTCTTCGCCTACCACGACGCGCTGATGCTGCGCGAGGGGGGCTTGAGCAAGGCCGAGCGCGAGATGATCGTGGTCGCCACCAGCGCCGCCAACGAGTGCCAGTACTGCGTGGTCGCCCACGGCGCGATCCTGCGCGTCTACGCCAAGGATCCGTATCTCGCCGACCAGGTCGCGATCGACTACCGCAAGGCCGATATCAGCCCCCGCCAGCGGGCGATGCTCGAGTTTGCCCGCAAGGTCGCGCTCGCCGCCCAGGAGGTCGGCGAGGAGGACCTCGCGCGGCTGCGCGAGCACGGCTTCGACGACGAGGACATCTGGGACATCGGCGCGATCGCGGCGCTGTTCGCGCTCTCCAACCGGATGGCCCACCTCACCGCGATGCGCCCCAACGACGAGTTCTACCTGCTCGGGCGGGTGCCGCGCGAGCCGGCGCGGTGAGCCCGGCGGGCGCCACCGGGCGCGGTGACGGCTCGCCGCGCTCTCTCAGCGGCGCGATGGCCGGAGCCCGAGCGAGGGCGGCCGGCTCGCACCCTGTTGGGCGTCCCGAGCAACGCTTCACGCAGATGCTCCGATGCGGGGGAAGTTCTCCTTTATTGGAGGAGAATATTGCCCTATATTCTCCTCATGAGCAGGGGAGATGTCACCGGCTACGGCGAGGATCTCGGCGATCCAGGCCGTGTGCGCGTGGCCGAGCTGCTCGGCGAGTCGCTCACCGGGCCGCCACCCGGGGCGACGCCGCGGTGTCTGGCCGGACGGGTGACCTTCCCGGGCAAGGCCACTGCCGTGGTGGGGATGCGGCGGGCCGGCAAGACCACCTTCCTCCACCAGGTCCGTCGCCAGCGCTTGGAGCAGGGCGTCCCCCGCGAGCGGCTGCCGTACCTCAACTTCGAGGACGAGCGTCTCGCCGGCTTTGGTGTACGGCACTTCGCGGCGCTGGTGGAGGAGTACTACCGGCGCTTCCCCGCGTTTCGCGGGCGCGAGACCGTGACCTGGTGCTTCGACGAGATCCAGACCGTGCCCGGCTGGGAGCGCTTCGTGCGGCGGCTGCTCGACGGCGAGCAGGTCGAGGTCTTCGTCAGCGGCTCTTCGGCGGCGCTGCTCTCGCGCGAGATCGCCACCGCTCTGCGCGGGCGGGCCTGGGAGGTCGTGATCTTCCCCTTCAGCTTCGCGGAGTTCCTGCGCCACCGCCACCACGCGCTGCCCGAGCGGCTCGACCTGCTCTCGGCGCGAGAGCGCTCGGGGCTCCAGGGGGCACTGCGCGACTACCTCGCCGTCGGGGGGTTCCCGGAGGCCCAGGGCCTCGCGGTCGGCGACCGGTTCCGGCTGCTCGGCGACTACGTCGATCTGGCCATCCTGCGAGACGTGGTGGAGCGGCACGCGGTGAGCAACGTGGCGAGCCTGCGCTGGATGGTCCGCCACTTGCTGGGCAGTCCCGGCGGTCTGTTCAGCGTCGAGAAGTTCCATCGCACGCTGAAGTCCCAGGGTCTTCCGGTGGCCCGCGACACCCTGCATCATCTGCTCGGCTACCTGGAGGACTGCTTCCTGGTGCGGCTCACCTGGGTCGCTGCGGACTCCGAGCGGCGCCGCATGGTGCTGCCGCGCAAGATCCACCCGATCGATCCAGGGCTCATCCCGGTCTTCGATCGCTCCGGCAAGGCGAATCTGGGCCATGCCCTGGAGGCGGCCGTGCGCATCGAGCTGGAGCGGCGCCACCTCGATGTCCGCTATGTGCGGACCCGCGACGGGCGCGAGGTGGACTTCCTGGCGCGCTCCCCGGACGGGCGCGAGACGCTTCTCCAGGTGTGCGCGGACCTGGGCGAGGAGGGCACCTGTGGGCGGGAGATCCGCGCTCTGCTGGCCGCCGCCGCCGAGCACCCGCGCGCATCCCTCGAGCTGGTTACGCTGACGCCGGAGGTCGCATCCGGTGTTCCCGAGGGGATCCGAGTGCACGACGCCGCAACCTGGTTCCTGGACGCCTGGCTCGCCACGCCCGCCGGGGAGCGGCGCGCGGCGAGCAGGCGGGTGCCGCGCGAGCCGGCGCGGTGAGCCCGGCGGGCGCCACCGGGCGCGGTGGGGCGGCTCGCGGCGCCCTCTCAGCGGCGCAGCAGCCAGAGCAGCAGCGAGAGCAGCGCGCTGACCAGGATCGAGGTGGTCACCGGGAGGTAGAGGCGGAAGTGCTCGCGCTCGATGACGATGTCGCCGGGCAGGTGGCCGAGGCCGAGGCGGGTGATCCACGGCCAGGCCAGCCCGGCGACGAGCGCCAGCGTGCCGACGGCGATCAGGGTGGTGCGCATCCGTGTCCTCCGCGTCGCTCGGGGGTCCCGTTGCCGATGACCGCACGGCGCTGAGGAGGTTCCCGATGGCCGAGCCCGGCCGGAGCTGCCCGCTCGCCTACCGCTACCGCCCCGAGGCGCTGGCCGCCGCCGAGCCGCTCGCCGCCGAGACCCTCTACGTGGCCGGCGGCATCTACGGCAACCGCGCGGCGCTCGCCGAGGTGGCGCGCCTGGCCGCGGCCGAGCCGGCCCCGGTGCGGGTCTGCCTGAACGGCGACTTCCACTGGTTCGACGCCGAGCCGCGCGCCTTCGCCGCCATCGAGCGGGCCCGCGCCCCGTATCTCGCGCTGCGCGGCAACGTCGAGACCGAGGTCGCCGCCGACGGCGACGACGGGGCCGGCTGCGGCTGCGCCTACCCGGAGTGGGTCGAGGAGGCGACCGTGACCCGCTCGAACGCGATCATGGAGCGGCTGCGCACGGCCGCCCGGCCGCTCGCCGCCGAGCGCGCCCGGCTCGCCGCGCTGCCGATGTGGCAGGTGTTCCGGGTCGGGGCGCTGCGGGTGGCGGTGGTGCACGGCGACGGCGAGTCGCTGGCCGGCTGGGGCTTCGCCGCCGAGGCGCTGGCCGCCCCGCAGGCCGGCGAGCGGATCGCGGCGCTCGCCCGGCGCGCCGCGGTCGAGGTCTTCGCCTCGGCCCACACCTGCCTGCCGGTCGCCGCGCTGCTCGCCGGCGGGCGGGTGGCGGTGCTCAACAACGGCGCGGCCGGAATGCCCAACTTCCGCGCCAGCCGCTACGGGGTCCTCACCCGGATCGCCACCCGCCCCTCGCCGCACCGCCCGCTCTACAGCGCCCGGCTGCGCGGGGTCTACCTCGAGGCGCTCGCGGTGCGCTACGACCACGCCGCCTTCCTGGCCGAGTTCGAGCGCCTCTGGCCGCCCGGCTCGCCGGCCGATCGCTCCTACCGCGAGCGCATCGAGGGCGGTCCCGACTACCGCCTCGAGGCGGCCGCCCGCGCCGGTTTCCGCCTCCGCGGCTGAG
>CAZRGU010000278.1:0-4775 GCA_964599705.1 uncultured Ectothiorhodospiraceae bacterium | reverse complement strand
TCCTGGTGGCGAGCCCGGCGGGAGTGCTCGCCGGCGAGGTCGGGCTCGCCGAGGCCGTCGCCCGGGCCCTGCAGAGCAATCCCGAGGTGGCCCGTGCCGAGGCTGAGCGCCGGGCCGCCGAGCGTGATGTCCGCGAGGCCCGCGCCGGGTTCCTGCCGAGCCTCGACCTCGACGCCGGCTACGGGCGCGAGCGCAGCAACATCAAGGCGCTGCGGCTCAACGGCGACGACGACCGGCTGACCAGCCCGCGCGAGCTCGGGCTGACCGCCCGACAGATGATCTTCGACGGGCGGCTGACCCGCAGCACCGTGCAGCGGCGCAACGCACTGCTCGAGGCGGCCGACGGCGCGCGCGAGGATGCCCGCGAGTCGGTCGCCTTCCGCGCCGTGCGGGCCTACCTCGAGGTGCTGCGCGCCGAGCGCCTGGTGGCGCTCGCCCGCGACAACCTCAGCGCGCACGAGGCGCTGCTCGCCAAGGTCGGCGAGCGGGTCTCGAGCGGGGTCGGGCGGCGCGCCGACCTGCACCAGGCCGCCGGCCGGACGGCGCTCGCGCGCAGCACCCTGAGCGCCCGCGAGGGCGCGCTGCGCGAGGCGCGCAGCCGCTACCGGCGAGTCATCGGCGAGCCCCCCGCCGCGCTCGCCGAGCCCGAGCCGGTGGCGCCGAGCTTCGCGGCCGGGGGGCCGCCCGATGCCCGGGCGCTCGCCGCGGCGATCGAGGCGGCCACGGCCGAGGCGCTGCGCGTTCACCCCGCCTACCGCGCCGCCCAGGCGCGGGTCGCGGCCGCGCAGGCCGCCATCGACGAGGCCCGGGCCGGCTACTGGCCGCGCCTCGACGTGGAGGCCAGGCTGCGTCGCGACGGCGATCTTTCCGGGGTCGACGGCGCCCGCAACCAGGACGCGATCATGCTGGTCAGCCGCTGGAACCTGTTCCGCGGCGGGGCCGATCGGGCCCGCGAGGACAGCGCCGCGGCGCGCCGCGAGGCGGCCAAGCAGGAGGCGCTCGACCGGCGCCGGGCCATCGAGGAGGCGGTCGCCGTGGCCGTCCAGGCCAAGGCGACCAGCGAGGAGCGGATCGCCTACCTCGAGGACTACGTCACCGCGAGCGAGCAGACCCTGGCGGCCTACCAGGCCCAGTTCGAGCTCGGCCGGCGCACCCTGCTCGACCTGCTCAACGCCCAGAACGAGCTCTTCGTGGCCCGCTCGAACCTGACCGCCGCGCGCTACGAGGATCTGCTCAACCACTACTTCATCGCGGCCAGCAAGGGCCGGCTGGTACGCTCCCTCGGGCTCGCCGGAGCGCAGTGATGACTCCGCCGGGGTGAGCGCGCGCCGGGCCCCGCCCCGGTACACTGCTCGCTGATGGCCGCCGCCGCGATCCAGGAGAAGACGAGCGAGCGGGCCCCCCCGGGGCCCGCGACGGCCGGCGACGACCCGCTGCTCGATGCCCTCGCCCTGCTCACCCGCCTGCACGGGCGCCCGGTCTCGGCCGCGGCGCTGGCCGCCGGGCTGCCGCTGGTCGATGGGCGCATGACCCCGGAGCTGTTCGTGCGCGCCGCCGAGCGCCAGGGCTACGGCGCGCGCCTGGTGCGCCGGCCGCTGCGTGCGATCTCGAACCTGCTGCTGCCCGCGGTGCTGCTCCTCGAGGGGGGCGGCGCCTGCGTGCTGACCCGCCTCGAGCGGCGCAGCGCCGAGGTGCTCAACCCCGAGACCGGGCTGGCGCGCAGCAAGGTCTCGCGCCGTGATCTCGCGCGCAGCTACAGCGGCTACCTGCTGCTCGCCCGTCCGCTGCCTCGAGCCGACGAGCGGCTCGGCCCGGAGGCCGCCCCGCTGTCGAGCCGGGCCTGGTTCTGGGGCACGCTGTGGCGCTTCCGCGGCTACTACGCCGAGGCGATGGTCGCCGCCGCCCTGGTCAACGTGCTGGCGCTCGCGATCTCGTTCTACGTCATGAACGTCTACGACCGGGTGGTCCCGAACAACGCCACCGCCACCCTGGTGGTGCTGGCCAGCGGGGCGGCGATCGCGGTCGGCTTCGGCTTCCTGGCCCGCACCCTGCGCGCCTACTTCCTCGATGTGGCCGGCAAGAAGGCCGACGTGCTGCTCGCCGGCAGCCTCTTCGAGCGCGCCCTGGCGCTGCGCCTCGAGGCCCAGCCGGGCTCGCCCGGGGCCTTTGCCGCCCAGCTTCGCGAGTTCGAGAGCCTGCGCGACTTCATCACCTCGGCGACCCTGACCACGGTCAGTGACCTGCCCTTCGTGGCCTTCTTCATCTGGGTGATCTCGATCTTCGCACCGCCCTTGCACCTGGTGACCCTCTACGCGGTGCCGGTGGTGCTCGCCGTCGGGCTGCTCGCCCAGGTCCCGCTCGCCTACCTGATGCACAAGCACATGCGCGAGTCGAACCTGCGCCACGGGCTGCTGGTCGAGAGCGTCGAGGGGATGGAGACGCTCAAGACGCTCGGCGCCGAGGGGGCGATGCAGCGCCGCTGGGAGGACTACACCGCGCTGACCAGCAGGACGGCCACCCAGTCGCGGCTGGTCTCGACCCTGGTGATCAACTTCGCGGCCCTGACCCAGGAGGCGGTGACCATCGCGGTGGTGGTCTGGGGGGTGTACCGGATCGGGGCCGGCGAGCTGAGCCTCGGCGGGCTGATCGCGGCCGTGATCCTCTCCGGGCGCGCGCTCGCCCCGCTCGCCCAGGTCGCCAACCTGCTGACCCGCTACCAGCAGGCCCGCGTCGCCTTCCGGATGCTCGACGGCCTGATGCACCAGCCGGTCGAGCGCCCCCCGGAACGGCGCTTCCTGCACCGCGAGCGCATCGAGGGGCGCATCGAGCTCAAGGAGCTCGGATTCACCTACCCGGGGCAGAAGCTTGCAGCCCTCGACGGGGTCTCGGCGCGCATCGAGCCCGGCGAGCACGTCGCCATCCTCGGGCGGATCGGCTCGGGCAAGAGCACCCTGCTGCGCCTGCTGCTGGGCCTGTACCGGCCCACGCGCGGGGCGATCCTGCTCGACGGGGCCGACCTCGAGCAGTTCGACCCGGTCGACGTGCGCCGCAACATCGGCTACGTCAGCCAGGAGGTGCGCCTGTTCTACGGCACGCTGCGCGACAACGTGGCGATGGGCGCCCCGCAGGCCGACGACGCGGCGGTGCTCGCCGCCGCGCGCCTCGCTGGCCTCGACCGCCTGGTCGCCGCCCACCCGATGGGCTTCGACATGGTGATCTCGGAGCGCGGCGAGGGGCTCTCGGGGGGACAGCGCCAGGCCGTCGGGGTGGCCCGCGCGCTGCTCATGGACCCGGCGGTGCTGCTCCTCGACGAGCCGACCTCGGCGATGGACTTCAACTCCGAGCAGGCCCTGATCCGCAACCTCGCCGGGTTCGCCCGCGGGCGCACGCTGCTGCTGGTCACCCACAAGTCGAGCATGCTGGCGCTCGTCGAGCGGGTCCTGGTGCTCGAGGCCGGCAAGGTGGTGGCCGACGGGCCGCGCGCCGAGGTGCTGCGCGCGCTCGATCCGGGCGCCGGGGCGCCGTCCCGGGCCGGGGGCAGCCCGGGGCCGGCGCCATGAGGACCGCGGTCAGTCGCCGCGAGCTGGCCCGTGCCGCCGGGCTCGGCGACTACCTGCCCGAGGCCCGTGCCGCGCTGCTCCGCGATGCCAACCCGCTGGCCGGGCTGAGCCTGCTGCTGGTCCTTGCGGTGCTCGGCGCCGGGGCCTGGTGGGCCAACGGTGCGGTGCTCGACGTGGTCACCCGCGGCCAGGGGCAGGTCATCCCGTCGAGCCGCGAGCAGGTCGTGCAGAGCCTCGAGGGCGGGATCCTCGCCGAGATCGCGGTCGGCGAGGGCGACGTGGTCGAGAAGGGGCAGGTCCTGGTGCGCATCGACGACACCCGCACCGGGGCGGCGCTCGAGGAGAGCGAGGGCAGGCGCGACGCGCTGCGCGCCGCGATCGCGCGGCTGCGCGCCGAGGCCGAGGGCGGGAAGCCGGTCTTCGCCGCCGATCTGCCCGCCGAGCTCGTCGAGCTCGAGATCAACCTCTACCGCTCGCGGCGCCGCGCGCTCGAGGAGGCGGTCGGCGCGATCGCCCGCAGCCTGCGCCTGGCCAGCGAGGAGCTCGAGATGACCGCCCCGCTGGTCGCCAAGGGGGTGGTCTCGGAGGTCGAGGTGCTGCGCCTGCGCCGCCAGGTCAACGAGCTCAAGGGCCAGATCCAGGACCGGCGCAACGCCTTCCGCGCCGAGGCCCGGGCGCGGCTGGCCGAGAAGGAGGCCGAGCTGGCCGGCATCGAGCAGACCATCCGGGCGCGGCGCGACCAGGTCCGCCGGGCGGTGATCCGCTCGCCGGTGCGCGGCACCGTCAAGCGGGTGCGCTTCAACACCGTCGGCGGGGTCATCCGTCCGGGCGAGGACATCATGGAGATCGTCCCGCTCGAGGACCGGCTGCTCATCGAGGCGCGGATCCGACCGCGCGACGTGGCCTTCCTGCGCCCGGGGCTGCCGGTCACGGTCAAGTTCACCGCCTACGACTACGCCATCTACGGGGGCCTCGAGGGCACCCTCGAGCACATCAGCGCCGACACCATCTCCGACGAGCGAAATCCCAGGGAGCGCTACTACCGGGTGCGGGTGCGCACCGCCTCCTCGAGCCTGCGCGGCCGGGACGGGCCGCTGCCGATCATTCCCGGCATGACCGCCACGGTCGAGATCCTCACCGGCCACAAGACGGTGCTCGACTACCTCCTCAAGCCGGTCATCAAGGTCAGGGACAGCGCGCTGCGCGAGCGCTGAG
>CAZRGU010000277.1:0-4776 GCA_964599705.1 uncultured Ectothiorhodospiraceae bacterium | reverse complement strand
AGCGGGCACCGGCGGGGAGGCCAGCGAAGCGCGCCACCCGCGCTCGTCGGGGCTCTCAGAGCAGCGCTTCGAGGTAGGGCCATACGTTGTCCAGCAGCCGCAGCTGGGCCGCGGCGCGCGGGTGGATGCCGTCGGGCTGCATCTGCGCCAGATCTTCCCCGACCCCGGCCAGGAAGAACGGCACCAGCGCTGCGCCGCGCGCGGCGGCGATCTCGGGATAGATGCGCGCGAAGCCCTCGCTGTAGCGCGGCCCGTAGTTGGGCGGCAGGCGCATGCCGAGCAGCAGCACGCGGGCCCCGGCGCCCTGGGCGGCGGCGACGATCCGCTCCAGGTTGGCCCGGGTGGCGGCGAGCGCGAGCCCGCGCAGGCCGTCGTTGCCGCCGAGCTCGACGACCACCACCTGCGGGCGGTGGCGCGCGAGCAGGGCCTCGATTCGCTCGGCCCCGCCGGCGCTGGTCTCGCCGCTGATGCTGGCGTTGACCACCGCCACCCCGGGGTGGCGGGCGGCGAGCCGCTCGGCGAGCAGCTCGACCCAGCCCTCGCCGCGCGCCAGCCCGTAGCCGGCGCTGAGGCTGTCGCCCAGCACCAGCACGGTGGCTCCCGGCGCCGCCGGGGCGGCGCCGGCGAGCACGGCGAGGAGCAGCCAGAGCGCGGCGCGCGCGAGCCGCACCGACAGGCGCTCAGCCGGCCAGCGGTCGGCGCAGCAGCTCCCCGTAGCCGGGCACCTCGTCCTCGATCCCGGCCAGGCGCAGGGCGTGCCAGGCGGTGGCGTGGTTGCTCGAGGTCACCGGCTTGCCGAGCTCGGCCTCGAGCCCCTCGACCGCGGCGGCCACCCGCACGCTGGTGCAGGACACGAACACCGCGTCGACGGCCGGGTGGGCGCCGAGCTCGAGGACCGCGGCGCGCACGCAGGCCGGCGCAAGGCGCGCCACCTGGTTGTCGTCGTCGAGGTTCCACGAGCCCATCACCGGCACCTCGATGCCGTGCTCGATCAGGTAGGCGCGCATCTGGCGGTTGATCGAGTCGATGTAGGGCGGCAGGAAGGCAATGCGCCGTGCGCCGAGGGCGGCGAAGGCGGCCAGGGCGGCCTCCATCGGCGTGGTGCAGGCGACCCCGGGGCGGGCCTCGCGGATCCGCGCGTGGACCCGCTCGGGGCCGATCACCATGCTCGCCGAGGTACACCCGTAGGCGATCACGTCGAGCTCGACGCCAGGCAGGATGAGGTCGGTGGCCTCGCGGATCCGCGACTCCATCGCCGCCAGGGTGCGCTCGTTGATGGTCGTCTCGTTGAAGATCCGGCTCGCGTAGAGCGCCACCCCGGGCAGGTCCAGCATCGGGCGCAGCTCGTGCTCGATGGTGTGATCCGAGGCCAGCACCACCAGGCCGATGCGGGCCCGCGCGCCGAGCCCCTCGTCGAGCTCGGCGGGCATGCGCTGGCGGTCGACCAGCAGGGTCGGGTCGGATTGTGAATCGGGTTGTGCGTTCATCGGTAGGTCATCCCCTCGAGATCGATCCCCGGGTCGCGCCCGGCCACCACGTCGGCGAGGATCCGCCCGGTGCCGCAGGCCCAGGTCCAGCCCATGTGGCCGTGGCCGGTGCACAGGTAGAGGTTGTCGACCGGGCTCTTGCCCAGGATCGGCGGGCCATCCGGGGTCATCGGGCGCAGGCACGACCAGTAGCTCGGCTGGCCGTAGTCGGCCGCCTCGGGAAAAAGCTCGCGGGCGGCGCGCAGCATCGCCCGGAAGTCGCTCTCGCGCCAGCCGCGGTCGTAGCCGGCGAACTCGGCCGTCGAGGTGAAGCGCAGCCGCTCGCCGAGCGGGCAGTAGGCGACCAGGTTGTCCTCGTCGACCCCGCCGAGGGCCGGCACCGCGGCCCCGGCGCGCGCCGGCAGGGTCACCGAGTAGCCCTTGACCGGGTAGATCGGCAGCCGTACGCCGAGCGGGCGGGCCAGGCGCGCGCTGTCGCAGCCGAGCGCCAGCACGTAGGCCTCGGCCTCGAGCGCCCCGGCGCTGGTGTGGACCCGCTCGATGCGCCCGGCGGTCGCCTCGAGGGCGTGCAGTTCGACCCCGAAGCGCAGCTCGACCCCGCGCTCCTCGGCGAGCCAGCGGGCCAGCTCGCGGGTGAAGGTGCACGGATCGCCGCTCTCGTCGGCAGGGGCGTGGACCGCCCCGGCGATCCGCTCGAGCGCCGGGCCGAGCGCCGGGTCGACGGCGGTGATCGCCTCGCCCTCCAGCACGTTGAGCTCGAGGCCCAGCTCGCGCAGGATCCCCATGTGCTCGACGCCCGCGGCGAAGCTCTTGGCGCTGCGATACAGATACAGGTTGCCGCGGGCCAGGGCGTCGTACTCGACCCCGGTCTCGGCCACCACCTCGTGCAGGCACTCCATCGCGTAGCGGCACAGGCTGGCCTTGCGCACGGTGTTGGCGCGGGCCCGCGCCTCGGTGCACTGGGCGAGGAACTTCAGCCCCCAGCCGATCATCCCCGGCAGCGCCCCGAGGCGCAGGCGAAAGGCCTGGTCCTCGCGGAACAGCGAACGGAGCAGGATCCCCGGGGCCTTGGGCGAGGCCCAGGCGTAGGCGTGGCCGGGGGCGAGCAGGCCGGCGTTGGCGAAGCTCGTCTCGCTGGCCGCCTCGGGGTGGCGCTCGAGCACGCTGACCTGGTGGCCGTCGCGGGCCAGGTAGAAGGCGGCGGTGACTCCCGCGAGCCCGCCGCCGAGCACCAGGATGCGCATGGTCGCGCGCCGCTCAGCGGGCGGCGATGAGCGCGATCTCGACGGTGAACTGCGGGGCGGCGAGGCGCGCCTCGACGCAGGCCCGGGCCGGCGGGTTGGCCGGGTCGATCCAGGCGTCCCAGACCTCGTTCATCTCGTCGAAGGTGTCCATGTCAGTGAGCCAGATGGTCGCCGAGAGGGCCCGCGACTTGTCGCTGCCGGCCTCGGCGAGCAGCGCGTCGATGCGCCCCAGGATCGCCCGGGTCTGCTCGGCGACCGAGGCGCCGGGCGCATCGAGCGCCACCTGCCCGGCCAGGTAGACGGTGTCCCCGTGGATGCAGGCCTGGCTCATCCGCGGACCGCTGTGCAGGCGTGTGATTTCCATCTCGGCTCCTCCTTGTCTGATGGCAGTGTGGCGCGCATTGTAGCGAGGCCGCGCGCTCGTGCGGACCTTCCGCCCGATTCGCGGGACGCCGGGCTCGGGGCAGACGCCTTTCACGCCGGGCTGCGTGGCCGATGGGCTCCGCGGCGAGGCGGCGTGAATCCATCCCTGGAGCATCGCGCTCGCCATCCCAGGCTCGCGTCGGTCGCCCCGGACCCCACCCGCCACGCAGCCCGGCTCACCGCGTCGCCTCGATGCAGCGGGCGGCGGCAGCCCATTCAGGACCCACGAAGCGGACAGGAGGGCCCATAATGGGCACATGAGCGCGACGGAGGTAACGCGCGGCGGCGGGGCGGAGGCGCCGCGCGGCTGCGAGGTGCTGGTCTGCGGGGGCGGGGTGATCGGCTCGGCGGTCGCCTACTTCCTCGCCGCCGGCGGCTTCGACGGGCGGGTGGTGGTCGTCGAGCGCGACCCCGGCTATGCGGACAGCTCGACGGCGCGCTCGGTCGGCGGCATCCGCCAGCAGTTCTCGACCCCCGAGAACATCCGCATGTCGCGCTTCGGGGCCGAGTTCCTGCGCGCCGCCGACGAGCTGCTGGCAGTCGACGGCGTCGCTCCCGGGATCCCCTTCGTCGCGAACGGCTACCTGTTCCTGGCCGGTCCGGCCGGCGAGGCGGTGCTGCGCGCCAACCACACCGTGCAGCGCGCCGAGGGCGCCGCGGTGCGCCTCCTCGAGCCGGGAGAGCTCGCCCGCCGCTTTCCCTGGCTGAGCACCGCCGGGGTGGCGCTCGCGAGCCTCGGCGAGCGCGACGAGGGCTGGACCGACCCCTGGGCGCTGCTCCAGGGGCTGCGGCGCAAGGCGCGCAGCCTCGGGGTCCGCTACCTGCACGACGAGCTCTGTGCGGTCGAGCGCATCGGCGGCCGGGTGCGCGCCGTGCGGCTGCGCTCGGGGGCGCGGATCGAGTGCGCGGTGCTGGTCAACGCCGCCGGGCCGGCGGCCGCGCGGGTCGCGGCGATGGCCGGCGTCGAGCTGCCGGTACGCCCGCGCCGCCGCCAGGCCTTCGCCTTCCGCGCGCCCTCCCCGCGTCCCGACGCCCCGCTGGTCATCGACCCGAGCGGGCTCTACTTCCGCCCCGAGGGCGAGGGGTTCATCTGCGGGATCGGCCCGCGCCCCGGGGAGGACCCGGACTGCGAGACCCTGGAGGTCGACGCGGAGTGGTTCGAGGAGCGGATCTGGCCGCTGCTCGCCGCCCGTGTCCCGGAGTTCGAGCGGCTCCGCCCGGGGCGGGCCTGGGCCGGGCTGTACGCCTACAACACGCTCGATCAGAACGCCATCCTCGGCCCCCACCCCGAGCTGCCCAACCTGCTCTTCGCCAACGGCTTCAGCGGCCACGGCCTGCAGCAGGCCCCCGCGGTCGGGCGGGGGATCGCCGAGCTGATCGTCCACGGCGCCTACCGCACCCTCGACCTGTCGCGCCTCGGCTACCAGCGGATCGCGGCCGGCGAGCCGCTCGCCGAGCGCAACGTGGTCTGAACGCGTGGGAAAGGAGGCGCTCATGTGGCCCGTCCGTCGGTCGGGGCCCGGGCAGCGCGGGCAGTGGCAAGCGCCTGAGGTGCCGGGCCGCCCTGGCAGCGAACGCCCGGTGCCGGGCCGCGCTCGATCCCGGGCAGAGCCCGGGCTACG
>CAZRGU010000276.1:0-4789 GCA_964599705.1 uncultured Ectothiorhodospiraceae bacterium | reverse complement strand
GCGGTGCTGGAGTGAGGGCCCGTCGGGTGGTAGGTCGGGCCCCAGCCCGCCGGCCCGTTTCCTCGGACTACGAGGCTTCACCGTCTTCCGGTCCTCGCCCGCAGCTGTGGATGGCGAGATGCGCGGGTCAGGTGGGTGCGGCCTCGAGGCATCGAGCTCAGGCGTCGCCTGGCCTGCGATGATTGCCCCGCCCGGCTCAAGCAGCGCGGTGAGCCGCCTGCAGGGAGCAGGTCGCGCCAGGACGGTTGGATCGACGGCCGCTGTCGTGAATCGGCGGGCGATGCAGGCTAGGATCGCCGCCTTCGTCCAGGGAAGGAGACCGCGCATGAGCGCCACCCCCGCGCAGACCCGCTGGCAGTTCTGGATCGACCGCGGCGGCACCTTCACCGACGTCGTCGGGCGGCGCCCCGACGGCACCCTGGTCGCCCACAAGCTGCTCTCCGAGAACCCCGAGCGCTACCGCGATGCGGCCGTCCAGGGGATCCGCGAGGTGCTCGGGCTGGGCGCCGGCGAGCCGATCCCGGCCGAGCGCATCGAGGCGGTCAAGATGGGCACCACGGTGGCCACCAACGCCCTGCTCGAGCGCAAGGGCGACCGCACCGTGCTGGTGATCACGCGCGGCTTCGGCGACGCGCTGCGGATCGGCTACCAGGTCCGCCCGCGGCTGTTCGCGCGGCGCATCGTGCTCCCCGAGGTGCTCTACGAGCGGGTCATCGAGGCCGACGAGCGGGTCGGCCCGGAAGGCGAGGTGCTGACCCCCCTCGACGAGCAGCGCCTGCGCGCCGAGCTCGAGGGCGCCTACCGCGACGGCATCCGCTCGGCCGCGATCTGCTTCATGCACGGCTACCGCCACCACGCCCACGAGCGCCGTGCCGCGGCCATCGCCCGCGAGGTGGGCTTCACCCAGATCTCGGTCTCCCACCGGGTCAGCCCGCTGATGAAGCTGGTCAGCCGCGGCGACACCACGGTGGTCGACGCCTACCTCTCGCCGATCCTGCGCCGCTACGTCGAGGCCGTCGAGGCCGAGCTCGGCGGGGCGCGGCTGATGTTCATGCAGTCGAACGGCGGGCTGACCGACGCGCGCCTCTTCCAGGGCAAGGACAGCATCCTCTCGGGGCCGGCCGGCGGGATCGTCGGGGCGGTACGCACCAGCGCGATGGCCGGCTTCGAGCGGATCATCGCCTTCGACATGGGCGGCACCTCGACCGACGTCTCGCACTACGCGGGCGAGTACGAGCGCGCCTTCGACACCCTGGTCGCCGGGGTGCGGATGCGGGTGCCGATCATGCGCATCCACACCGTCGCCGCCGGGGGCGGCTCGATCTGCTCGTTCGACGGGGCCCGCTACCGGGTCGGACCCGAGTCGGCCGGCGCCAACCCCGGACCGGCCTGCTACCGGAGAGGCGGCCCGCTCACCGTGACCGACTGCAACGTGATGCTCGGCAAGCTCCAGGCCCGCTTCTTCCCGGCGGTGTTCGGCCCCGGGGGCGACCAGCCGATCGACGAGCAGGTGGTCGGCGAGCGCTTCGCCGAGCTGGCCGACGAGATCCGGGCCACCACCGGGGACACCCGCAGCCCGCGCGAGGTCGCCGACGGCTTCCTCAAGATCGCGGTCGAGAACATGGCCAACGCGATCAAGAAGATCTCGGTGCAGCGCGGCTACGACGTCACCGAGTACACCCTGTGCTGCTTCGGCGGCGCCGGCGGCCAGCATGCCTGCCTGGTCGCCGACGCGCTCGGCATGAAGCGGATCTTCATCCACCCGCATGCCGGGGTGCTCTCGGCCTACGGGATGGGGCTGGCCGACGTGCGCGCGCTGCGCGAGGAGGCCGTCGAGGAGGTCCTCGCCGCGGAGCTCGTGGCGCGCCTCGAGGCGCGCTACGCGGCCCTCGAGGCCGCGGTCGGCGCCGAGATCGCCGAGCAGGGGATCGGGGAGGATCAGACCACCGTCGAGCGCCGCGCCCACCTGCGCTACGAGGGCACCGACTCGGCCCTGGTGGTGCCGTTCGGCGACAGCGAGGCGCTGCGCGCGGCCTTCGAGGCCGCCCACCGCGAGCGCTACGGCTTCGTGATGCCCGACAAGCGGCTGGTGGTCGAGGCGATCGCCGCCGAGGCGGTCGGCACCACCGGCAGCGTCGAGGACCCGGTGCTCCCGGCCGGCCCGGCCGCCCCCCCCGAGCCGCTGGCCACCGTCGAGATGTACAGCGCAGGGCGCAGCCACGCCACCCCGGTCTACGAGCGCGCCGCGCTCGCCCCCGGGGCCTGCGTCGAGGGCCCGGCGATCCTGCGCGAGGCCAACGCCACCACCGTGGTCGAGCCCGGCTGGCGGGCCCGGGTCAGCGAGCGCAACCACCTGATCCTCGAGCGCTACCTGCCCCTGGCGCGGCGCGAGGCGCTCGGCACCGACGCCGACCCGGTGATGCTCGAGGTGTTCAACAACCTGTTCATGTCGATCGCCGAGCAGATGGGCGCCGCCCTCGAGAACACCGCCTACTCGGTCAACATCAAGGAGCGGCTCGACTTCTCGTGCGCGATCTTCGACCTCGAGGGCTCGCTGATCGCCAACGCGCCGCACATGCCGGTGCATCTGGGCTCGATGAGCGAGAGCGTGCGCACCGTGATCGAGGACCGCGCCGGGACCATGCGCCCCGGCGACGTCTTCGTGCTCAACAACCCCTACCACGGCGGCACCCACCTGCCCGACATCACCGTGATCACCCCGGTCTTCGACGAGGCCGGAGGCGAGATCCTGTTCTACGTCGGCTCGCGCGGCCACCACGCCGACGTCGGCGGCATCACCCCGGGCTCGATGCCCCCGGACAGCCGCACCATCCACGACGAGGGGGTGCTGATCGACAACCAGGTGCTGGTCGAGGGCGGGCGCTTCCGCGAGGCCGAGATGCGCGAGCTGCTCGCCTCGGGGCCCCACCCGGTGCGCAACGTCGAGCAGAACATCGCCGACCTCAAGGCCCAGATCGCGGCCAACGAGAAGGGCGTGCAGGAGCTGCGCCGGATGGTCGAGCACTTCTCCCTCAAGGTCGTGCGCGCCTACATGCGCCACGTCCAGGACAACGCCGAGGCGGCCGTACGCCGGGTCCTCGGGGTGCTCAGGGACGGCCACTTCCGCTACCCGCTCGACGACGGCTCGGCCATCGAGGTGCGGATCTCGATCGACCGCGAGGCGCGCAGCGCGGTGATCGACTTCGCCGGCACCTCGCCCCAGCAGGAGTCCAACTTCAACGCCCCCTCGGCGGTGTGCCGGGCGGCCGTGCTCTACGTCTTCCGCACCCTGGTCGACGATGAGATCCCGATGAACGACGGCTGCCTGAAGCCGCTCGAGATCCGCATCCCGGCCGGCTCGATGCTCGCCCCGAGCTACCCGGCCGCGGTGGTCGCCGGCAACGTCGAGACCTCGCAGTACATCACCGACACCCTCTACGGCGCCCTCGGGGTGATGGCCGCCGCTCAGGGGACGATGAACAACTTCACCTGGGGAAACGCGCGCCACCAGTACTACGAGACCATCTGCGGGGGCTCCGGCGCCGGTCCCGACTTCGACGGCTGCGACGCCGTGCACACCCACATGACCAACGCCAAGCTCACCGACCCCGAGGTCCTCGAGTGGCGCTTCCCGGTGCGGCTCGAGAGCTTCACCATCCGCCGCGGAAGCGGTGGGCGGGGGCGCCATCGCGGCGGCGACGGCACCGTGCGCCGGGTCCGCTTCCTCGAGCCGATGACCGCCGCGATCCTCTCCAGCCACCGCCGGGTGCCGCCCTTCGGGGTGGCCGGCGGCGAGCCGGGGGCGCTGGGGCGCAACCGGGTCGAGCGCGCCGATGGCACCGTCGAGGCGCTGTCCGGCACCGACCGCACCGAGATGCGCCCCGGCGACGTGTTCGTGGTCGAGACCCCGGGCGGCGGCGGCTACGGCAAGCCGGCGTGAGCCGGGCGGTGAGCGGCCCCCGCTCCGGAGGACCCGGGATGGCGCCCCGGACCTGCCCGGTGGGGCGTTGAGCGGCCCGGCGCAGCGCCCGGCCGGGCGCCAGCCGACGGCGCTGCGGGTCACCCTGATCGGGGTGGCCGCCGGGCTCCTCAACGGGCTGCTCGGGATCGGTGGCGGTATCGTCATCGTGCCGGCGATGGTGCTCCACGCCGGGGCCTCGCCGCGCGCGGCGGTCGGCACCTCGCTGGCCGCGGTGGTGGTGCTCTCGGGCAGCGCCTTCGCGCTGCACGTGGTGCTCGGCGGCTACACGCTCAGCCCGCTCGGCTCGCTGCTGCTGATCGCGGCCGGGATCGTCGGCGCCCAGGGCGGCGCCCGGGTGCTGGCCGGATGGAGCGCCCGGCGGCTGCTGCTGGTCT
This sequence comes from uncultured Ectothiorhodospiraceae bacterium, assembly GCA_964599705.1. GTDB lineage: Bacteria > Pseudomonadota > Gammaproteobacteria > HK1 > HK1 > CAZRGU01. The sequence continues at coordinate 433 of CAZRGU010000276.1, read as the reverse complement.
TCTCGGCGGTGGTGCTGCTCGCCGCCGCGCGCCTGATCGCCCAGGGGCTCGGCCTCGGCGCCGCGCCCGGCGCGGTGGCGGTCTCACCGCCGCTGCTCGCCTACCCGGCCGTCGGCCTGGCCTCCGGCTTCCTGGCCGGGCTGCTCGGGATCGGCGGCGGCGGGATGGCCCTGCTCGCCCTGGTGGTGCTCTTCGACCTGCCGGTCCAGGCCGGCCTGCCGCTGGCCCTGGCCGTCAACGTCACCAACGCGCTGTCGGGCTGCTACGCCCAGGTGCGCGCCGGCGAGGTCCGCTGGTCGATGGTCGCCCGGCTGCTGCCCGGGGCGCTGGCCGGGATCGTGCCGGGCGCGGCGCTCGCCCTGTGGCTGCCGGCGGCCACCCTGCGGGTGGTCTTCGGCGGCTTCTTCCTGTTCATCGCCCTGCGGGTGGCGCA
>CAZRGU010000275.1:0-4892 GCA_964599705.1 uncultured Ectothiorhodospiraceae bacterium | reverse complement strand
TCGGGCTCGTTGGCCAGCGCCATGGCGATCATCACCCGCTGGCGCTGGCCGCCGGAGAGCTGGTGCGGGTAGGCGCCGAGGCGGCTGCGCGGGTCGCGGATGCCGACCAGCTCGAGGAGCTCGACGACCCGCTCGCGGGCCGCCCTCGGGTCCATCCCGCGGTGCAGGCGCAGCACCTCGGCGACCTGGCGCTCGACGGTGTGCAGCGGGTTGAGCGAGGTCATCGGCTCCTGGAAGACCATGCCGATGCGCTCGCCGCGGATCCCCTGCATGACGCTCATCGGCGCGGCGAGGATCTCCTCGCCGTCGAGGCGGATGCTGCCGCTCGGGTGGCTGGCGAACGGGTAGGGCAGCAGGCGCAGCACCGAGAGCGCGGTCACCGACTTCCCGGAGCCGCTCTCGCCGACCAGCGCGACGCTCGCCGCGCGCTCGATGTCGAGCGAGACCCCGCGCACCGCCTCGACCGCCTCGTCGCCGGCCCCGAAGCGCACCGCCAGGTCGCGGATCTCGAGCAGCGCGCTCACCGCCCGGCCCCCAGGGCGCGGCGCGGGTCGAAGGCGTCGCGGGCCGCCTCGCCGATGAACACCAGCAGGCTCAGGGTCAGGGCGAGCACCGTGAAGGCGGTGATCCCGAGCCACGGGGCCTGGAGGTTGGCCTTGCCCTGGGCGAGCAGCTCGCCGAGCGAGGGCGAGCCGGGCGGCAGGCCGAAGCCGAGGAAGTCGAGCGAGGTCAGGGTGGTGATCGAGCCGTTGAGGATGAAGGGCATGAAGGTCAGGGTGGCGACCATCGCGTTGGGCAGCACGTGGCGCACGATCACGGTCAGGTGGCCGACCCCGAGGGCGCGGGCCGCGCGCACGTACTCGAAGTTGCGCGCCCGCAGGAACTCGGCCCGGACCACCCCGACCAGCGACATCCAGCTAAACAGCAGCATCAGCCCGAGCAGCCACCAGAAGGTCGGCTCGACCACGCTGGCCAGGATGATCAGCAGGTAGAGCACCGGCAGCCCCGACCAGATCTCGATGAAGCGCTGGAAGAGGAGATCGGTGAGCCCCCCGAAGTAGCCCTGCACGGCCCCGGCGGCGATGCCGATGAGCGAGCTGGCCACGGTCAGGGTGAGGCCGAAGAGCACCGAGATGCGGAACCCGTAGATCAGCCGCGCGGTGACGTCGCGGCCCTGATCGTCGGTGCCCAGCCAGTTCTCCCGCGAGGGCGGGGCGGGGGCCGGCACCGGCAGGTCGTAGTTGATGGTGTCGTAGCGGTAGCGCAGCGGCGGCCACAGCGCCCAGCCGTGCTCGGCGATCAGGGAGGCGACGTAGGGGTCGCGGTAGTCGGCCTCGGTCTCGAACTCGCCGCCGAAGGTGGTCTCCGGGTAGGCGACCAGCACCGGGAAGTAGAGCCGGCCGTCGAAGCGCACCAGCAGCGGGCGGTCGTTGGCGATCAGCTCGGCGCCGAGGCTGAGCACGAACAGGGTGGTGAAGATCCACAGCGACCACCAGCCGCGGCGGTTGGCGCGGAAGTTGGCCAGGCGGCGGCGGGCGAGCGGGCTGAGACGCATCGCCCTCACACCTCGCGGCTCTCGAAGTCGATGCGCGGATCGATCAGCACGTACATCAGGTCGCCGACCAGGTTGAGCAGCAGCCCGATCAGGGTGAAGAAGTAGAGGGTGCCGAACATCACCGGGTAGTCGCGGTTGACCGCGGCCTCGAAGCCGAGCAGGCCGAGCCCGTCGAGCGAGAAGATCACCTCGATGAGCAGCGCGCCGGTGAACAGCACGCCGATGAAGGCGCTCGGGAAGCCGGCCACCACGATCAGCATGGCGTTGCGGAACACGTGCCCGTAGAGCACCCGGCGCTCGCTCGCCCCCTTGGCCCGGGCGGTGAGCACGTACTGCTTGTTGATCTCCTCGAGAAACGAGTTCTTGGTGAGCATGGTCAGGCCGGCGAACCCGCCGATCACCATCGCCAGCACCGGCAAGGTGATGTGCCAGAAGTAGTCGAGGATGCGCTGCGGCCAGGCGAGCTGCTCCCAGTTCTCGGAGACCAGCCCGCGCAGCGGAAACCAGTCGAGGAAGCTGCCGCCGGCAAAGAGCACCACCAGCAGCACCGCGAACAGGAAGCCCGGCACCGCGTAGCCGACCACCACCGCGGCGCTGGTCCAGACGTCGAAGGCCGAGCCGTCGCGCACCGCCTTGGCGATGCCGAGCGGGATCGAGATCAGGTAGACCAGCAGCGTGGTCCACAGCCCGAGCGAGATCGAGACCGGCAGCTTGTCGAGGACCAGGTCGATCACGCTGCGATCGCGGAAGAAGCTGTCGCCGAAGTCGAACACCAGGTAGCGGCGCATCATCCGCAGGAAGCGCACGTGGGCGGGCTGGTCGAAGCCGTACATGTGCTCGATGCGGGCGATCAGCTCCGGGTCGAGGCCGCGCGCGCCGCGGTACTTGGAGACCGTCGGCGCGCCCGCCGCGCCGGTGCTCGTCTCGCTGCCCGGGGCGCCGCCGATGCGCGCGGTGGCCGCCACCCCGTAGCCCTTGATCTCGGCGATCAGGCGCTCGACCGGACCGCCCGGGGCGGCCTGGACGATGATGAAGTTGACCAGCATGATCCCGACCAGGGTCGGGACGATGAGCAGCAGCCGGCGGACGATGTAGGCGCCCATCGCTACCCTCGGCGGGGCACGGTGGCGGCCCGCGGGTCGCTCACCGGCGCTTCTGGCGGGCCCGCACCCGCGCGACCTTGGCCGGATCGACCCACCAGGTCTCGAAGGCGAGCCCGTAGGGTGGGGTGACGGCCGGGCGGGCGAACAGATCCCAGTAGGCGACCCGGAAGCTGCGCACGTGCCACTGCGGGATCACGTAGTGGCCCCACAGCAGCACCCGGTCGAGGGCCCGGGTGCGGGTCACCAGGGACTTCCGGTCGGGGGCGGCGATCACCAGGTCGACGAGCTCGTCGACCACCGGGTCGCGCACCCCGGCGAGGTTGCGGCTGCCCGGGGTGTCGGCGGCCTTCGAGCTCCAGTAGTCGCGCTGCTCGTTGCCCGGCGAGAGGCTCTGGCCGAAGGTGGCGATGACCATGTCGAAGTCGAAGGTGTCGAGGCGGCGCTGGTACTGGGCCGGATCGACGGTGCGCACCGCGACCTCGATGCCGAGCCGCTCGAGGTTGCGCCGGAAGGGCAGCACCACGCGCTCGAACGACGGGCTCACGAGCAGGATCTCGAAGCGCATCGGGCGGCCCTCGGCGTCGACCAGGCGCCGCTCGCGGACCCGCCAGCCGGCCGCGCCGAGCAGGCGCAGGGCGGCGCGCAGGTTGCGCCGGATGTTGCCGCTGCCGTCGCTCGCCGGGGCCCGGTAGGGGCGGGTGAAGACCTCCTCGGGAATGCGCCCGCGGTAGCGTTCGAGCAGCTCGAGCTCGGCGCCCTCGGGCAGCCCGCGCGAGGCCAGCTCGGAGTTCGAGAAGTAGCTCTCGGTGCGAGTGTAGGCGCCGTAGAAGAGGTTCTTGTTGGTCCACTCGAAGTCGAAGGCGTAGGCGAGCGCGGCGCGCACCCGGCGATCGGCGAACACCGGGCGGCGGGTGTTGAACACGAAGGCCTGCATCCCGGTCGGGCGCTGGTGGGGGATCGCCTCGAGCTTGATCAGGCCCTCGCGCAGCGCCGGGCCGTCGTAGCCGGTCGCCCAGGCCTTGGAGACGTTCTCGAGGCGGAAGTCGTACTCGCCGGCCTTGAAGGCCTCGAGGGCGACGGTGGCGTCGCGGTAGTAGTCGTAGCGGATCCGGTCGAAGTTGAAGCGCCCGCGGTTGACCGCGAGATCCCGGCCCCAGTAGTCGGCCACCCGCCGGTAGGTGATCGAGCGGCCCGGCTCGACGGCCTCGACCGCGTAGGGGCCGCTGCCGAGCGGCGGCTCCAGCGTGGTGCGCGCGAAGTCGCGCCCCGCCCAGGCATGGTGCGGCAGGACCGGCATCTGGCCGACGATCAGCGGCAGCTCGCGGTTCTCGCCGGCCACGAAGGTGAAGCGCACGGTGCGCGCATCGAGCGCCTCGGCGCGGCTCACCGAGGCGTAGTAGGCCTGGTAGAAGGGGTGACCCTTGCTCTTGAGCGTCTCGAAGGTCCAGACCACGTCCTCGGCGGTGACCGGGGTGCCGTCGTGGAAGCGCGCCTCGGGGCGCAGGTAGAAGGTCACCGCCGAGCGGTCGGGGGCGACCTCGATGCGCTCGGCGAGCAGCCCGTACTCGGTGAACGGCTCGTCCTCGGAGCTCACCGTGAGGGTGTCGAAGACCTGGGCGAGGCCGCTCGCGGCCACCCCCTTGAGGATGTAGGGGTTGAGGCTGTCGAAGGTCCCGATGGTGGCCAGCCGCACCTCGCCGCCCTTGGGGGCGTCGGGGTTGGCGTAGTCGAAGTGCTCGAAGTCGGGCCCGTAGCGCGGGGTGCCGTGCATGGCGATGGCGTGCACCGGCCCGGAGGCCGGCAGCGAGGGGGGCGCGCCGAGCAGCGCGGCGAGGACGAGGGGAGTCAGCAGGCGCAAGGGCGTCACCTTGGGTTGATTCCGGCTCCAGACAGGCGGGCCGCATTGTAGCCCCGAACGCCGGGCGATCTCGGCGGCCGGCAGGGATTCCCGCCGTTCCCGCTCGGCTCACTGCGGTGTCGGCCCGCACATCTCACCGGCGGGGGAGGCGAAGGCGTCGGGACGCCACCGTGGCGGGGCGCACGGGCCGGAGGGCGGCGAAGGCGTGGCCGGCACTCCGTCGAGCCGCCCGCAGGGAGCACGTCCTGCCAGGACAGATGGATCGGCGCCCGCAGCGGGGGATCGGTGAGATGTGCGGGTTGAGTGCGATAAGGGTCGAGCACTGCCCGACAGGAGGAGTCGGGGAAGGCGGAGCGCGGCAAGCTGCCTCTCCCGC
>CAZRGU010000274.1:0-4925 GCA_964599705.1 uncultured Ectothiorhodospiraceae bacterium | reverse complement strand
CGGGCTAGACGACCGGCACCTGGGCCATGCCCGGCTCGCCGTGGGCGTAGCCGTTGCACCAGCCCTCGGGGGCGAGGGGGGCGAGCGCGGCGAGCGCCTCGCCCGGGCTGCGCTCGCCGGCCAGCACCGCGCGGAAGGCGGCCACCACCTCGCCGGTGCCCTCCTCGAGCGGCGAGATGCGCAGCGCCTCGACCCCGATGGCGGCCAGCCGCTCGAGCTCGCCGATCAGGTTGCAGGGCAGCGCCGACTGGATCTGCACCCCGTTGACCCGAAACAGCGCCTGCTCCTCCTGGGTGGCGAGCGCCATGCCGTGCGGGTACTCGTCGCAGCGAAAGCCGCACTCGTCCTTGCCGAGCCCGAGCGCGCGGGCCGTGAAGCAGCGCGCCGAGAAGGCCAGCGGCAGGTGCCCGAAGGCGAACACCTCGGTCTCGAGGCCGGCCGGGCGCGCCGCGTGCAGCTCGGCGACCGTGTCGAGGGCGATCTCGACCGGCGGCACCCAGCGCCGCGCCCCGGCCGCGGCCAGCACCTCGAGCGTCTCGGCGTTGTAGGCGTTGATGTGCGGGCCGGCGACGAACGAGCGCTCGCCGCCGAGCACCATCAGGGCAGCCATGTCGTTGGCCTCGACGGCGAAGCGACCGTTGGCGCACAGCCGGGCCAGGGTGGCGAGCTCGGACTCGGCCTCGATCAGGGCCAGGGTCGAGATCACCACCTCCTTGCCGGCCGCGGCGAGCCCCTCGGCGAGCGCCAGCCAGTCCTCGGGCCCGAGCGCCCGGCGCCGCCCGCAGACCGTCTCGCCGAGGTAGACCCGCTCGACGGGCCAGCCGGCCGCCTCGGCGTAGAAGCGCTCGAGGCGCTCGCGCGGCCAGTAGTAGTGCAGCGGGCCGAGGGTGAGCTCGATCACTGCCAGGGGCGCTGGTAGGCGCCGAGGGTGTGGCTGCGCCCCTCGGAGCAGTGGTCGAGGGCCGCGATCCACTCGGGGCGCGGGCGGAAGCCGTCCGGGTCGGCGCGGGCCGCATCCAGCGCCTCGCGCATCACCCGGGTGACCCGGGCGACGTAGGCCGGCGAGCGCTGGCGGCCCTCGATCTTGACCCCGGCGACCCCGGCGCGGACCAGCTCGCCGAGGATCGGCAGGCAGTTGAGGCTGGTCGGCTCCTCGATGGCGTGCTCGACGCGTCCCTCGATCCGGTAGCGGCCCTTGCACAGCGTCGGGTAGCCGGCCGCCGCGCCGGGCTCGAAGCGGTCGATCAGCACCCCGTTGAGCCGCGACTGCTTGCCCGCCGGGGTCTCCTCCCAGCGCACCGCGCGGGCCGGCGAGCAGACCCCGCAGGTGTTGGGCGACTCGCCGGTCACGTAGGAGGACAGCGCGCAGCGCCCCTCGACCATCACGCACAGGCTGCCGAAGCCGAACACCTCGACCTCGACCGGGACCCGCTCGACGAGGCGGCGGACCTGGGCGAGCGAGAGCACCCGGGGCAGCACCACCCGGCGGATGGCGAACTCGCGGTGGTAGAACTCGATGGCCAGGCGGTTGGTCGCCGAGGCCTGCACCGAGAGGTGCAGGCGCAGGGCGGGGTGCTCGCGGGCGGCGTGGCGCAGCAGCCCGGCGTCGGCGAGGATCACCGCGTCGACCCCGATCGCCGCGGCCAGCGCCAGCGCCTCGGTGGCCCGCGCCCAGCCGCTCGGCTGCGGGTAGACGTTGATGGCCAGAAAGACCCGCGCGCCGCGCTGGTGGGCGTAGGCGACCCCCTTGCGGGCGCTCGCCTCGTCGAAGTTCAGGCCCTTGAAGCTGCGCGCGTTGGTGCCGTCGCGAAAGCCGATGTAGACCGCCCCGGCGCCGTTGTCGACCGCCGCCTTGAGCGCCGGCAGGGTGCCCGCCGGGCAGACCAGCTCGCAATCCTGGACCAAGTCCACCGCTCCCTCCGCACGCCGTCCACCCGCGGCGCCGGCGACGTTACGCCCGGCCTCTTGCGGTTCGCTTGATCCAGATCAAGGATGCCCGACGTGCCGGGCGCCGTCCCCCTCGACGGGCCCACCGTGGAGCGCCGCGGGGCCCGCAGCGGCGGGCGAATCGGCTATTCTTCTTGGCTTCGCCGGGAGGAGGACCTGAGCATGGGCTGCTGCCACTACTACGCGGCGATCGCCGGCGGCGAGCAGGTCTTCGCGGTCGACCCGGCCGCGATCCGCTTCGGGCGCGGGGCGCTCGCCGAGGTCGGCGCGAGCGCCCGCGAGCTCGGCCTGCACCGGGTCGCCCTGTACGTGGATCCGCGGGTCGCCGCGCTCGAGCCGCTGGCCACGGTGCGCGCCTCGCTGCACGGCGCCGGGGTCGACTTCGCGGTCTACGACCAGGTCCGGGTCGAGCCGACCGACGCCTCGTTCGCCGAGGCCGCGCGCTTCGCCGCCGACGGGCACTTCGACGGCTACGTCTCGCTCGGCGGCGGCTCGACCATCGACACCTGCAAGGCGGCCAACCTCTACGCCACCCATCCGGCCGACTTCCTCGCCTACGTCAACGCCCCGATCGGCGAGGGCCGCCCGGTGCCCGGAGCGCTCAAGCCCCACATCGCCTGCCCGACGACCTCGGGGACCGGCAGCGAGTGCACCGGGATCGCGGTCTTCGATCTCCTCGAGCGGCGGGTCAAGACCGGCATCGCCCACCGGGCGCTGCGCCCCACGCTGGCCCTCATCGACCCGCAGGTCACCGCCACCCTGCCGGCCAACGTGGTCGCCGCGAGCGGCTTCGACGTGCTCAGCCACGCCCTCGAGTCGTTCACCGCGCGCCCCTACACCCGCCGCCCGGCGCCGGCCAGCCCGGCGGCGCGGCCGATGAGCCAGGGCGCCAACCCGTGGAGCGACATCGGCTGCGCCGAGGCGCTGCGCCGCTGCGGGCGCTACCTGGTGCGCGCGGTGCGCGATGCCGGCGACGAGGAGGCGCGCCACGAGATGATGCTCGCCGCCACGCTCGCCGGGATCGCCTTCGGCAACTCCGGGGTCCACATCCCCCACGGCATGGCCTACTCGGTGGCCGGCCTGATCCGCGACTACCGCCCGGCGGGCTACCCCGACGAGGAGCCGATCTGCCCGCACGGGATCTCGGTGATCGTCGATGCCCCGGCGGCCTTCCGCTTCACCGCCCCGGCCTGCCCGGAGCGCCACCTCGAGGGCGCGGCGATGCTCGGGGCCGAGACCCGCGGGGCCGCTGAGGCCGACGCCGGCGAGGTGCTCTCCGGGCACCTCGCGCAGATGATGCGCGAGGCCGGCGTTCCCGGGCGGCTCGCCGAGATCGGCTACCACGAGGGCGACGTCGAGGCGCTGGCTGCCGGCGCCATCGAGCAGCAGCGGCTGCTCGCCAACTCGCCCGTCGAGGTCGGCCTCGAGGAGCTGCGCGCGCTGTACCGCGCCAGCCTCTGACCCCATTCCCGGCCGCTGGCCGCCGGCACGGCAGCCAGGGCCTGCAATCGCGGAGGAAACGCCGATGAACCTTTCCGATCCGAGCCTCTTCCACCAGCAGTGCTACGTCGACGGCGCCTGGGTGGATGCCGCCGACGGGGCCACCATCGAGGTCACCAACCCGGCCACCGGCGAGCGCCTCGGCACCGTGCCCTCGCTGGGCAGCGCCGAGACCCGGCGCGCCATCGAGGCGGCCAACGCCGCCTGGGGGCCGTGGCGCAAGAGGACCGCCAAGGAGCGCGCCGCGGTGATGCGGCGCTGGTTCGAGCTGATGCTCGAGCACCAGGAGGACCTGGCGGTGCTGATGACCAGCGAGCAGGGCAAGCCGCTGGCCGAGGCGCGCGGCGAGATCGCCTATGCGGCCTCGTTCATCGAGTGGTTCGCCGAGGAGGGCAAGCGGGTCTACGGCGACACCATCCACCATCCCCTGCCCGGGCACCGGATCGTGGTCATCAAGCAGCCGATCGGGGTGGTCGCGGCGATCACCCCGTGGAACTTCCCGGCCGCGATGATCACCCGCAAGTGCGCCCCGGCGCTGGCGGCCGGCTGCCCGGTGGTGATCAAGCCGGCCTCGGCCACCCCCTACTCGGCGCTGGCGCTCGCCGAGCTGGCCGCACGGGCCGGCTTCCCGGCCGGGGTGCTGAACGTCATCACCGGCTCGGCCACGGTGCTCGGCGCCGAGCTGACCGGCAACCCGATCGTGCGCAAGCTCTCGTTCACCGGCTCGACCGAGATCGGCAAGCAGCTCATGGCGCAGTGCGCCGGCACGGTCAAGAAGGTCTCCCTCGAGCTCGGCGGCAACGCGCCGTTCATCGTCTTCGACGACGCCGACCTCGACGCCGCGGTGGCCGGCGCGCTGGCCTCCAAGTACCGCAACTCGGGCCAGACCTGTGTCTGCACCAACCGGCTCTTCGTCCAGGAGGGCGTGCACGATGCCTTCGCCGAGCGCCTCGCCGAGGCGGTGCGCGCCCTCAAGGTCGGCAACGGCCTCGAGGAGGGCGTCCAGCAGGGGCCGCTGATCGACATGGCCGCCGTCGAGAAGGTCGAGCTGCACATCGCCGACGCGCTCGAGAAGGGCGCCCGGGTGGTGGCCGGCGGGGGCCGCCACGAGCTCGGCGGGACCTTCTTCCAGCCCACCTTGCTCTCCGGGGTGACCCGCGAGATGCGGGTCTTCCACGAGGAGACCTTCGGCCCGCTCGCCCCGCTGTTCCGCTTCCGCGACGAGGCCGAGGTCATCGAGCTGGCCAACGACACCGAGTACGGGCTGGCCGCCTACTTCTACTCGCGCGACATCGGCCGCATCTGGCGGGTCGCCGAGGCCCTCGAGTACGGGATCGTTGGCATCAACGCCGGGATCATCTCCAACGAGGTCGCCCCCTTCGGTGGCATCAAGGAGTCGGGGATCGGGCGCGAGGGGTCGAAGTACGGGATGGACGACTTCCTCGAGATCAAGTACCTGTGCATGGGCGGGATCGACG
>CAZRGU010000273.1:0-4948 GCA_964599705.1 uncultured Ectothiorhodospiraceae bacterium | reverse complement strand
CGACGCCCTTGCCCCGCGCGCCGGGAACGGTTTCGGGTCAGCCGGTCAGGACGCCGATCACGGCCAGAATGATGAAGGCCGCGACCAGGAACATCCACGCGCGGCTCTTGGTGGGCTGGGTCTGCTCGGTGCTATCGCTCATCAGGTCTGCTCCTCTCATCGGCGCCCGGCCGCCGCATCCCGGCGGCAGCCTCCAGGCCCTTTACAAGGGCAAATGCAAAGTTCGTGCCTGAACCCGCCCAGAGGGGCATCGGCACGGCCCGATCGGGCCCCTCCGGCCGCCGGGCCGAACCTGTGAGCCACGCATAACTCCACGAATTCCCTGGCCTGTCTCCCGATCCCGGGGCCGGCTCCGAGCGAGCCTCCGCCCGCCCGGCCGGGCACCCGGCACGGGTGCCCGGGCGGCCCGCGGGGCACCCCCGGCGCGAGTCGTTGTGGAGATCCGTAACACCAAGGCCACGCGCCGCGGCCTGATCCTCCGCAAGGGCTGGCGCAGCGGCGTGGCAGCGCCCTCTCACACCGCGTGGATGGCCTCGGCCAGGCGCCGGACGTTGGCCCGCATCTGGTCCGGCGGCGTGCCGCCGAACCCCAGGAACAGACCGCCACGCCGGGGCGTGGCGCGGTAGTAGAAGGACAGCGGCACCACGCTCACCCCGCGCGCCTCGGCGGCCCGCGACACCGCGTTGTCGTCCACCCCTTCGGGCAGCCAGCCGATGAGCTGGATGCCGGCCTCGGCCGGTGACAGCTCGAGCCCGCCGTCGAGCTCGGCCTTGACCGACTCGATCAAGGCGTTGCGCCTGGCCTCGTAGACCATGCGCATGCGCCGCAGGTGGGAGGCGAAGTGGCCCTGGTCGATGAAGTCGGCGAGCACCGCCTGGGTCACCGTGGGTGAGGACCAGTCGTGGATCGAGCGGGCGGCGCTGAACGCGTCGACCAGACCGGGAGGCACGACCAGGTAGCCCATCCGCAGCGACGAGAACAGCGAGTGGGTGAACGAGCCCATGTAGATCACCCGGCCGGTCGGGTCGAGGTCATGGAGCGGCGTCAGCGGCCGACCCGCGTAGCGAAACTCGCTGTTGTCGTCGCGCTCGAGCACCCAGGCCGCGGCACTGTGCGCCCACTCGAGCAGCTCGAGGCGCCGGCTCAGGCTCATGCTGACGCCCAGCGGATGCTGCCGCGAGGGCGTGACATAGGCGAGCCGCGCCTCCCGGCAGCGTGCGACCCCGTCGGCCACGACCAGACCGTGCTCGTCGACCGGCACCGCCACCAGCCGGGCCCCGGCGGCCAGGAACGCGTCGCCGGCGGCCGGCTGCCCCGGGTCCTCGACCCATACCGCGTCGCCCGGATCGAGGACCATCCAGGCCACCAGCGAGTAGGCCGGCTGCGCGCCAGAGATGACGATCACCCGCTGCCAGTCGCAGTGCACGCCGCGGGCGTCGGCCAGATAGGAGGCGATCGCCTCGCGCAGCGGCCGGTAGCCGGCCCGGTCGCCGCTGCTCAGCAGCGCCGGCGGAGGACGACGCCGGCGCCTGGCGCTCAGCCGGGCCCAGGTCCGGTACGGGAACTGATCGAGAGCCGGAACGCTCGGGATGAACGGTGCGGGAACGTCGGCAATGGTCCCTGCCCGGGTCGCGGCGAGCAGCCGGCCGCGCGCGGAGAGGGCAGGAAGGGCACGGGCCGGGTCGCCCGCCACGCCGCGGACGCCGGCGCCCGCACCGAAGCTGAACGCCGGCAGCCGCGAGGTGACGAAGGAGCCGGAGCCGCCGCGGGCCTGGAGATACCCCTCGGCGACCAGCTGCTCGAAGGCGTTGACGAGGGTGGTGCGCGACAGCCCGATCTGGCGCGCCAGCTCGCGGGTGGAGGGCAGGCGGGTGCCCGGAGCCAGCTCGCCGCAGAGCACGGCCTGCCGGATCTGGACATAGACCTGCCGGTAGAGGGGCTGGGCGGCAGCCCGGTCGGTCTTGATCGCCGAGAGCAGCACGCCGCCGGGTCTTCTCGCCATCCTCGAGCTGCCCTCCCGGAAGGAAAGTGGTCCTTACGACTCGTCGATACTGGTCATTTTAGGGAACCAGTATATGGCCTAGCATCCGCGCGGGTAGGCAACCGAGGAAGGTGGAGGAGCAATGGCGAGCGCGCCGCTGCCGAGAGCCGCCTCGTCCGGTCCCGAGGAGCACGGCACGACCTGCCGGGCGCCGGGTCAGGACAGGCGCGGCGCCGCCGAGGTTCGGACCATGACCGACGCCCAGCCCATCGTCAGCATCGAGAACGTCTCGCGCACCTTCAAGGTCGCCGGCCGCGAGCCCGTCGCGGCGCTGCGCAACGTCAGCAACCAGGTGCGCAAGGGCGAGGTGCTGGTGCTCATCGGCCCGAGCGGCTCCGGCAAGAGCACCCTGCTGCGCACCCTGAACGGCCTCGAGACGATCGACAGCGGCCAGATCGTCATCGACGGGATGCGGCTCAACGACCCCAAGACCAACCTCAACAGGGTGCGCCAGAAGGTCGGCATGGTCTTCCAGCACTTCAACCTGTTCCAGCACAAGACGGCCCTGGAGAACGTCACCTTGCCCCAGACCGTGGTGCTGAAACGCTCTCGCCGCGAGGCCGAGGAGAAGGCCAGGGAGCTGCTCAATCGGGTCGGGATCGCGTCGATGGCGAGCAGCTACCCGCGCCAGCTCTCCGGCGGGCAGCAGCAGCGGGTCGCCATCGCCCGCTCGCTGGCCATGGACCCGCTGGTGATGCTGTTCGACGAGGCGACCTCGGCGCTCGACCCGGAGACCGTGGGCGGCGTGCTCGAGCTGATGGAGGAGCTTGCCGATGAAGGCATGACGATGATCGTGGTCACCCACGAGATGGGCTTCGCTCGCAAGGCGGCCAACCGCATGCTGTTCATGGATAACGGCGCCTTGATCGAGGAGGGCGACCCGGGGTCGTTCTTCGACAGCCCGCGCTCGGATCGCCTGCGCGCCTTTCTCGGCCAGATCCTGTAGGCGCCCGGCCTCGAGCATCGCCCTCGATGGCATCCAGCCCGCATCGCTCACCGATCCACGGCCGCGGCCACCGAACCGCTCGCCCTGGCAGGCAGGCCCACGGTGCCCGTTCACGCGGCCTCCCACGAGGGGCGCCGCAGATCACCCAGACCGCTGAAGGGGGAACCCCACCATGAACCAACTGCAACGACTGCTGACCGTGACCGCCGGTGCGCTCGCCCTCGGCCTGGGCCCGCTGCCGCAGGCCGGCGCCGACGTGGTCAACGACATCGTCCAGCGCGGAGAGCTGCGCGTCGCCGTGCAGACCCAGGGTCCGCCGGTGAGCTTCGTGGACAAGAACGGCACGCGCACCGGCTTCGCGATCGAGATCGTCAAGATGATGGCCAAGGACATGGGCGTCAAGCTCAAGCTCCTCGACTACGACTGGAAGGGCCTGATCCCGGCGGTGCGCTCGGGCAAGGCCGACTTCCTGGCCGCGGACATGACCCCGAATCCCAAGCGGACCCTGGTGCTCAGCTTCACCGACCCCTACCTGTACAGCGACGTGGTGCTCTATGCGAAGAAGAGCAGCGGCTTCAAGCGCTGGCAGGACGCCTGCAAGCCGGGCGTCACCGTGGCCGTGGTGCAGGGCAGCAGCAACGTCGGGCTTCTCAAGGCGAAGTGCTCGGCAGCCAGGATCAAGGAGTTCGCAGGAGGCGGTCCGGCGGTGGCCCAGGCGGTGGCCGCCGATCGCGCCGATGCCGGCATCAACGACCAGGCCTCGGCGGCCGGCTACGTGATCGAGTACCCCGACTTCGAGGTCCTCGAGGGCGCGCTCAAGCGCTGGCCGCTGAGCTTCGCGACCCGGCCCGACGAGGTGCACCTGCTGCGCTGGCTGGACAACTACTTCATGCTGATCCGCAACGACGGCCGTCTCGATGAGCTGGCCGACTACTGGATGCGCGGCCCCGCCTGGAAGCGGGACCACTAGGCCCACCACCGCCCGGCCCGGGGCCCTGCCCGCGCAGGCAGGGCCCCGGGCACAGCGGACACTCGTCGAGCCCCCACTGATGGACTGGATCCTCGGCGTCTACAACTATCGCGTCGTCGTTCAGTTCCTGCCCGAGTTCGAGCGCGGCCTGCTCTCGACGCTCGGCATCTCCGCGGTGGCGCTGGTGATCGCGCTGCTGCTCGGCACCGTGAACGCGCTGATGAGCCTCGCGGGCAGCGCCGCGCTGCGCCGAGTGGCGGCCGGCTACGTCGCCTCGATTCGCGCCACCCCGCTGCTCATCCAGATCTACGTCATCTACTTCGCGCTGCCGGCGCTGCCGATCCTCGAGCGGCGCCTCGACGAGGTCGAGGGCGGGATCCTGGCCCTCGGCCTCAACGCCGGCGCCTTCATGAGCGAGATCATCCGCGCCGGCATCGAGGCCGTGGGCCGCGGCCAGCTCGAGGCCGCCCGCTCGGTCGGCATGACCTACACCCAGCGCATGCGACACATCGTCCTGCCCCAGGCCTTCGCCCGGGTGCTGCCGCCGCTGCTCGGCCAGACCGCGATCCTGATCAAGGACAGCTCGCTGGTGAGCTTCATCGGCGTCTACGAGCTGTTCGGCGCCGGCCTGACCCTGCTCAACGAGCGCCTGATGCCCAACGAGGCATTCCTGACCGTCGCCGCAGGCTACCTGGTCATCTACTACGGAATGCTGCTGCTCTCCAACCAGGTGCGGCGCCGGCTCGGCGGAGTCTACGGCTGAGATCGGCGGCCATGCTCGAGGTCTTCAACTCCACGCTCCCGTTCCTCGCCCGCGGGCTCTGGATCACCTTCCAGATCTCGCTGATCACCATCGTCTGCGGGAGCCTCATCGGGTTCATCGTCGGCCTGACGCGGGCCGAGCGGATCCCGCTGCTGTCGCCGATCTTCGGCGCCTACATCCACGTGCTGCGCGGCACCCCGTTCCTGGTTCACCTCTACTTCGTGTACT
>CAZRGU010000272.1:0-5037 GCA_964599705.1 uncultured Ectothiorhodospiraceae bacterium | reverse complement strand
CTCGTCGCCAAGGTCCGCGAGGCCATCGCCCTGCTCAAGGAGTTCCGCACGGCACTCATCTCCGCCGCGGTGACGGGCAAGATCGACGTGCGGGAGGAGGCCGGAGGCCGTGGGTAGCCGGGGACCTGGTGGCATGCGATTCGTTGTTTTCGAACCGGTGGAGGTTCGATAATATGGATCCCGCGTGTTTTCACGGCCGCAAACACGGGACCCCATGACCGCCAAGCCGACACGAAAGCCGCACGGCCGCACGGTCCGCTGCCCGGGGGGCTACCGGGCCTACGTGCCCGACCCACTGCCGCCGCGGCTCGCCTGGAGCGACGCCCTGGCGGCGGACCTCTCGAGGGCCGACCTCGCCGTCGGCCGGCTGGCCGGCGAGGGCCGGCGGCTACCGAACCCGCACCTGCTGATCCGTCCCTTCGTGCGCCGCGAGGCGGTGCTCTCGAGCCGCATCGAGGGGACCCAGGCGACCCTCGGCGAGCTGCTCGCGGCCGAGGCCGGCGCCGCAGTCGAGCGCAGCCCGGAGGACCTGCGCGAGGTCGCCAACTACGTGGTCGCGCTCGAGCACGGGGTGGCGCGCCTTTCCTCGCTGCCGCTCTCGTTGCGGCTCGTCAAGGAGCTGCACGAGAAGCTCATGCGCGGGGTGCGCGGCGATAGCGCCACGCCGGGAGAGTTCCGGCGCTCGCAGAACTGGATCGGCCCGGCCGGCTGCACGCTTGCCGACGCGAGCTACGTGCCACCGCCCCCGGACCGCCTGATGGACTGCCTCGGGGCGTGGGAGACGTTCCTCCACGACGAGGCGCTGCCGCCGCTCGTGCACGCGGCGCTCGTCCACTCGCAGTTCGAGGCGATCCATCCCTTCCTCGACGGCAACGGGCGCGTGGGCCGCCTGCTCATCGCGTTGATTCTCCTCGAGCGGCGGGTGCTCCCCTCGCCGCTCCTCTACCTGAGCGCCTACTTCGAAGCCACTCGGCCGGAGTACTATGCGCGCCTTTCCGGCGTTATGGAGCGCGGCGAGTGGGAGGAATGGCTCGCGTACTTCCTCCGCGGCGTCGCCGGGCAGGCGGAGGACGCCATCGACCGCATCGAGCGTATCGACGCGCTCGTGGCGGGCTGGCGCGAGCGGCTCGCGGCGGCCCCTTCGCGGCTGCCGGAGCGCGCGCTCGGGCTGTTCGTCGAGAACCCCTTCTGGACAGTGAGGAAGCTCGCCGAGCGGCTCGGCGTCGCCTTCACAACCGCCCAGCGCGCGATCGGTCGGCTCGAGTCGGCGGGCGTCGTGACCCTCGCCGGCGAAGCGAAGCGCAACCGCGTCTACTGCGCGCGCGCGATCCTCGAGATCCTCGAGGAGGCGCCGCGACCGCCAGTCGCTGACCGCAGGCGCCGTCACAGGAGGCGACGATGAGCCCCGAGATCTCCGAGCGCGCCTTCGAGGAGGCGATCGAGTGCGCACTGCTCCAGAACGGACCGGATGCGTGCGCGGGAGATTCGTCCACGGTTCGCGAATCGGCGCCGCCCTACGGCGAGGAGCCCGTGCCGGGGGGCTACCGGAAGCGGCGGCCCGAGGACTACGACCGGCACCTCTGCCTGATCCCGGCCGACGTGATCGACTTCCTGCTGGCCACCCAGGCGAAGGAGTGGATGAAGCTACGGCAGCACCACGGGGCCGATGTGAAGCAGCGCTTCCTCGGGCGGCTCTCGCGCGAGATCGGCCGGCGGGGGGCCCTCGACGTGCTGCGGAACGGGGTCAAGGACTCCGGATGCAAGTTCCGACTGGCCTGGTTCCGGCCCGCGAGCGGGCTCAACGAGGAACTCCAGCGGCTGCACGCGGCCAACCTCTTCGCCGTGGTGCGCCAGCTCCGCTACAGCGAGAAGGGGGAGCAGAGCCTCGACCTGGTGCTCTTCCTGAACGGGATCCCGATCTTCACGGCGGAGCTCAAGAACCCGCTCACCGGCCAGAGCGTCGAGGACGCGATCCGGCAGTACAAGTCCGACCGCGATCCGCGCGAGCCGCTCTTCGCCCCCGGGCGCTGCCTGGCGCACTTCGCCGTGGACCCGGAGCTCGTCTTCGTCACCACCCGGCTCGCCGGCGCGAAGACGCGCTTCCTGCCCTTCAACCGGGGCCGCTTCGGCGGGGCGGGGAATCCTCCCGTGCCGCCCACCCGGAAGGGCTTCCCGACGTCGTATCTCTGGGAGGAGATCTGGGCCCGGGACAGCGTCCTGGATCTCATCCGCCGGTTCATCCACGAGGTGGAGGAGGAGGACGAGAAGGGCCGCAAGACCGGGCGGCGCTTCCTGATCTTCCCGCGCTACCAGCAGCTCGACTGCGTGCGCAAGCTGGTGACCGACGCGCGCCGCCGGGGGACGGGCCAGCGCTACCTGATCCAGCACTCGGCGGGAAGCGGCAAGAGCTTCACCATCGCCTGGCTGGCCCACCAGCTCTCGACCCTGCACGATGCCGAGGAGCGGAGAGTCTTCGACTCGATCGTGGTCGTCACCGACCGCCGCGTGCTCGACCGCCAGCTCCAGCGCGCGATTCGCCAGTTCGAGCAGACCCTCGGCGTGGTGGAGAACATCGACCAGACCTCCCGCCAGCTCAAGGACGCCCTGGAGTCCGGGAAGACGATCATCGTCACGACGCTGCAGAAGTTTCCGGTGATCGCCGAGCAGATCGGCCAGCTCCCGGGCCAGCGCTTCGCGGTGATCGTCGACGAGGCGCATTCCTCGCAGTCCGGGGAGACGAGCAAGAGCCTGAGGGCGGTGCTCGCCTCCGGGGGCCTGGAGGAGGCGGAGCGGGAGGAGGCTGGCGCCGGGACGCCGGAGGAAGAGCTCGAGGACCGCGTGCTCGAAGAGATCCGCAGGCGCGGGCCGCAGCCCAACCTCTCGACCTTCGCCTTCACGGCGACGCCCAAGCCGAAGACCCTGGAGCTCTTCGGTCGCAAGCGACCGGACGGCAAGTTCGAGCCCTTCCATCTCTACAGCATGCGCCAGGCCATCGAGGAGGGTTTCATTCTCGACGTACTCGAGAACTACACCACCTACAAGGCCTACTGGCGGCTGCTCAAGAAGATCGAGGACGACCCGCGCTACGACAAGCACAAGGCCGAGTACCTGCTCAAGTCCTTCGTCGAGCTCCACCCCCACGCGATCGGCGAGAAGATCCGCATCATCGTGGACCACTTCGCGACCCACGTGCAGAGCGAGATCGGGGGGCGGGCCAGGGCCATGATCGTGACCCGCTCGCGGCTGCACGCCGTGCGCTACAAGCTCGCCCTGGACGCGTACCTCGCCGAACAGGGCTATGCCTGGAAGAGCCTCGTCGCGTTTTCCGGCACGGTCAAGGACGGCGGGCAGTCGTACACCGAGTCGGGCATGAACTCGGCGGGCCAGGACCGGGTGATCGGGGAGCGGCAGACGGCCGCCGAGTTCGAGAAGCCCGAGTACCGCTTCCTCGTCGTGGCCAACAAGTTCCAGACGGGCTTCGACCAGCCGCTGCTGCACACCATGTACGTGGACAAGAAGCTGGGCGGCGTGAACGCGGTGCAGACCCTCTCCCGCCTGAACCGGACGCACCCTCAGAAGAAGAGCACCATGGTGCTCGACTTCGCGAACGAGGCCGAGGAGATCCGCAAGGCCTTCGAGCCCTACTACGAGACGACCCTGCTCTCGGAGGAGACCGACCCGAACCTGCTGTACGAGGTTCAGGGGCGCCTCCTCGGCTTCGGGGTGTACACGGAGGCGGACGTCGACGCCTTCGCTGCGGTCTACTTCGATGGGAAGGCGGGCCAGGATCGGCTCTATGCAGCCCTGGAGCCGATCCGCCAGCGGTTTGGCGATCTCTCCGCGGAGGAGCAGCGAGACTTCCGCAGCCAGCTGACCGACTACGTTCGGCTCTACGCCTTCCTCTCCCATCTGCTCACGTTCGCGGATACCGACCTCGAGAAGCTCTACGTCTTCGCT
Source organism: uncultured Ectothiorhodospiraceae bacterium (assembly GCA_964599705.1). GTDB lineage: Bacteria > Pseudomonadota > Gammaproteobacteria > HK1 > HK1 > CAZRGU01. Next base: position 1,080 of record CAZRGU010000272.1, on the reverse strand, counting down.
CGCTATCTCCGAAGGCTCGTCCCGGCGGATCGCGAGGAGCTTCCTCGCGAGGTTCAGCAGAACATCGACATGGAGTCCTATCGGATCCAGCAGACGAGCACTGGCAAGATCAAGCTGGAGCGCCAGGCGGGGCAGCTCGAGCCGATGGCGACCAAGCCCCGCCGCGGCGCCGGCGAGGAGGAGCTCGAGCCCCTCTCGCAGATCATCGCCGAGCTGAACGAGCGCTTCGGCCTGAACCTGGGCCCGGAGCATCGGGTCGCGATCGAGCACATCCGCGAGGCCCTGGATCAGGACGCCGGGCTCGACGCCAGTGCCCGGGTCAACACCCGCGAAAACGTCCGCCTCACCTTCGATCCGAAGGTCGAGGACAAGATCCAGGAGATCGTCGAGAACAACTTCGACCTCTACCGGAGGATCGTCGACGATCCGGTCTTCGGCCGGGCGCTCAAGAACTTCCTCTTCGACGACTACATCCGCCGCCACCGCCGGGCGGAAGAACTCCTGAAGCACCAGGAGTCCAAGACCCTGGAGTTCAAGTCGACCCTGCGCTGGAATCTGAAGGAAGATCGCAAGGATGACAAACACGTGACCCATGCGGTCCTCAAGACGATCGCCGCATTCCTCAATACGGAGGGGGGCGACCTGCTGATCGGCGTCGACGACGACCGCAACGTCCTCGGAATCGAGAACGACCGTCTCGAGAGCGACGACAAGTTCATGCTCCACCTGGCCCAGGTGGTCCGCAACGGTCTTGGCGACCGCGCGGGGACGCGCATCGACCCGAGGACCCAGATGGTGGAAGGCAAGACCGTCTGCCTCGTGAGCTGCCAGCGTAGCCCCGAGCCCGTCTTTCTGAGCTGGAAGGGCCTCGAGAAGGCCGAAGGCGGGGACTTCTACGTCCGAAGCGGACCCGGGTCGGTGTGCCTCAGTCCGGAAGACGCGAAGAGCTACATCCGGACGAGATTCGGAGAAGGATGACGGACATAGCGTGCGCATTCGAAGAAGCGCTGAAGCCAGCTAAAACGGCATGCACCTGACGGCGCTACGCGCCGCAGGTGATGCCGAAGCCGTTCGGCGGCA
>CAZRGU010000271.1:0-5053 GCA_964599705.1 uncultured Ectothiorhodospiraceae bacterium | reverse complement strand
GGCCGCGCCGGGCGGGGGGGCGAGCTCCTCGAGTGGCCAGCGGGCGCGGACCGCGAAGCCCAGGGCGCTGCGCTCGCCGGCGGCCAGGCGCTGCGCGCCGACGTAGGCGATCATCGCGCCGTTGTCGGTGCACCACTCGATCCTCGGGTAGTGAACGCTCACTCCGAGCTCGTCGCCGAGGGCCCGCATGGCCGCGCGCAGGCGCCGGTTGGCGGCCACCCCGCCGGCCACCACCAGCCGCCCGAGCCCGCTCTCGGCGAGGGCCCGGCGGGTCTTGATGACCAGGGTGTCGACGACCGCCTCCTCGAAGGCGCGGGCGATTGCGGCCGCCGCCTCGGGCTCGCCGGCGTGGGCGCGCACCGCGAGCGCGGCGTGGGTCTTCAGCCCGCTGAAGCTGAACTCGAGCCCCGGACGGTCGGTCATCGGCCGCGGAAACCGAAAGCGCTCCGGGTCACCGCGCTCGGCGAGGCGCGCGAGCGCCGGCCCGCCCGGATAGGGCAGGCCGAGCAGGCTCGCGGTCTTGTCGAAGGCCTCACCGGCGGCGTCGTCGAGCGAGGCGCCGAGCGCCCGGATCCGCCCCAGCCCCTCGACCGCGGCGAGCAGGGTGTGCCCGCCCGAGACCAGCAGCGCCAGGAACGGGAAGCGCGGCGGGTCGGGCTCGAGCATCGGGGCGAGCAGGTGCCCCTCGAGGTGGTGCACGGCCGCTGCCGGCAAACCCCGCCCGAAGGCCAGCGCCCGGGCGAAGGCCGCCCCGGTGAGCAGCGCCCCGACCAGCCCCGGCCCGGCCGTGTAGGCGACCCCGTCGATCGCCTCGCGCCCGACCCCGGCCGCGGCGAGCACCCGCTCGCAGAGCGGCACCAGGCGGCGCAGGTGGTCGCGCGAGGCGATCTCGGGGACCACCCCGCCGTAGGGGGCGTGGGCGGCGACCTGGCTGTGCAGGGCGTGGGCGAGCAGCCCGCGCTCGCTGTCGTAGAGCGCCACCCCGGTCTCGTCGCAGGAGGTCTCGATGCCGAGGACCTTCATCGCACCCCCTGGGCCGCTGTCCGGCCGCCTGGCGCGGGGTGAGAACAACCCGCCTGCTTTGCACTCTGCCCCATCGCCGGCTAACATTACTGTTTTGTGGCCGCTGCGGCCACACCGGGAACCCAGCGAGCGGGAGGACGCCTGCCCCATGCCCACGGTCCGCGTCAAAGAGAACGAGCCCTTCGACGTCGCGCTGCGCCGCTTCAAGCGCGCCTGCGAGAAGGCCGGGATCCTCACCGAGGTGCGCCGGCGCGAGTACTACGAGAAGCCGACCACGGTGCGCAAGCGCAAGGCCGCCGCCGCCGTCAAGCGCCACCTCAAGAAGCTCGCCCGCGAGCAGTCCCGCCAGCAGCGCCTGTACTGACTGAGCGCCGCGCCGCGCACCGCGGGCGCCGGACCGCGATGACCTCCCCGCTCAAGAACCGCATCCTCGAGGACGTCAAGCAGGCGATGCGCGCCCGCGACCGCGAGCGCCTCGCCGCGCTGCGCCTGATCACGGCGGCCATCAAGCAGCGCGAGGTCGACGGGCGCGAGGCGCTCGACGACACCGCGGTGCTCGCCGTGCTCGACAAGATGGTCAAGCAGCGCCGCGAGTCGGCCGAGCAGTACGCCGCGGCCGGGCGCGAGGACCTCGCCGCGCGCGAGCGCTTCGAGATCGAGGTGATCCGCGCCTACCTGCCCGAGCCGCTTGCCCCCGAGGCCCTCGAGGCCCTCATCGAGGAGGTCCTGGCCGCGACCGGGGCGAGCACCATGCGCGACATGGGCCGGGTGATGGGCGCGCTCAAGGGCCGCCTCCAGGGCCGGGCCGACATGGCCGAGGTCAGCGCCCGGGTCCGTGCGCGGCTCACCGGCTGAGCCGCTACACTCTCCCTCACCTCGTTCTACCTCATCCGCTGACCGGCCACTCCGGCCGGCGCGGGCGGCCGGCCGTGGCGGGACGCATACCGGAATCGTTCATCGACGAGCTGATGGCGCGCACCGACATCGTCGAGGTGATCGGCGAGCGGGTCGCCCTCAAGCGCGCCGGCAAGGACTACAAGGCCTGCTGCCCGTTCCACGACGAGAAGACCCCGTCGTTCACGGTCAGCCCCGACAAGCAGTTCTACCACTGCTTCGGCTGCGGGGCCCACGGCACCGCGATCGGGTTCCTGATGGACCACGGGCGCCTCGAGTTCCCGGAGGCCGTCGAGGAGCTCGCCCGGCGCGCCGGGCTCGAGGTGCCGCGCGAGGGCGGCCGCGCCGAGCGCGAGGAGCGCAGCGCGCCCCTGCTCGAGGCCCTCGAGGCCGCCGCCCGCTTCTACCGCCGCCAGCTCCGCGAGCACCCGCGCGCGGCGCGCGCCGTCGACTACCTCAAGGCCCGCGGGGTGAGCGGCGAGACCGCCGCGGCCTTCGGCCTCGGCTACGCCCCGCCGGGCTGGGACAGCCTGGCCGCGGCGCTCGGCCGCGAGCCGGCCGGGCGCCGCGTGCTGGTCGCCGCCGGGCTGCTCGTCGAGCGCGAGGGCGGCGGCTGCTACGACCGCTTCCGCGACCGCATCACCTTCCCGATCCGCGACCGGCGCGGGCGCACCATCGCCTTCGGCGCGCGGGCGCTGGGCGACGAGCAGCCCAAGTACCTCAACTCGCCCGAGACCGCGGTCTTCCACAAGGGCCGCGAGCTCTACGGCGTCTACGAGGCGCGCCGCGCCGCCGGCACCCTCGAGCGGCTGCTGGTCGTCGAGGGCTACATGGACGTGGTGGCGCTCGCCCAGCACGGCCTGCCCTGGGCGGTGGCGGTGCTCGGCACCGCGGTGACCGGCGAGCACGTCGAGCGGCTGTTCCGCACCGCCCCGGAGGTGATCTTCTGCTTCGACGGCGACCGCGCCGGGCGTGCCGCGGCCTGGCGGGCCCTGGAGAGCGCCCTGCCGGCGCTCGCCCCCGGGCGCGGCGCCGCCTTCCTGCTCCTGCCCGACGGCGAGGACCCCGACAGCCTGGTGCGCCGCGAGGGACGCGAGGCCTTCGAGCGGCGCCTCGGCGAGGCCCGCTCGCTCACCGAGCACCTCTTCGCCGAGCTGACCGCGCGCACCGACACCGCCACCCTGGAGGGGCGCGCGCGTCTCGTCGAGCTCGCCCGACCGCTGCTCGCCCGCCTGCCCGACGGGGCCCTGCGGCGGCTGGCCCGCAATCGCCTCGCCGAGCTGGTCCATGTGGCGCCCGAGGAATTGTCTACACTCTTCGAGGGAGGAGAGAGGAGACCGCCGCGCGGCGCGCCGCCAGCGCGTGTCCGCCCGTCCCTGGTGCGCCAGATGCTGGCGCTGGTCGTTCACTACCCGCGGCTGGCGGCGCGGGCCGGCGACCCCGAGCCGCTGCGTGCTGCCGGGCTGCCCGGGAGCCGGCTGCTGGCGGAGGTCATTGAGTTGCTCCACAGCCACCCCAACCTGAGCAGCGCGGGGCTGGTCGAGCACTTCCGCGACCACCCCGAGGGGCGCCACCTCGGGCGGCTGCTCGCCGCCGGCGCGCCGCCGAGCGGCGAGGGCCTCGAGCGGGAGTTCCTCGACGGGCTCGAGCGCCTCGCCGGAGCGGCCGACGAGCGCCGCTTCCGCGAGCTCCAGCAGCGCGCGGCGAGCGGCCGACTCGAACCGGCGGAGCGCCAGGAGTTCGCGCGCCTGGCGGCGCGGAGAACCAGCGCCGCAAAGACTGTCAAATAGGGGCAGAGGCGAGCGACCGGGGGCATCCCCGGTGAACTTTGGCTATACTGGAGGGCTGTTTCCCTCGCCAACCCCAGTCCTGGCGAAGCAGGCGGAGAATTGATGAATAAGATCGACATCGACCAGCAGCGGTCGCAGCTCAAGCTCCTGATTGCGAAGGGGAAGGATCAGGGCTACCTGACCTACCACGAGGTCAACGACCACCTGCCCGAGGGCATCGTCGACCCCGAGCAGATCGAAGACATCATCAGCATGATCAACGACATGGGGATCTCGGTCCACGAGGTCGCCCCGGACGAGGAGACCCTGCTGCTGATGGGCGGGCCGGTCGAGGCCGACGAGCACGAGACCGACGAGGCCGCCGCCGCGCTCGCCAACCTCGACAGCGAGTTCGGGCGCACCACCGACCCGGTGCGCATGTACATGCGCGAGATGGGCACCGTCGACCTGCTCACCCGGGCCGGCGAGATCCGCATCGCCAAGCGCATCGAGAAGGGCCTCACCCAGGCCCTGCGGGCGCTGGCCGCCTTCCCGCCGACCATCCAGATGCTGCTCGACGAGTACGAGCGGGTCGAGGCCGGCGAGGTCAAGCTCACCGACGTGGTCACCACCTTCATCGACCCGGCGATGCTCGACGACGACACCATCCCGCCGCCGGCCAAGCAGGCCGGGGCGGCGAGCGACGATGACGACGACGAGCCGGCCAACCTCGGCCCCGACCCCGAGGAGGCCCGCGAGCGCTTCAAGAAGCTGCGCCGCACCTACCGGCGGCTGCTCACCGCGACGGCCAAGCACGGCTCGAGCTCGCCCCAGGCCGAGCGCATCCGCGCGCAGCTCACCGACCAGTTCCTCGAGCTCAAGCTGGTGCCGAAGCTGGTCGACCGGCTGACCGCCAATCTGCGCAACACGGTGGAGCGGATCCGCACCCACGAGCGCGCGATCATGACCCTGTGCGTGCGCCACGCGCGGATGCCGCGCAAGACCTTCATCGCCGGCTTCCACGGCAACGAGACCAACCCCAACTGGATCCGGGCGCATGCGCGCAAGAACCTGCCCTACGGCAACGCGCTCAAGGAGCACACCGCCGAGATCAAGAAGATCCAGGGCCGCCTGGCGACCATCGCCGAGTCCTGCTCGCTTTCCATCGCCGAGATCAAGGACATCAACCGGCGCATGTCGATCGGCGAGGCCAAGGCGCGCCGGGCCAAGAAGGAGATGGTCGAGGCCAACCTGCGGCTGGTCATCTCGATCGCCAAGAAGTACACCAACCGCGGGCTGCAGTTCCTGGACCTCATCCAGGAGGGCAACATCGGCCTGATGAAGGCGGTCGACAAGTTCGAGTACCG